>NZ_JBSFKO010000006.1:0-357167 GCF_053598575.1 Streptomyces sp. NPDC001100
GGGTGACGACGTCAAGGCCGGTCGTCGGTTCGTCGAGGACCAGGACCTTGGGGCGTCGTGGATCAGGCCGAGAGGCCGACCGTGCTCCGCCCTGCGAGCCTCCGCGCGCTCGGCCTCTCGACAACGACGCGCCCCTTCGGCTCACTCGCCGCTCAGCGGCAGGGAGTCAAAGGGGCGCCGTGTTGCAGCAGACCTGTCTTTTCAGGGGCGCGGGGCTGTGACATGTGCGGCTCCGCCGCGTGGGCGCGACCAGCCCCCGCCGGGCCCGCAGACAACAACCGGCGGGCCCGGCGGAGCGTCTAGCGACCCTCGACCGGCACGAAGTCCCGCTCGACAACCCCCGTGTAGATCTGGCGCGGGCGCCCGATGCGCGATCCGGGCTCCTTGATCATCTCGTGCCACTGGGCGATCCAGCCCGGGAGGCGGCCCAGGGCGAACAGGACCGTGAACATCTCGGTCGGGAAGCCCATGGCGCGGTAGATCAGGCCGGTGTAGAAGTCGACGTTCGGGTAGAGGTTGCGCGAGACGAAGTAGTCGTCGGAGAGCGCGTGCTCCTCCAGCTTCAGCGCGATGTCCAGCAGCTCGTCGGACTTGCCGAGGGCCGAGAGGACGTCGTGCGCGGCGGCCTTGATGATCTTGGCGCGCGGGTCGAAGGACTTGTACACCCGGTGGCCGAAGCCCATCAGGCGGACGCCGTCCTCCTTGTTCTTCACCTTGCGGATGAAGGAGTCGACATCGCCGCCGTTGGTCTGGATGCCTTCCAGCATCTCCAGGACCGACTGGTTGGCGCCGCCGTGCAGCGGGCCCCACAGCGCGTTGATGCCGGCCGAGATCGAGGCGAACATGTTGGCCTGCGAGGAGCCGACGAGGCGGACCGTGGAGGTCGAACAGTTCTGCTCGTGGTCCGCGTGCAGGATCAGCAGCTTGTCGAGCGCGGAGACGACGACCGGGTCGAGGTCGTACTCCTGGGCGGGGACCGAGAAGGTCATCCGCAGGAAGTTCTCGACGTAACCGAGGTCGTTGCGCGGGTAGACGAACGGGTGCCCGATCGACTTCTTGTACGCGTACGCCGCGATCGTCGGAAGCTTGGCGAGCAGCCGGATCGTGGAGAGGTTGCGCTGCTTCTCGTCGAACGGGTTGTGGCTGTCCTGGTAGAAGGTGGACAGCGCCGAGACGACCGACGACAGCATCGCCATCGGGTGGGCGTCGCGCGGGAAGCCCTTGTAGAAGTTCTTGACGTCCTCGTGCAGCAGGGTGTGCTGCGTGATGTCGTTCTTGAACACGGTGAGCTCGTCGACGGTCGGCAGCTCGCCGTTGATCAGCAGATAGGCGACCTCCACGAACGTGGAACGCTCGGCCAGCTGCTCGATCGGGTAGCCGCGGTACCGGAGGATGCCCTGCTCACCGTCGAGGTAGGTGATGGCGGATTTATAGGCGGCGGTGTTCCCATAACCGCTGTCCAGCGTCACCAGACCGGTCTGAGCACGGAGCTTCCCGATGTCGAAGCCCTTGTCGCCGACGGTGCTGTCGATCACCGGGTAGGTGTACTCGCCGTCGCCGAACCGCAGTACTACAGAGTTGTCGCTCACGTCATCCCTCACCGACGTTGTGCCTCTTCTTCGAGGTTGCCCTGACTGTCTCTACCATCCCCCATTTGGCGCAGGAGAGTGCACTCGGGGTCGACCATTGGGCCTATTGGCGGCACTCAGTGCCGCCAACTTCCCCATCCTGCCCCCTCCACCCCGGCAACTGGAAGTGCTGTGTGACCTTCACGACTCATTTGATCGATCATTTTTTACGGTCAGTCTGAAGTCCAGTGCCGTGCAGCGCCGCCCGGCCGACACGGTACGCACGGCCTGTCCGATCGCCTTGCGCGATCCGACCAGCACGACCAGCTGTTTGGCCCGGGTGACGGCCGTATACAACAGGTTCCGCTGAAGCATCGTCCACGCGCTCGTGGTGACCGGGATCACCACCGCCGGATACTCACTCCCCTGCGAACGATGGATTGTCACCGCATACGCGTGCGCCAACTCGTCCAGTTCATCGAATTCGTACGGAACCTCCTCGTCCTCGTCCGTCAGCACCGTGAGGCGCTGTTCCACCGGGTCGAGTGAGGTGACGACGCCGACCGTGCCGTTGAAGACGCCGTTGGCGCCCTTCTCGTAGTTGTTGCGGATCTGGGTGACCTTGTCGCCGACCCGGAAGACCCGGCCGCCGAACCGCTTCTCCCCGAGGTCGGGCCGACCGGGCGTGATCGCCTGCTGGAGCAGCCCGTTGAGGTTGCCCGCGCCGGCCGGTCCCCGGTGCATGGGCGCGAGCACCTGCACGTCCCGGCGCGGGTCGAGCCCGAACCTGGCCGGGATCCGGCGCGCCACCACGTCCACGGTGAGCCGGCCGACCTCCTCGGTGTCGTCCTCGACGAAGAGGAAGAAGTCCTTCATGCCGTCGGTGACGAGGTGTTGGCCGGAGTTGATCCGGTGGGCGTTCGTCACCACGCCTGACTGCTGGGCCTGACGGAACACGCGCGTGAGGCGCACGGCGGGGATGGGCCCCCCGTCGGCCAGCATGTCCCGCAGCACCTCACCCGCGCCGACGCTGGGGAGCTGGTCCACGTCGCCGACGAAGAGGAGATGAGCTCCCGGGGGAACGGCTTTGACGAGCTTGTTGGCGAGGAGGAGGTCGAGCATGGAGGCCTCGTCGACGACCACGAGGTCGGCGTCCAGGGGGCGGTCCTTGTCGTAGGCCGCGTCGCCGCCGGGCTTCAGCTCCAGCAGCCGGTGGACGGTCGAGGCGTCGGCGCCGGTGAGTTCGGCAAGTCGCTTGGCGGCGCGGCCGGTTGGGGCGGCGAGGACGATCTTGGCCTTCTTGGCGCGGGCGAGTTCGACGATCGAGCGCACGGTGAAGGACTTGCCGCAGCCGGGACCGCCGGTCAGTACGGCGACCTTCTTGGTGAGCGCGAGCCGGACAGCGGCTTCTTGCTCGGGCGCGAGCTCCACACCCGTCTTCCCCTTCAGCCAGCCCAGCGCCTTGTCCCAGGCCACGTCGTGGAAGCCGGGCATGCGGTCGGCCTGCGTGTGCAGGAGGCGGCGGAGCTGGGCGGCGAGGGAGAGTTCGGCGCGGTGGAAGGGGACGAGGTAGACGGCGGTGACGGGTTCCGAGTCGCCGTCGGGGCCGGGGACCTTTTCACGTACGACGCCCGGGTCGCCCGACTCCTCGTCCGGCAGGGCGAGTTCGGCGAGGCACTCGATGACGAGGCCGGTGTCGACTTGCAACAGCTTCACCGCGTCGGCGATGAGCCGTTCCTCGGGGAGATAGCAGTTGCCCTGGTCGGTGGCCTGGGAAAGGGCGTACTGCAGCCCCGCCTTGACGCGCTCCGGACTGTCATGGGGAATCCCGACGGACTGGGCGATCTTGTCGGCGGTGAGGAAGCCGATGCCCCAGACGTCGGAGGCGAGGCGGTACGGCTGGTTCTTGACCACGGAGATCGACGCGTCGCCGTACTTCTTGTAGATGCGCACCGCGATCGACGTGGACACCTCGACGGTCTGGAGGAAGAGCATGACCTCCTTGATCGCCTTCTGCTCCTCCCAGGCCTCGGCGATCTTCTTGGTCCGCTTCGGCCCGAGCCCCGGGACCTCGATGAGGCGCTTGGGCTCCTCCTCGATGATCTGCAGGGTGTCCATGCCGAAGTGCTGGGTGATGCGGTCGGCGAAGACGGGACCGATGCCCTTGACGAGGCCGGAGCCGAGGTAGCGGCGGATGCCCTGGATGGTGGCCGGGAGGACCGTCGTGTAGTTCTCCACGGTGAACTGCTTGCCGTACTGCGGGTGCGAGCCCCAACGGCCCTCCATCCGGAGGGATTCGCCGGCCTGGGCACCGAGGAGTGCGCCTACGACCGTGAGCAGATCGCCGCCGCCGCGGCCGGTGTCGACACGGGCGACCGTGTAGCCGTTCTCCTCGTTGGCGTAGGTGATCCGCTCCAGGACGCCTTCGAGGACGGCGAGGTGGCGCTCGCCTGTGGGGTTCCCCGGGGGTGTCGGCTGCTGCGTGGGCATGGGTCGACGGTATCGGGTGGGTGTGACAGTGGGGTGGGGAGTCAGGAGTGGGGGTGCTCCCGCTTCAGGGCTTCGACGAAGGCGGTGAAGGCGGGGGTGGGGAAGGTGAGGGTCGCGCGGGTCGGGGTCTTGGAGTCGCGTATGGCTATGTGAGTGGGGCGGGGGGCGATCTCTACGCAGGAGTCTCCGTCGCCCGCACCGGAGTAGGACGACTTGCGCCAGTTGTCGAGGGGGTCCATGGGGTGCCTCACAGCTCTTTGGCCAGCCTGTGGATGAATTCACGCGACCGTTCGGGATCGAGTGACACGGTTTCCACTTTACGAAAGAGCGTTCGGAAGACGCCGAGTTGGGCCTCGGAATCGATGAACGCCGCGCCATGGGGTCCGTCGCGTACGACCGTGTCCAGCCTGGCCACGGCTCCGCCTGCCAGCATCATGGCTGTCCATGATCCGCCGAAGCCGTCGAGGTCGAAGGGGATCACGCGCACGGTGACGTGGTTCGCCTCGGAGAACTCGACGAGGTGGACGAGTTGGGCTCGCGAGGCCTGCCGGTCGCCGACCCGGATGCGCAGTGCGGCCTCGTGGATCACAGCCTCGTACGGAGTGGGATCGGGTCCCTCGATGACAACCTTGCGCTGCATCCGATGCCTGACCCGCAATTCCAGTTCCTCACGAGGGAGTTCAGGGACCCTGTAGGCATAGAGAGCGCGGGTGTAGTCCTCCGTCTGGAGCAGACCCGGGATGTAGAGGAACTGGATCTCCCGCAGGGACACCGCGTGCTGTTCCAATTCGGCCAGGTCGCGGAACGGTGTTGGCAGCAGTCCTCGGTACTCCTCCCACCAGCCTCGGGTCCGGTCCGTCGCCATGGCCACCAGCGCCGAGATCAACTCCTCGTCGGTGCAGGCGTAGTGGACGGCGAGGCGACGCAGCCGCTTTTCGCTCACGCCCGCGAGGGCCGCCTCGATCTGACTGATCTGCGGAGGGCTCACGCCGAGCAGCGTCGCCGCCTCACGGGCCGAGAGGCCCGCCGAGTCGCGGAGCCTGCGCAACTCGACCGCCAACCGCATCTGACGTGCCGTCGGCTCGCTCCTCAGTGCCATTGACCGCTCCCCTCAACGCGCCTGGAAGCGCAACCCGTTCGAGGTCAGGTTACGCGATCAGCTTGCAGAGCCTTAATGATTAAGTCTACCTTCAGTGACGCGACGCACACACTGCGGAAACACCGGGACACCGGAAGCGCACCACTCCGTCCTGCCACGACGGCTGTGGCAATGCCACCGCCCGCAACCCCCGCGGCCCTCCGAATCCCCACCACCGAACCGGAGTTGACGCATGCCCGAAAGCCCGATCCCACCCAGCCCCTGGGAGTACTGCCTCCACGTCCCGAACGACCCGCGTGCCGTCACCGTCAGCCGCCGCACCCTCCGGCTGATCCTCACCATGCACGGCCTGATCCGGCTGGCGGACACCGCCGAGCTCCTCGCGACGGAGCTGGTCGCCAACGCCGTACAGCACACGAAGGGGCCCGCCGCCCTGCGAGTCGAATGGTCCGACGGAGTCCTCCGGCTCGGGGCCTGGGACGCCGACCCGGAACCGCCGGACCCGCCACGGTCGTTGGAGGAACTCGGCGACGCGGAGGACGGGCGCGGTCTCGCGCTGGTCCGAGCCTGCGCCGATCAGTGGGGCTGGCAGCCGGTGTCCAGAAACGGCAACCAGGGGAAGCTCGTGTGGTGCGAGCTCGGCGCGGCTTGAGGCGCTGGTCTGCCGGGACTGTCGGGACTGCCGCACAGGGCGCGCCAGTTCAGGGGACGGATCAGACGTTCACACCAGCCCGGCCTTCCTACAGGAGCGCACCCGAAGCCGGCCGGTATCCGCAACTCCGCGCCGCAGCGCGGTAATAGCCGAGGTCGTACAACCCGCCCCGCGGCGAGGCGAGCAGGTCGAGGTCCTCCGGAAGCTCGAAGCCGTTGAACTCGGCACGCAGTTCCAGCACGTTGCGGAAGCCCGCCGGGCTCAGGGCGGCGCGTCTGGAGAGACCGTCGGCGGCGACGTTGAGGTCGTAGATCTTCGCGGCGAGCTCGGGCGAGGTCTCGTCGTCCACCAGTAACTGAACGGCCGCGTCGCGGTGACGTCGGTCGAACACCCACGTCATGCCGCGAATGAAGGCGCGGAGGAAGCGGACGGCCGTGCCGGGGTTGTCCTTGAGCCAGCCGCGGCTCGACGCGAGCATTCCTCCCTGGTACGGCCGGATCGTGTCCGCCACGACCCCGATGACCGGCAGGCCGGCTTCCCGGGCGCGCACCACGCCTTCGGCGTTGATGACGGCCGCTTCCCACAGCCCGTCGAGCAGGCCCTGAAAACGTGCCGGCGTGCTACCGGCCGAGATCAGCGTGTAGTCGGTTCCGGCGACCAGACCGGCGTTGAGCATGATCTTCTCGGCGGGCAGTCCGAATCCGGAGTGCGGGACGTCGACCCCCACCCGCTGATGCCGCAGGCTCTCCGCCGTCGGATATCCGGCCGCCCCCACGAGCGCCAGCCCCAGGCCGAGGTCGTGCGCCGCGACGATGACGTTGTCCAGGATCCGCCCGGCCGGATTGCCCGGGTTCAGCTGGTAGTTGATGGCGTTGTCCGTCGCCGAGACGATGAACTCGATCTCGCGCTGGTCGACCTGGATGAAGGTGGGGCGGGACGACACGAACTGGGCGTAGTCGACGTCGAGGTTCTCCTCGACGAAGTACTGGTTGGCGATGGCGGCCAGAATCGGCAGCGATCTCGAAGCGGAGCGGACACGGACCAGGGGCGGGGGCGAATCGGCGAGTGCGGCCGGGTCGGCGGAGGGGCCGGCGGCCCATGCCTGCGAGCCCGGGACCAGGGCGCCCGCCGAAGCGGAGGCCAGCAGAACGAAGGATCGTCGCGAGAGATTTCCGAGCGCCATGCCAGCCGGCTCCTGTCGAGAGTGACTCCGCGATACGCGGAACAAATGCGCCCGTGCCAAGAAGGGATCGGGGGTGTCGCGCCCGTGTGTGCCCGCCAGGTTAGGAGAGCGGTTCGCCCCGGACAACAGGGCTGATTCGCCGTTCTGTTGGGCAAGTGGCGGCGCCGTTCCGGGCAGCCCGATCCGCACGACCGATCAGCACGACCGACCACCGCCGTGAGACACCCCGCAGGCCACCCCCGCGAGCCATCGGGCTCCACAAGGCTCCACCGAACTCCACCCGACACCGTTCATCACAATCCGGTCACGCCCCCTTGTTAACTCGCATGTAATCGATTCCAATCCTCCGTGTAATCGATTCCACGAGGAGGTGGAACGGCGATGGCGAGCATCAAGGACGTCGCCGCCGAGGCCGGGGTTTCCGTCGCCACGGTGTCGCGTGTCCTGAACGACCATCCGTCGGTCAGCGACGACGCACGAACCCGCGTCCTGGCCGCCGTAGAGGCGCTGGACTACCGTCCGAACGCCGTCGCCCGGTCGCTGCGCACCGATCAGACCCGCACCCTCGGGCTGGTCATCAGCGACGTGCTGAACCCCTACTTCACCGAGCTGGCCCGCTCCGTCGAGGAGGAGGCCCGCGCGCTGGGGTACAGCGTGATCATCGGGAACGCCGACGAGCGGCCGGAGCTCCAGGACCACCACGTACGGACGCTGCTGGACCGTCGTATCGACGGGCTGCTCGTGTCCCCCACCGACGGCGGGTCCCCGGGCATGCTGGACGCCGCGCGGGCCGGGACGCCCATGGTGTTCGTGGACCGGTGGATCCCGGGGCTCGATGTGCCCGTCGTGCGGGCCGACGGGCGGGCCGCCATCCGGGATCTCGTCGCGCATCTGCACGGGCTGGGGCATCGCAGGCTCGCCATCATCGCGGGACCCGCCGCCACCACGACCGGCAGTGAGCGCGTCGACGCCTTCCGGGACGCGCTCGCCGAGTTCGGCCTCCCCCTTCCTGAGGACTACATCGGGCAGGGCGACTTCCAGGCCGAGAGCGGGCGGCGGGCCACCGAGGGGTTCCTCGATCTGCCCGAGCCGCCCGAGGTCGTCTTCGCCACCGACAACCTGATGGCACTCGGGGCCCTGGACGCCGTACGGGCGCGTGGGCTGCGGGTTCCCGACGACCTCGCGCTGGCCGCGTTCGACGACATCCGGTGGTTCGTGCACACCGATCCGCCGATCACCGCGATCGCCCAGCCGACCCCCGAGCTGGGGCGGGCCGCCGTGCGCGCCCTGGTCGACCGGATCGAGGGGCGGGTGCCGGAGTCCGTCACCCTTCCCGCCCGGCTCGTCGTGCGCCGCTCGTGCGGTGAGCCGGGCCCCGGGCAACCCCCGGTTCCCACTGCCCCTGTTCAAACTGTTCGAAGGAGCAAGTCGTGAGCAACGACGACGAGTTGCTGCGCATCGAGGGCATCCGCAAGACCTTCCCCGGTGTCGTCGCGCTGGACGGCGTCGACTTCGATCTGCGCCGGGGCGAGGTCCATGTGCTGCTCGGTGAGAACGGCGCCGGCAAGAGCACCCTCATCAAGATGCTCTCCGGTGCCTACCGTCCCGACGGCGGCCGCATCCTGGCCGGTGGCGAGGAGGTGCGCATCCACAGTGCGCAGGACTCCGCCCGGCTCGGGATCGCCACCATCTACCAGGAGTTCAACCTCGTTCCCGATCTGACGGTCGCCGAGAACATCTTCCTGGGGCGGCAGCCGCGCCGGCTGGGGATGATCGACCGGAAGCGGATGGAGGCCGACGCCGCCGTTCTGCTGGAGCGGGTGGGTGTGCAGGTGTCGCCGCGCGCCCGTGTGCGTGAACTCGGTATCGCGCGGCTCCAGATGGTCGAGATCGCCAAGGCGCTCAGCCTCGACGCGCGTGTGCTGATCATGGACGAGCCGACCGCCGTGCTCACCTCGGAAGAGGTCGAGAAGCTGTTCTCCATCGTGCGTCAACTGCGCGCCGACGGGGTCGGGATCGTCTTCATCACCCATCACCTGGAGGAGATCGCCGCCCTCGGCGACCGCGTCACCGTCATCCGGGACGGGAAGAGTGTGGGGCAGGTGCCCGCCTCCACCCCCGAGGACGAGCTCGTGCGGCTCATGGTCGGGCGGTCCATCGAGCAGCAGTATCCGCGCGAACGGGCCGACACCGGGGCCGCGTTGCTCGCCGTCGAGGGGCTGACCCGGGACGGGGTCTTCCACGACATCAGCTTCGAGGTGCGGGCCGGTGAGGTCGTCGGTATCGCCGGGCTCGTCGGGGCGGGTCGTACGGAGGTCGTACGGGCCGTCTTCGGGGCCGACCCGTACGACCACGGGGCCGTGAAGGTCGGCGGCTCCGCGTTGCGCGGGCACGACGTCAACGCGGCGATGACCGCGGGGATCGGGCTCGTGCCCGAGGACCGCAAGGGGCAGGGGCTCGTCCTCGACCAGTCGGTGGCGGAGAACCTCGGGCTCGTCACCATGCGGGCCGCCACCAAGGGTGGTCTCGTCGACCTCAAGGGGCAGCGCGAGGCCGCGGCGCGGATCGCGAAGCAGCTGGGCGTGCGGATGGCCGGACTCGGGCAGCAGGTGCGGACGTTGTCCGGCGGCAACCAGCAGAAGGTCGTCATCGGCAAGTGGCTGCTCGCCGACACCAAGGTGCTGATCCTCGACGAGCCGACGCGCGGGATCGACGTCGGCGCCAAGGTCGAGATCTATCAACTCATCAATGAACTCACGGCCGCTGGTGCCGCCGTGCTCATGATCTCCAGCGATCTGCCCGAAGTCCTCGGCATGAGCGACCGGGTGCTCGTCATGGCCCAGGGGCGGATCGCGGGCGAACTCTCCGCCGAACAGGCCACGCAGGACTCCGTGATGGCGCTCGCCGTCAGCACACCCAGCACACCCAGCACATCAACCCAAGCAACTACCGCTGTGGAGGGCCACCGTGGCCACTGACACGCTCAAGAGCACGCCGGGGGCGAGTGGCGTCTCCGGGATCCGCCGACTCCTCCTCGACAACGGCGCGTTGACCGCGCTCATCGTCCTCGTCATCGCCATGTCGGCGCTCTCCGGCGACTTCCTGACCACCGACAACCTCCTCAACGTCGGTGTCCAGGCGGCCGTCACCGCCATCCTCGCCTTCGGCGTCACCTTCGTGATCGTCTCGGCGGGCATCGACCTGTCGGTCGGTTCGGTGGCCGCCCTGTCCGCCACCGTGCTCGCCTGGAGCGCCACGCAGCACGGCGTCCCGGTCGTCCTCGCCGTGATCCTCGCGATCGCCACGGGCATCGCGGCCGGTCTCGTCAACGGCTTCCTCATCGCCTACGGCAAACTGCCGCCGTTCATCGCGACGTTGGCGATGCTGTCGGTGGCGCGCGGGCTGTCGCTGGTGATCTCGCAGGGCTCCCCGATCGCCTTCCCCGACTCGGTCTCGCACCTCGGTGACACACTGGGCGGCTGGCTTCCGGTGCCGGTCCTGGTGATGATCGTGATGGGGCTCATCGCCGCCTTCGTCCTCGGGCGGACCTACATCGGCCGCTCCATGTACGCGATCGGCGGCAACGAAGAGGCCGCGCGGCTCTCGGGGCTGCGGGTCTCCAAGCAGAAGCTCGCGATCTACGCCCTGTCCGGTGTGTTCGCCGCCGCCGCGGGCATCGTCCTCGCCTCCCGGCTCTCGTCCGCGCAGCCGCAGGCCGCCGACGGTTACGAACTCGACGCCATCGCCGCTGTCGTCATCGGCGGCGCCTCCCTCGCGGGCGGCACCGGCAAGGCGTCCGGCACGCTGATCGGCGCACTGATCCTCGCGGTGCTGCGCAACGGCCTCAACCTCCTCTCCGTGTCGGCGTTCTGGCAGCAGGTCGTCATCGGTGTCGTCATCGCGCTGGCCGTCCTGCTGGACACCGTGCGCCGCAAGGCGGGCGCAACTCCCGTCGGCGGTACGGGCGTTGGCGGTGGTGGCAGCAGGGGCAAGCAGGCGACCACGTACGCCCTCGCCGCCGTCGTCACCGTCGCGATCGTCGGCGCGACCTCCTTCCTGCACAACGACTCCTCCACGACGGCCAAGCCCAAGCTCGGTCTGTCGCTCTCCACGCTCAACAACCCGTTCTTCGTGCAGATCCGCTCCGGTGCGCAGGCCGAGGCGAAGAAGCTGGGCCTGGACCTGACGGTGACGGACGCGCAGAACGACGCCTCCCAGCAGGCCAACCAGCTGCAGAACTTCACCAGTTCGAACTACGGCGCGATCATCGTCAACCCGGTGGACTCCGACGCGGCGAGCAACTCCGTGAAGGCCGCCGACAAGGCAAAGATCCCGGTGATCGCGGTCGACCGCGGCGTCAACAAGGCGGCCGTGGACACGCTGGTCGCCTCCGACAACATCGCGGGCGGTGAACTCGCCGCCAAGACCGTCGCCGAGAAGCTGGGCGGCAGCGGCAAGATCGTCATCCTCCAGGGCCAGGCGGGTACGTCGGCGGCGCGCGAGCGGGCCGAGGGCTTCGCCAAGGGGCTGAAGGCCTACCCGGGCATCCAGGTCCTCGCCCAGCAGCCGGCCGACTTCGACCGCACCAAGGGCCTCGACGTGATGTCGAACCTGCTCCAGGCGCACCCCGACGTCCAGGGCGTCATCGCGGCCAACGACGAGATGGCCCTCGGCGCCATCAAGGCGCTCGGTTCCAAGGCGGGCAGGTCCGTCTCGGTCGTAGGCTTCGACGGCACGCCCGACGGGCTGACCGCCGTGAAGCAGGGGACGCTGTACGCGTCCGTGGCGCAGCAGCCGAGCCAGTTGGGCAAAATCGCCGTGGACAACGCGCTGCGCGCGGCTCAGGGCAAGAAGGTGGAGACGACGGTGAAGGTGCCCGTGAAGGTGGTCACCCAGGAGAACGTGGCCGGTTTCACCGGCTGACGGCGGACCGGTCACCACACCAAGTCACCACTGTGGGGAGTCACTTCATGTACGACTACGACCTCCTGGTCGTCGGATCGGCCAACGCCGACCTCGTGATCGACGTCGAGCGGCGGCCGGGCGCCGGCGAGACGGTCCTCGGTTCCGACCTGGCCGTCCACCCCGGCGGCAAGGGCGCCAACCAGGCGGTCGCCGCCGCCCGGCTCGGTGCCCGTACGGTCCTGCTGGCCCGGGTCGGCGACGACGCGTACGGCAGGCTGCTGCTCGACTCGCAGCGGGCCGCCGGGGTCGACACGGTGGGCGTGCTGGTCGGCGGGGCGCCGACCGGGGTCGCGCTGATCACGGTGGACCCGTCCGGCGACAACAGCATCGTGGTGTCGCCGGGGGCCAACGGGAAGCTGTTCCCCGTCGACATCCAGGCCGCCGCCTGCCTCTTCCACGCCTCCCGCGTGGTCTCCGTACAGCTGGAGATCCCGCTGGAGACGGTCGCGGAGGTCGTACGGAGTCTGGCGCCCGACAGCAGGTTCGTGCTGAACCCGTCGCCGCCCCGGCCCCTCCCCTCCGAAGTCCTGGCCGCCTGCGACCCGTTGATCGTCAACGAGCACGAGGCGAAGGTGATCCTCGGGGACGCGTGTGTGAGCGAGCGGCCCGAGGACTGGGCGCGGATCCTGCTGGCGAAGGGGCCGCGTTCGGTGGTCGTGACGCTGGGCGCGGAGGGGGCGTTGGTGGCCTCCAAGGACGGGGTCACCCGGGTGCCGTCCGTGAAGGTGGACGCCGTGGACACGACGGGTGCGGGCGACGCGTTCACCGCGGCGCTGGCCTGGAAGCTCGGCACGGGCTCCGGCCTGGCGGAGGCGGCGGCGTACGCGGCCCGGGTCGGGGCGGTGGCCGTCACCAGGAAGGGCGCGCAGGAGTCCTTCCCGACGGCGGACGAGGTCTCGGCACTGTGAAGAAGGCAGGGATTCTCAACCGTCATCTCTCCGGCGCGCTGGCCGAGTTGGGGCACGGGGACGGGGTGCTGGTGTGCGACGCCGGGATGCCGATCCCGGCCGGGCCCCGGGTGGTGGACCTGGCGTTCCGGGCCGGGGTGCCGTCGTTCGCGGAGGTGCTGGACGGGCTGCTGGCCGAGCTGGTGGTGGAGGGCGCGACGGCCGCCCGCGAGATCCGCGGCGCCAACCGGGCCGCCACCGCCCTCCTCGACGCCCGCTTCCCCGACCTCGACCTCGTCTCCCACGAGAAGCTCAAGGAGCTGTCGGCGGGCGCGCGGCTGGTCGTACGGACCGGCGAGGCACGGCCGTACGCGAATGTGCTGCTGCGGTGCGGGGTGTTCTTCTAGAAGTGTGACAGTTCGGGCGAATGCGTAACGCTTTTGAATCCAAGGCCCCGCCGGTGAATCCAAGGGCCCGCCGGTCAGGGTTCCGGGAACACCAGGGTCAGCCCGTACTGGCGCTCGGCCCGGCGCACGGCCGGGAGGAGCTTCGTCCGGAGTGCGCGGATCTCGGCGGTGTGCTCCGTGAGAAATCCGGCGCGCAGGCGGAGCCGGGCGGGCGCGCGGACGGCCTCGACAGGGCGCATGCAGGTGGCGTAGATGCGACCCAACTCGCCTTCGACCGCGGGTAGTTCGGCCGCGGTGGCGGAGTTCTGACGGGAGTCCGCCACCGCCATGAAGGACTTCTCGTCGCCGGCTCGGACGCCATGCGCGGACAGGCAGCCGGAGAGCCCTCGTCGAGCCCGGACAGTGGCCGGATCGTCGTCCAGCGCGCCGAGTCGACCGAACCACCGCTGTTCGACCGGCAGGTAGATGTCACTCAGTGCGGCCGCGGCCTTCGCGCCCTCGGCCCGGCAGCGGCGTACCTCCGCCGCGGTCGCGGTGCGGGCCGTGGAGGGCGCGACCGCGGTGGCGGGGACGTCCGCGCTGGTGCTCAGGCCGTGCCGGGCGATGAAGTCCAGGTCGGGGAGGGCGAAGAAGCGGATGAACGCGAGGGGGATCTCCCGGGGCAGCGCGAACCCGCCCCGGCGCGCACAGCCGGCGGCGGCCTCGCGGGTCACCTGCTGCCCGAACACGTACAGCCCCTGGGTCCAGCGGGTCTCGGCGCCGGTGGCCGGCAGGACCATGCGCACGGGGTCGTCCGGCAGGGTGCGGCCGAGGCGGGCCGGGGTCACGGGAGCGGCGGCCCGGGTGCCGGACGGCTGACCGGCGACATCGGCGACCTGGGCGGAACACGCGGTGGCGAGCAGGGCGACGGCCGCCGCGAGGGCCGCACGCACCAGGACCGGGCGCCGGAGCATCCGGGCACTCCTCTCCTCCCGCCGACCGGCGGGCCGTCCGGTGCGGACGGCCCGGCGGCGGATGCGGGATCGGGGTCAGTGGACGACCTTGACGGTGTCGCCGCCGTTCGCGGCGCTGGCCACGGTGAACAGCGTGTTGTCGGAGACGTTGGTGCACAGCAGTTCGCTGTCGACGGGGTAGGTGCCGTCCTTCAGCCAGATGTAGCCCGCGTTGCAGGTGATCCACGAGCTGCTGGAGGTGTGGTAGAGACGGCCGGCGTAGCCGTCGTTGGCGTAGACCGTCTTGTCGTCGGTGTACACCAGGTTGAGGTCGCTGCAGCTGCTGGTCGACGACTTCCGTACCTGGGTGCCGACGCCTTCGTACGATCCGGTGGTCAGGGTGCTGGTCACACACGCGTCCGGCGCCGCGGACGCGGCAGGCGCCAGGACCAGACAGCCGCCCGCGGCGACGAGCGCGAGTGCGCCCGCCGCGATGGCGTTCTTCATGGGGTTCCCCCTTCGAGGGTGGTCACGGGCGGGACGGTTCGCTGCCCCGCCGGTGCTTCGCCGGACACGTTGGCAGCGCCGGCCCCCTGCGCACGACCACCTTCGAACCGGCTCGAAAGTCGCAGGCCGGGTGGCGGAGGCCGTTGCTCCGCCGGTGTCGGTGGGGCGTTCGGTACGGAGGAGGCGGGTGGCCCTCGGCGCGCGCGGGTGCCGGGTGACGCGAAAGCGACTGCCCGGGACCGGGACGGGACTACGACTCGACGGGTGCCGTGGGGACTCGCCGGCGCAGCAGTGCCGCGCCCAGCGGGGTGAGGGTGTGCAGGACGATGTTGCCAACGCGATGGCTGGAGGTCAGGCCGGAGTCGCGCAGGACCGTGGTGTGGTGGGTCGCGGTGGCGGGCGAGATGCCCAGGTTGCGCGCCAGTTCCGAGGTGGTCGCGCCGGACGCGACGCCACGCAGCGCCGCCGCCCGGGTACGGCCCAGCAGCGCGGCGAGGGAGGCGTCGGCGGGGCGGGCGGGGGCGGGCGGCCGTTTGTGGTGCAGGGGGTAGGTCAGCGTGGGCGGCAGCTCCGGGTCGGCCATGGAGACCGGCGACTGCCAGCAGAAGTAGGTGGGGACGAGGCGCAGTCCGCGGCCGGTCAGATACAGGTCCCGGTCCTCGACGTAGTCGATGTGGAGCACCGGCGGGTACCAGCGCATGGACGGTGAGAGGCCGGAGAGCAGTCCGTCGACACCGGTGTCGAGGACCTCGTGGGCGCGCAGGGCGCGTTCGCCGGTGAGTTCCGCGTGAATGCGGTCCTGGTGGGGTGCGATGACGGCGTCGTGGTAGGCGCGCAGGACCTTGGTCAGTTCCTCGCGGACCGGGCGTTCCACCAGACGCGCGGCCCAGTCGGGGGCGCCGCTCGAACTGCGCAGCAGGCCCAGCTCCCGGGCGACACGGATGGGCGGGACGTCGACGACCGCCGCGAGTCCGCGGTCCAGGCCCTCGGCCGATTCGGCGGGGGTGAGGAAGTCGGGCATGTAGCGCGCCCGCGGCAGCAGCGGGAGCAGCAGCCGGCGTACGGCCGCGCCGAGCGGGGTGCCGGCGAGGGTGGCCCGGGTGCAGCGGTGCCAGTCGGCGTAGGCCCAGCGTCCCTGGGTGGTCTGCAGCCGGTGCAGACTGGAGGCGATCTCCCAGAGCGGGTCGGGGGCGCTCGCGACGTGGAGGCGGGTCAGGTCCTCGGGTGTGAAGTGGATCCGCAGCATCGCTGGCGCTCCCGGCTCGGTCGTCCTTCGCCACACGATGGAGCGTGGGCGACGACCGTCACGGAATCAACGTGCGGATTCGGCCGCTCCGTCCTGTCACATTCGGCGCACGGGTTCCGGCCGGGCATCGGGCGGACGGGCACAGGGACCGCACAGGCTTGGCACACATTCGAGGGGGCCCGGTCCGTCGACCAAGCCCCCTCGGCTATTCCCCTCCAACATCAGGACCCCTCAAGATCCCCCCAGATCCCCCTCCAAGAGTCCTGATGCCAAGTAGGACCCGCGGACTGCGGGGAGGGTTGTACGCCGTCTTGAGAATTTTTCAAAACGGCTGTCGGCCTGGCTCCGGGTGCCGATGAAACGGGGCAGACGTAGCGTTTCAGGCATGAGCGAAGACTCTGCTACGGCCTTCCAGGGCGATGTCCTCGACGAGCTGGGCGACGACAGGGTCCAGGAGATCGCGGGCCTGCTGGGGACGGACGAGGCGGGCGCCAGGGAGGTCGTCGGTACGACGGTCTCGGCGCTGTCCGGCGAGGCGGCGGCGACCGTGGAGACGCCTCAGGAGGCTCCCCTCCAGGGCGTGGCCACGCTGGGCGGTTTCGCGACCGGCGGGCTCATGGCCGGGGTGCTGGCCAAGGCGGCCAAGCCGGTGGCGAACGCGGTGGCCAAGAAGACGGGGCTGCCGCCGGCGACCGTCGCGCGGGTCGTCGAGATGCTGGTCCCGGTGGTGCTGACCGTCCTGACCAAGCGGGCGGCGAAGAAGTAGGGCGGGCGGGTACGGCATACTCCTGACCTCCTGCCCCACCCCGGATCGAACGGGGTGGGGCAGGGCTCGCACATCGCACGGACCCTGATCTGCATGGATAAAAATGAGCTGTGTGAAGGTGATTCTCACATTCCGGCCGCGGCCGGACGCGGACATGAAACCGCCCCTTCGAGGACGAGGCGGGTCAGGGCCTGAGGCCGCCCAAGGGCCGCGCCTGGGGCCGCCGGGGCCACAGGCCGGCGCAAGGGCTTCACCGGGACCGATTACGGCCGCCCGCTCGATGTCCGGGACAACGCGAACACGCACGTCAGCAGCACCAAGCACGGCCTCGATCGGCTCGTACGAGCAGAACCGCGCGCTCACCGTTCCCGACCGGCGCGCGTGACCCCGCGAGGACGGGCTCAGCGGATCACGTGTTCGACGAACCTCGCGGCCGTCTCCGCCAGCACCTCCTGCCCGTCCCGTGCCCACAGCGCGTCGTTGAACAGCTCCACCTCGATGGGGCCGTCGTACCCGGCCGCCTCGACGTACGACTTCCACTCCCGCATGTCGATCGCGCCGTCCCCGATCTGTCCGCGGCCGTTGAGGACGCCCTCGGGCAACGGGGTGGTCCAGTCGGCGAGTTGGAAGGTGTGGATACGGCCGCCCGCGCCGGCCCGGGCGATCTGCGCCGGGGCCTGGTCGTCCCACCAGATGTGGTACGTGTCGACCGTGACGCCGACCTGCCGGGCGGGGAAGCGCTCGGCGAGGTCGAGGGCCTGGGTGAGCGTCGAGACCACGCAGCGGTCGGAGGCGAACATCGGGTGCAGCGGCTCGATGGCCAGCCGTACGCCCCGCTCCTCGGCGTAGGGCCCCAACTCCCCCAGCGCGTCGGCGATCCGCTCCCGCGCGCCGTGCAGGTCCTTGGAGCCGGCCGGGAGGCCGCCGGACACCAGCACGAGGGTGTCCGTGCCGAGCGTGGCCGCCTCGTCGACGGCCTTGCGGTTGTCCTCCAGGGCGCGGGCGCGCTCGGCCGGGTCGATGGCCGTGAAGAAGCCGCCCCTGCACAACGTTGTCACCGCGAGGCCCGCGTCCCGGACCAGCTTCGCGGTGGCCTCCAGACCGTACGACTGGACCGGCTCGCGCCACAGGCCGACGCCGGGGACGCCCAACTCCAGGCAGGCGTCCACCAGTTCGCGCATGCTCAGCTGCTTCACCGTCATCTGGTTGATGGAGAAGCGGGACAGATCCGGATTGCTCACTGGGTCACTCCGTACAGGGCGAGCAGGTTCTTCATCCGTTCCTCCGCGAGCTTCGGGTCGGGGAACAGGCCCAGGCCGTCGGCGAGTTCGTAGGCGCGGGCGAAGTGCGGGAGGGAGCGGGCCGACTGGAGGCCGCCGACCATGGTGAAGTGCGACTGGTGGCCCGCGAGCCAGGCCAGGAACACCACGCCCGTCTTGTAGAAGCGGGTCGGGGTCTGGAAGAGGTGGCGGGACAACTCGACCGTCGGATCGAGGAGTTCACGGAAGCCTGCCGTGTTCCCGGTGTCCAGGACGCGGACCGCCTCCGCCGCCAGCGGGCCGAGCGGGTCGAAGATGCCGAGCAGGGCGTGGCTGAAGCCCTGGTCGTCGCCCGCGATCAGCTCGGGGTAGTTGAAGTCGTCGCCGGTGTAGCAGCGGACGCCCTGGGGCAGCCGGCGCCGGATGTCGATCTCCCGCTGAGCCTCCAGGAGCGACACCTTGATGCCGTCCACCTTGTCGGGGTGGGCCGCGATGATTTCGAGGAACGTGTCGGTGGCCGCGTCCAGGTCGGACGAGCCCCAGTAGCCCTCCAGCGCCGGGTCGAACATCGGGCCCAGCCAGTGCAGGACGACGGGCTCGGTGGCCTGGCGGAGCAGATGGCCGTAGACCTCCAGGTAGTCCTCGGGGCCCTTCGCCACGGCCGTGAGCGCCCGCGAGGCCATCAGGATGGCCTGCGCGCCCGACTCCTCGACGAGGGCCAACTGCTCCTCGTACGCGGCCTGTACGTCGGCCAGGGTGCCGCCGGTGATCTGGTCGGTGCCGACCCCGCAGGCGATCCGGCCGCCAACGGCCTTGGCCTCGGCGGAACTTCGGCGGATCAGCTCGGCCGCGCCCGCCCAGTCCAGGCCCATGCCGCGCTGGGCGGTGTCCATCGCCTCGGCGACACCGAGCCCGTGCGACCAGAGGTGGCGGCGGAAGGCGAGGGTGGCGTCCCAGTCGACGGCGGCGGGCGAGTCGGGGCTCGTGTCGGCGAAGGGGTCGGCGACGACGTGCGCCGCCGAGAACACCGTACGGGAGGTGAAGGGGGTGCCGGTGGTGACGGCGAGGGGTTCGGACCGGGGCTCGTAGGCCCTCAAGGCCCCTCCGGCGTCGGGGAGTTGGATGGTCACAGCGAGATCTCCGGGACGTCGAGACGGCGGCCCTCGGCGGAGGACCTCAGGCCCAGCTCGGCGAGCTGGACGCCACGGGCGCCGGCCAGCAGGTCCCAGTGGTAGGGGGCGTCGGCGTAGACGTGACGCAGGAACAGCTCCCACTGCGCCTTGAAGCCGTTGTCGAACTCGGTGTTGTCGGGGACCTCCTGCCACTGGTCGCGGAAGACCTCGGTGGCGGGGAGGTCCGGGTTCCAGACCGGCTTGGGGGTGGAACTGCGGTGCTGGGCACGGCAGTTGCGCAGCCCGGCGACGGCCGAGCCCTCGGTGCCGTCGACCTGGAACTCGACGAGTTCGTCGCGGTTGACGCGGACGGCCCAGGAGGAGTTGATCTGGGCGATGGCGCCGCTGTCGAGCTCGAAGATGCCGTAGGCGGCGTCGTCGGCGGTGGCGTCGTAGGGCTTGCCGTTCTCGTCCCAGCGCTGCGGGATGTGGGTGGTGGCGATGGCCTGGACGGACTTGACGCGGCCGAACAGCTCGTGGAGGACGTACTCCCAGTGCGGGAACATGTCGACGACGATGCCGCCGCCGTCCTCGGCGCGGTAGTTCCACGACGGGCGCTGCGCTGCCTGCCAGTCGCCCTCGAAGACCCAGTAGCCGAACTCGCCCCGGATGGAGAGGATCCGGCCGAAGAAGCCGCCGTCGATGAGCCGCTTGAGCTTGAGCAGGCCGGGGAGGAACAGCTTGTCCTGGACGACGCCGTGCTTGATGCCGGCGGCGTCGGCGAGGCGGGCCAGTTCGAGGGCGCCCTCGAAGTCGGTGGCCGTCGGCTTCTCGGTGTAGATGTGCTTGCCCGCGGCGATCGCCTTCTTGAGCGCCTCCTCGCGGGCCGAGGTGACCTGGGCGTCGAAGTAGATCTCGACGGTCGGGTCGGCGAGGACCGCGTCGACATCCGTGGAGACGTTCTCGGGGTCCAGGCCGTGCTGCTCGGCAAGCGCCTTCAGCGCGTGCTCGCGGCGGCCGACGAGGATCGGTTCCGGCCACAGCACAGTTCCGTCGCCGAGGTCTAGACCACCCTGCTCGCGAAGTGCGAGGATCGAGCGGACGAGGTGCTGTCGGTAGCCCATGCGCCCGGTCACGCCGTTCATGGCGATACGCACCGTCTTGCGTGTCACGTGTTTCCCTTCGTCCGCATACGTTTCAACAACGCAGCAAGCGCTTTCTATATATGCAGAAGCTAGCCTTTGCACACAGGTCTGTACAAGACCGTGATGGGGTCGAGTTGTTCGAGGGGGCGAACGGCGGGGGTGTATGGCCTTATCGTCTGCTCGGACGGGGGCTTCCTTTGAGCAGCCTATGTACAACGTCGTACGACGAGATGCGCGACCGGAGGACGAACGACATGACGGTGACCCTGGCGGACGTGGCGGCCCGCGCCCAGGTCTCCCCCGCGACGGTGTCGCGCGTACTGAACGGCAACTACCCGGTCGCGGCCACCACCCGCGAGCGGGTGCTGCGGGCGGTCGACGAGCTGGACTACGTCCTCAACGGTCCCGCGAGCGCGCTCGCGGCGGCCACCTCCGACCTGGTCGGCATCCTGGTCAACGACATCGCCGACCCCTTCTTCGGGATCATGGCGAGCGCGATCCAGGCGGAGATCGGGGGGCCGGGCGGGCGTGCGGGCGGGGAGCGGCTGGCTGTGGTGTGCAACACAGGAGGCTCCCCCGAGCGCGAGCTGACCTACCTGACCCTGCTCCAGCGGCAGCGGGCGGCGGCCGTGGTCCTGACCGGCGGGGCCATGGAGAACGCGCCGCACGCGGCCGCCGTCGCGGCGAAGCTGCGGAAGCTCGGGGAGGCCGGCACGCGGGTGGTGCTGTGCGGGCGCCCGCCGGCGCCGGACACCGGGGCGTTCGCGCTGACCTTCGACAACCGCGGGGGCGGGCGGGAGCTGACCGAGCACCTGATCGGCCTCGGGCATCGTCGGCTGGGCTACATCGCGGGCCCCGAGGAACGCACGACCACCCGGCACCGGCTGGAGGGCCACCGCGAGGCGCTGGCCGCGCACGGCATCACGGAGGACCCCCGCTGGACCGTGCACGGACGCTACGACCGCCGCTCCGGCTACGAGGCGACCCTCGAACTCCTGCGCCGCGACCCGTCGTTGACGGCCGTGGTCGCGGCGAACGACTCCGTCGCGGTGGGCGCGTGCGCGGCCCTGCGGGAATCCGGGCTGCGGATTCCGGACGACGTCTCGGTCGCCGGCTTCGACGATCTGCCGTTCAGCGTGGACGCGGTGCCCTCTCTTACGACGGTGCGGTTGCCGTTGTCGGAAGCGGGGGCGCGGGCCGGGCGGATCGCGATGGGGCGGGAGGAGCCGCCGCCGGGCGGGATCGCGACGGTTCACGGGGAGTTGATGGTGCGGGGGTCTTCGGGGGTACCGCGGAAGTAACGGCGGCTGGGCGTGGGGGTGTTGGGGCGCGCCGGCGCTTCGGAACGCCGATGGGAACGCCGATGGGAAGCGGGGTGCCGTCGAGGATGACGAAGGCCTTGCGTGCGGCGGCGGGGTGGCCGCGGCGAGGTCCGGGTCGGCGGCTTCCAGGACCTCGACCGCCCCGGCGATGTAGTGGTGGACGGTGACGGTCCCGACGCCGACCCGGCTGCGAGCCGGCGCGGGTGGGACCGCGCCGGTCAGTCGAAGACCGCGCAGTTGACCGCGTCCATCAGGGCCGCGCCGGTCTGGTGCGCCTGCTTGGTGGGAAGAGTGGACGTGGCGAAGAAGAAAGAGGCCGTGCGACGGCCGGTGGAGTCGGTGACGTTGTAGGTCGCATAGCCCGGGACGATGCCGACGTGGTCCCAGACCGTGCCGCAGTCGGTCTTCGCCGTCTCGATGCCGAGTCCGTAGCCGAGCCTGTCCGGGTCCTCCGGCCCGCTCTCCGGCACGGTGGTGCGCATCTCGGCCAGCTGGGCGGCGGGCACCAGACGGCCCGACATCAGCGCGCCGTAGAAACGGGACCAGTCGCCGGCGGTGGACACGACCGCGGCGTCCGCTCCGTCGGCCGTGACGTAGTCGCCGGTGACGTCCACGTGGTCGTCGTGCTGCGGTCCGGCGTAGTTCCTGAACTCGTCGGGGACGTCCGGTGGCATGTGGGCGGCGTCAGGTTCGTAGCCGTGCGCGTGCCGGTCGTGCCAGGCGGAGCCGGTGGCGTAGAAGGTGTGCCGGAGCCCCAGGGGTCCGGCGATCCGGTCCCGCACCAGCGTCGCGAGGCTCTTGCCGGTGGCCTTCTCCAGGACGGCGCCGATCGCGATGTAGTTGGTGTTGCTGTACGACCACTCGGTGCCGGGCTCGAACAGTGCCGGGTGTCTCCTCACCAGGCTCAGGATGTCCGTCGACGTCCACACGTGGGTGTCATGGCCGGTGAGGGCCGGTGCGAGTGCGGGGTCGTCGGTGTAGTCGAACAACCCACTGGTGTGGTTGAGCAGCATGCGCAGGGTGATCGCTCCGCCGTCGCGCACCTGCCCTGGGAGCCACTTGTCGACCGGGTCGGTGAGGGCGAGTCTGTGCTCGGCGACCAGTTGCAGGACGAGGGTGGCCATCACCGTCTTGGTGTTGGACGCTTCTCGCACCTCGTCGTCCACGCTGAGCCGATGGTCCTTCTTCGTCCAGGCGGCCTGCTCGGAGATCTCGATGGGCCTGCCGTGCCCGTCGTCCACCCGCACAGTCACCCCGGGCACCCCCTCTTCCACCAACTTCCGCGCCAACTCCCGCAGTTGAGCGCGCGTCTCCGCGGTGCCGTCCTGTCGGACCGCCGCACTCCTGTGGACCGTGTTCGCACTCGACGGGGTCGCCGCGAGGGGCACGACGAGGGCCGCGGACACCGCGACTGCTGCCGCCGCGCGAAAACCCGTCCGTTGCGAGCGCCGGCGAACACGCACCTTCACACCCAATTCATGCTCCTTCGAGAATCCCGGAAGGCCGTCGGGCACGACCGGGGACGGGGAGGAGAACACGGGACTCCGCCTGGCGGGTTGTCGCCCGAACCTGGGGCGAGGCCGGTTCCGGCGGGCCCTGCACAGTCCTGGGAAATCCCTCGGAGGATAGCCGAAGGCGGGGTGAAAGAGATGACTGCCGGTCACCGCACCCACGGCGTCATCGACGCCCTGGCCGAGGCGGACGGATGGGCCGGCGGCGGATGACGCATGTGCCGGCGGCGGATCTCGTCGTCCTGGTGGGCAGACAGGAACGCGGGTGCGTCGGCTTCGTCCCAGGGGGCGCAGCGGCAAGCCCCCGGCGACGGGAAGCAGGGGTCGGGGCGAGCCACCGAGCAGACCGGAGACAATGACGGGCGGTGTCGACAGGGCGCGGGGCATGAGTCATGATCGCTCGATGTCGACCACCCCCGTCACCCTCGCGGGCGCAGCCCCGCACAGAGCGAGAATCCCTCAATGCCCCGTGCCCTGATCCTCGGTGGAACCGGACTCGTCGGGCGGGCTGCCGCGCTCCGGTTGGCGGCGGCCGGCTGGCAGGTGGACGTCGTCGGGCGGGACCCGGCGCGGATGCCGCCCGAACTGGTCGCCGCCGGTGGGAAGTTCATCGCTGCGGACCGTGCCGACGAGAGGCGGATGCGGGCCGCGCTCGGGGCCGGGGCCGATCTGCTCGTCGACTGTCTCTGTTTCACCGCGGCCGACGCGCGGTCGTTGGTGGCGCTGGCCGCGGATGCCGCGTCCTCGGTGGTGATCTCCAGCCGGGCCGTGTACGTCGACGCGGCGGGACATCACGTCAACTCCCCTGTGCCGCCTCGCTTCACGGGGCCGATCCGGGAGAGCCGGGCGACACTCGCGCCGAGGAGCGACATCGACCACCGCTCGCGTGAGGGGTACGGCGCGAACAAAGTCGCCGCCGAGCAGGTGGTGTTGGGGAGCGGGCTGCCCATCAGCGTGCTGCGGCCCTCGCAGATCCACGGGGTCGGGGCGTCGCCGGCGCGTGAATGGGCCGTCGTCAAGCGGGTGTTGGACGGTCGTACGGCCTTGCTGCTGGCCCACGGGGGCACCGGGGTCGTCCACGCCACCGCCGCCGCGAATCTCGCCGCGCTCATCGAGACGGTCGCCGGCCGACCGGGCACCCGTGTCCTCAACTGCGCCGATCCGGACACGCCGAGCGTGCGGGAGATCTGCCGGACGATCGCGGGACACCTCGGCCACGAGTGGGAGGAAGTCCTGTTGGACGCCACGGCACCCGCCGGCCTGGGCCGCACGCCCTGGGACTCCCCGCACTCGATCGTCCTCGACACCTCCGCCGCGACGGCGCTCGGCTACCGGGCGGCCGGGACCTACGCGACCACCATCGCGCCCGCCCTCGACCGGCTGGTGGAAGCGGCGAGGAACGGGCGGCCTCCCGTCGACGACGGGTACTTCGCGGAGTACGTCGACTATGCGGCCGAGGACGCGTTTCTCGCCGGGCGGGCGGGGCCTCCCCCGCAAGCCACCTCGTCCTGAACCGACTTGACTCCGCTCTGGCCTCTTGCCTCTCCTCCACACCGACTCCCGTTGTCAGTGGTCCCCCTTATCGTCCCCCCATGGTCTTTCCCCTGCCCGACGAGCCGTCCCTCCCCTCCGGCCGTTTCGAGACCCGAGGGGAGGTGGAGGTGTGGTTCTCCGACGAACTTCCCAAGGATCTCGCGGAGTTGTGGCCCCGGTTGCTGGAGTCGGCCGAAGTCACGGGGCTGTATCCGTTCATCTGTTGGCGGGATGATCCCTACCAGGCCTCGGACTTGAGCGAGGTCGACGCGATCCGGCTCGATGCCGTGCTCGCGGCGGACTTCGCCGAGTATCGGCGCCGACGGCTGCCGAGCTGGTCGAATCCGGTGTCGGACGAGGAATGGGCGGCGAGTGTGCCGGAGGACGTCCGGGAGTACGTCGCACCCTGGCCGCACGACCCGGGGCCGCCCTTCGAGAGCTGGCCCGGGCTCGCGGCGGGCGGGCCCGTCGTCGGCGCCGGGGTGAGTCCGGCGGAGGCCGCGCGGCGGGCCGTAGAGGATGTCCTCGGTACCGAACCCTTCGTGCACACCTGCCAGTTGGCCCTGGTGCCCGCCCGCCGCAGCGCCGATGTGCCGGCCATCGTCGGGTGGTCCTCCGAGGCCCCGATCCCCTTGCTGTGTGCGCTGCTGCGGAGTTGGGAGGAGCGGTTCGGGGCGCGGGTCGTGGCGGGGTTCGGGAGTGCGTTGACCGTGTCGGTCGCCCGGCCGCCTCTCGATGTCGCGCATGCCGAGCGGCTCGCGCTGGAGCATGTGCTGACGACCGCCGACAACATCGTGGACGATCCGCCGACACCGTTCCCGGAATACGCGAACGGACTGGTGGGGCAGTCCAGTTGGCGGTTCTGGTGGGACTGACGGCGTGCCGGCCCGCTCGTCGCAGCCGCGCTGTGGCCGGCCGGCGCCAAGGTCCGCCGTCGGGCCCGCATGGAGAAAGTCGGCTACCGGTTCCTGTTCACGCACCCCAGCGGAGTGGACCTCGACCTGGCGGCCGGACTGGTCGACAAGGGCGAGCTGCGGCCGGTGACCGACCGGGTCTTCCCGTTCGCGCGGATCGCGGACGCCTTCGCGTATCTCGAACAGGGCCACGCCAAGGGCAAGGTCGTCCTAGCGATGTGAGGCCACGCCATGGACGGACGGCGGCCCGCGTACTACGGTCGGAACCGCAATACCTCTGACTGAGTCAACTACCCTGAGCGAGCACCGGGGATCGATCATGACCGTCCAGGACATCCGCGCCTTCAACCGCTTCTACACGAACGTCATCGGCGCCCTCGACTACAGCCGCCACCTCTACGCCCCCTTCACCCTCACCGAGTCCCGCGTCCTGTACGAACTCGCGCACTCGCCGCACACGGACGCGGCCGACCTCCGTTCCGAACTGTCCCTGGACGCCGGGTACTTGAGCCGGATCCTGAACCGGTTCGAACAGGACGGGCTGATCGAACGGGCGCCCTCGCGGCGGGATCCGCGGCGGCGGCAGATCACGCTCACCGCGCGCGGCCGGGAGACCGCGGACCTGCTGGCCGAGCGGGCGGACGAATCCGTCGGCGCGCTGCTCGCGACCGTGCCGGCCACCGACCGGCCCCGGCTCTCCGAGGCGCTGCACACCGTACGCACCCTCCTGTCGAACGAGCCTCGACCCACCCGGCCCGAGGACGTCGTGCTGCGGGAGCCGGGGCCCGGTGACCTGGGGTGGATCGTGCAGCGCAACGCGGCGCTGTATGCCGCCGAGTACGACTTCAACGCCGACTACGAGGGGCTCGTCGCGCGGATCGTCGCCGACTTCGCCGAGGACCACGACCCGCATCTGGAGCGGGTGTGGATCGCCGAGCTCGGCGGGCGGCCGGTGGGGTGTGTGATGTGTGTGCGGGACGACGCCCCGGGGACCGCGCGGCTACGGCTGCTGCTCGTCGAGCCGGACGCCCGGGGGCTCCGTATCGGGGACCAACTGGTCTCCGCGGTGGTCGAGTTCGCGCGCGGTGTCGGCTACCGCGACCTCGTGCTGTGGACCAACGACATCCTCGGCGCCGCCCGCCGCATCTACCAGCGGCACGGTTTCGTCCTGGTCTCCGAGAAACCCCACCGCTCCTTCGGCCAGGACCTCGTCGGCCAGGACTGGCGTCTCGACCTGCACGGAACCGGAGAGTGACGAGTAGGGTCGTGACCATGAAGCTCGCCTTCTCCACCCTCGGTGTCCCAGGGCTCCCCGTGGCCGACGTGCTGCACCTCGCCGTCACCCACGGCTACCACGGCGTGGAGCTGCGCGCCCACCCGGAGGAGCCCGTGCACCCCGGCATCGACGCCGCCCAACGATCCGATGTGGTCGCCGAGTTCAAGGCGTCCGGGGTCGAAGTCCTGGGCCTCGCCGGGTACGCACGCGTGGCCGCGCCGGGCGACGACGCCCCCGTCCTCACGGAGATCCGCGAGCTCCTGGAACTGGCACGGGACTTGGGGGCTCCGTTCGTCCGGGTGTTTCCCGGCGGAAGCAGTGAGCAGCCTCCCGGGGAAGCCGACGCGACCGCCGCCCGCCGTCTGGGCACGGCGGCGGAGTGGGGCGCCGACCTCGGCGTACGGATCCTGCTGGAGACCCACGACTCCCACCGCACCGGCGCCGACGCACTCCGCGTGCTCGGCCCGGTCGGACACCGGCAGGTGGGCGCGCTCTGGGACGTCATGCACACCTGGCTGGGCGGCGAGCAGCCGGCGGAGACGCTGGCCGCGCTGGGTCCGTACCTCGGATACGTCCAGGTCAAGGACATCGCGTCACCCGACGACACCACCCCGCTGCCCCTCGGCGCGGGCGTCCTCCCCCTCGCCGAATGCGTGGAACTCCTGACCCGGCACGACTGGGACGGCTGGCTGTGCTGGGAGTACGAGAAGCGCTGGTACGAGACCGCCGCCCCGCTGCCCGGACTGCTGGCCGCCGGTCATGACCATCTGGCACGGCTGCTCAACGACTCGGCGTAGGCCCACCCCGAGGACGACGTCATCGCGCCGTGAGCCGCGCCGTCCCGTCCAGGCACCACTCCAGTACGGCCGGCCAGGACCCGTATCCCGCGTCCAGGTCCAGGTGGCCCGCGCCCGGGATGATCTCGGTGGGGATGCCGAGCGCGTCGCCGAAGACGGTCCGGGCGCCTTCGGGGCAGTACGGGTCGTCGTCGCCGGCGACCAGACGGGTGGTTCCGGGGAGCGTCAACTCGCCGGTGGGCGGAGCGAATCCGGCGATCTCCGGGTGCTGTACGACGACGGAGGCGGACGGCGGTGCGACGAGCAGCACCCGGTCCGCGTCACCGTCCCGGACCACCCCGCGGGCGACGGCGTGCAGCCAGAGCAGGGCGGAGGCGCTGTGCGCGAGGACGACCCGCGGCCCGTCCGGACCGTCCAGGTGGCGGCGCAGCTCCGTGAGCCATACGTCCAGGTCGGGGTCGTCGGCGTCGGGCAGCTGGGGGTACGTCACCTGGTGGCCGAGTGCGCGCAGCCGGTCGGCGAGCCAGTGCTGCCAGTGGCCCTCGGGGCGGTGGTTCTGCCAGCCGTGGAGGACGAGGTAGGCGGTCATGACGTCGATACTCCCCGTGCCACCCGCTTCTCCAACTCCGCCCTGCACTCCTCCCACTCCTCCGCCGTGATCGAGTAGATCGCGGAGTCGCGCAGCCGCCCGTCCTCGCCCGGTGCCCAGGAGCGGGACCAGTTGCGCAGGACGCCCTCGAAGCGGGCGCCGACGCGCTGGATCGCGGCGCGGGAGCGGTCGTTGCGGGCGTCGGTCTTGAGGTCGACCCGGGAGGCGTGCCACTCCTCGAAGGCGTGCCGGAACAGCAGGAGTTTGGCCTCGGTGTTGATGCCGGTGCCCTGTGCGGAACCGGCCAGCCAGGTGAACCCGACCTCGACGGCGTCGAGTTGATCGTCCGTCAGCCAGCAGCGGGGTTCCCAGTAGGCCGTGGCACCGACCGCCCGCCCGGTCGCCGTCGAGATCTGGGCGTACGGCGCGAGCATGCCCGTGGCCGCGCGGGCCAGCTGGGCGTCGATGTACGCGTTCACCTGGTCCGCCCTCGGCACCCAGGTGAACGCGTACGACCCCCGGTCCTCCTCCGCCGCCACCGCCAGATCGGCCGCGTGCCGGTGGTCGAGCGGCTCCAGCCGCACCGACTCACCGGTCAGGACCGGAGCCCTCAGTTCGAACGCCACTCTGCTCCCCTCATGCTGGCAACCGCCCCCGCAGCGCCGCGAACGCCCCGTGGAAACCCGGGAAAGTCTTGCGTACGCACCCCGGGTCGTCGAACGAAATACCCGGCACCCGCAGCCCGGTCACCGCGAAGGACATGACGACGCGATGATCGCCGTAGGACTTGATCTCCGCACCGACGGGGGTCTCCGAACCCGGGCGGATCTCGATCCAGTCGTCCCCCGTCGCCACCTCCACGCCCAGCCGCCGGAGGTTCTCCGCGCAGGCCTCCAGGCGGTCGCACTCCTTGACACGGGTGTTGCCGACGTCCTCGATGCGGACCGGGCCCGAGGCGAAGGGGGCGATCGCGGCCAGGGTCGGCATGGTGTCCGAGATGTCCCTCATGTTGACCGTGAGGCCGCGCAGTTCGCCGGTGCCGCGCACCCGGGTGCCGTGCGCGTCGGTCTCCACCTCCGCGCCCATGCGGCGCAGTACGTCGACGAATCCCAGGTCGCCCTGGAGCGCGCCGGTGCCGAGCCCGGGGACGGTGACCTCGCCGCCGGTCACGGCCGCCGCCGCGAAGAAGTAGCTCGCGGTGGAGGCGTCCGGCTCGATGTCGTAGGTGGTCGCGGTGTAGCCGCCCGGCGGGACGACGTAGACCGTGTCCTCCTTGCGCACCTCCACCCCGAACGCCCGCATCATGGCGATGGTGATCTCGACGTACGGCGCGGAGACGAGGTCCGTGACCCTGATCCGCAGGCCCTTCCTGGTCAGCGGGCCGAGCAGGAGCAGGGCGGTCAGGTACTGCGAGGACAGGCCGGCGTCCAGCACCACCTCGCCGCCCTCGACACCGGACGCCTCGATGCGCAGCGGGTGGTGGCCCTCGGCCTCCTCGTGGCGCAGGTCCACACCCAGGTCGCGCAGGGCTCGGGTCAGGGGCAGCAGGGGACGGCGGCGCATCTGCGGGGAGGCGTCGAAGCGGAAGCTGCCGTGGCCGGCTGCCGCGAGGGTGGGCAGGAAGCGGGCCGTGGTCGCGCCGTCCCGGCAGTACACGTCGGCCTCGGTGACCGCCGGTCCCTGCGGGCGGCCGTCGATCTGCCAGGCGCCGGGGGTCCGGCCCACCCGGTAGCCGAGCCGGGTCAGTCCCTCCGCGAAGCCCTCGGTGTCGTCCGAGCGGAGCGGACGCCGGAGGGTGGTGACGCCGTCGGCCGCGGCGGCCAGGAAGAGCGCGCGGGCGGTGACGGACTTGGAACCGGGAATGTCGACTACGGTCATGCCCTCATGATCGGGCGGCGACCGCCCACCGCGCCGGGACGTCCACGGGATGGACGACCGCCGTTCGCCCGCGCGTACCTGTGCGTGACCGCATCCGTCCCGTTTGTGCACGGGTTCACCAACTTCCGGGAATCCGCCCCCGGACGGGAACCCGGGCCCGTTCACCTCCGTCCAACCGGCATGCTGCCGGACGAGTCTCCGCGGTACGGCGTCGGCCTCGCTGCTGGCTGCGAACGCTGACCAACCCTCTCCTCCGTACCGCGGCCGGCGGCAGGCCGTCATCGGCGCGCCCCCCTCCAACTGCGTCGATGGCGGCCCCTCCTCAGGTTTACTGTGCGCTCCCTTGACTGACAGAAACTTCCCGGATACTGGTAAAAGCTCGGAAGTTTCCTTCATCGGATCACCTCCGGAAGGAGCGCACGTGCCCTCCAGACGCACCGTCCTCGCCGCGACCATGGGCGTCACCGCGTCCCTCGCGGTCGGCACCCCCGCCCACGCCGACGACACCGCACTCCGCTCGCTGATCTCCCGCATGCCCCTGGAGGAGAAGGTCGGCCAGCTCTTCGTGACGCGGGTCTACGGCCACTCCGCCACCGCCCCCGACCAGGCGGACGTCGACGCCAACCTGAGCGAGCTCGGGGTGCGCACGGCCGCCGAGCTGATCGCGAAGTATCGGGTCGGCGGGATCATCTACTTCAGCTGGGCGCACAACACCCGCGACCCGCACCAGATCGCCGAGCTCTCCAACGGCATCCAGAAGGCGTCACTCGGCCGACCGCGCGGGCTGCCCGTACTGATCGCCACCGACCAGGAGCACGGCATCGTCTGCCGGATCGGCAGGCCCGCCACCCTCTTCCCGGGCGCGATGGCGCTCGGCGCCGGCGGCTCCCGCGCCGACGCCCGCACGGTCGGCCGGATCTCCGGCGCCGAGCTGCGCGCGATGGGCGTCAACCAGGACTACTCCCCCGACGCCGACGTGAACGTGAACCCGGCCAACCCGATCATCGGCGTACGGTCCTTCGGCGCCGACCCGGACGCGGTGGCCGGGCTGGTCGCCGCCGAGGTCACGGGGTACCAGGACAGCCGGGTCGCGGCGACCGCCAAGCACTTCCCCGGGCACGGGGACACCGCCGTCGACAGCCACACCGGGTTCCCCGTCATCACGCACAGCCGCGAGCTGTGGGGCAAGCTGGACGCCGTGCCCTTCCGGGCCGCCGTCAGGGCCGGGATCGACGCGATCATGACCGCGCACCTCAAGGTCCCGGCCCTCGACGGCTCCGGCGACCCGGCCACCCTCTCCCACCCGATCGTCACCGGCGTCCTGCGCGGCGAACTCGGCTACGACGGAGTCGTCGTCACCGACTCGCTGGGCATGGCGGGCGTCCGCCAGAAGTACGGCGACGACCGCGTGCCGGTGCTCGCGCTGAAGGCCGGGGTGGATCAACTCCTCGACCCGCCTTCCCTGGACGTCGCCTGGAACGCCGTCCTCAAGGCAGTACGGAACGGGGAGTTGACCGAGGCGCGGCTCGACGAGTCGGTGCTGCGCGTGCTGCGGCTGAAGGCGCGGCTCGGACTCTTCGAGCAGCCGTACGTCAGCCGGGCGGGTGTGGACCTCGTGGTCGGCCGCGCCGAACATCTCGCCACCGCCGACCGCGTCGCCGAGCGGACCACCACCCTGCTGGTCAACCGGGCGGGACTGCTCCCGCTGTCCCGCCGTACGCACGGGAACGTCCTGGTCGTCGGCGCCGATCCGGCCTCCCCGTCCGGTACGACGGGCCCGCCCACCGGTGTACTGGCCGCCGCGCTACGGGAGTTGGGCTTCACCTCGACCGCCCTGTCCACCGGCACCGCCCCCTCCCCCGAGACCGTCGCCAGGGCCGTGGCGGCGGCGCGGGCGGCGGACGCGGTGGTGGCGGCGACCTACAACGTCACCGCGACCGACCCGCAGAAGACCCTGGTCGAGCAACTGGCCGCCACCGGGACACCGGTCGTGGCCGTCGCCGTCCGCAACCCCTACGATGTTGCCCAACTGCCCGCCGTCCCGGCGTACTTGGCGTCCTACTCCTGGACCGACGTCGAACTGCGGGCGGCGGCACGGGTGATCGCGGGCCGGGTGTCCCCGCGCGGGAAGCTCCCGGTGGCCGTGCAGCGCGCGGACGACCCGGCGCAGGTGCTGTATCCGGTCGGTCACGGACTGTCGTACTAGAGGTACGTTGCCCACCCTCCCCGCCCCCGCCAACTGACCCAAAGCCCCCCACACCGCTGGCGTGCGCCCGCCACCGAGGGTCACGCTGGGCGGGGGCAGTCCGGGGGGAACGATGGGTGTGAGATGGAGCGCCGGGGCGGTGTGCGCGCTGCTCGCCGCCCTGCTGGCCGGCTGCTCGTCCACGGGCGGCTCCGACTCCGGCGACGGCAGCCCCGGCGCCAGGTCGTCCGCGTCCTCGACCACCCAACCCTCCGGCTACGGCGCGGTGTTCCTCGGCGTCGACGAGTGCAGCTCCTTCGGTACGACGAGCTTCACCGAGGTGCCCTGCACCAGCGAACGGGCCGCCGCCCGGGTCATCGCCCGCTACGACGGCGACGTGAACAGCGGCCCCGCCTGCCCGGCGACCACCGACTTCGTGCTGCACATCAGCGCCCAGGGCACCCCGGGCACGGGCCGCGACAGCGCCGTACCGAAGGGCTACGCCTGCATGCGCAACCTCGAACCCCCGCACCCCGGCGACCCGGGCGGCGGGGGCGGGCCGCGCACGATCGTCGGCGACTGCGTCTACGGTTCGGGCAGCGGCCAGGTCCGGGAGACGGCGTGCGACGGCTCGGGGCGGAAGAAGCCGCAGTACAAGGTCGTCAAGGCCGTGCTCAAGCGCGCGAGTTGTCCGGCCTCTACCGCCCTGTACGTCCAGCTCGGCGGCAGCCGGCCGGTGGGCTGCGCCCGGCCGGTGTAGTCGAACGACCACCAACGGCCGGGCGCGGCAAGGGTGTTACGGACGCAGCGTCGGCTCGCGCTCGACGCTCTGCCGGTCCAGCCTCGCGTCGTACGGTGCCAGCGGCTTCGCCTGTGCCGTCGTCGCGGCGGGGACACCGGCCCAGGCCAGGATGCGGGCGGTGGCCAGCGCCTTCTGGTCGGCGGTCAGGGCCGCGACGTTCGCGCCGTGGTTGAGACCGGGCGCGGTGAAGACGTACGAGTCCTTCGCACCCTTGCCGACGGCGAACCGCTCGGCGCCCCACGGGTCGTTCTGGCCGTAGACGAAGAGCATGTGGTCGGCGTGGTGGCGGACCCAGCTGTCCACGTCACGCATCGCGCCCGGCTGGAACCTCATCGGGATGGAGCGGGGGACGAAGTTGCGGGGCGGCTGGTAGCCGTAGCGGACGTACTTCTTCTCGATGTACGGGAACTGGACGGTGGGCGCGCCGAGTTGGGTGCCCGCCTGGTAGTAGTAAGGGGTGTACGGGGACAGGCCCTGGTCGGTGTAGAAGGAGAAGCCCGAGATCGTGTCGACCGAGGTCCAGATCTCGTCGTCGGTGGCGGTCGCCGCGTTCGCGGGGATGGTGTCGCAGTCGGAGAGCAGGCTGTACTGCCAGAAGCCCCAGACGTAGTCGAGGACGACGGCCTCGTAGGCCTTGTCCAGGCTGCCGACGGTGGTGAAGGTGAACCCGTTCTCGGCCGCGTAGGCCGCGTACTTCTGCTCCAGCGGCTCCCGGCGCACCAGCGCCTCGCGCTGTACGGCGTCCAGGCGGTCGCGGCACTCCTTGGTGCCGACCTTGGTGAAGAAGCGGTCGTAGGCCGAATCCTCGTTGTTCACCACGTCGTTGGGGGCGACGTAGGCGACGACGCCGTCCATGTCGCGGGGGTAGAAGCGCTCGTAGTACGTGGCGGTCATGCCGCCCTTCGAGCCGCCGGTGGCGATCCAGTTCTGGGTGTAGATCGACTTGAGGGCCTTGAAGACGCGGTGCTGGTCGCTTGCCGCCTGCCAGATGTCGAGCTTGGACCAGTCGGCCGGCTCGGGCCGGGAGGGCGTGAAGTAGCGGTATTCCAGGGAGACCTGGTTGGCGTCCGCGATCCGGGTCGGTTCACTGCGGCTGGGGGTCGTGGAGACGTTGTAGCCGCTGGTGTAGAAGACCGTCGGGCGCGAGACGTCCTTGTGCAGCACGGTGATCCGCTGCTGGAACGTGCCCTTGGAGGGGTGCCGGTGGTCGATCGGCTGGGTGTAGTTCAGGACGAAGTAGCGGTAGCCGGTGTAGGGCTTCTCCTGGACCAGGCTCATGCCGGGTATCGCGAGCAACTGGTCCTTGATGTCAGTGACTTGGCCGGCCTGGGCGGCGGTGGCCACCCCGGCCGTGCTCAGCGTGCCTATGAGCACGGTGAGCGCCAGCAGCCATCTGAGCGCCTTGCGCATGCGGTCTCCCCTGTGAGGCAGTTGTGAACCGGAAGCTATCCGAGCAACTACCGTCACACCAGAGGGGGTTGTGCACTCAGGGCACTTGTCGGCGGTTCAGCACAGGATCCAGCCCGAACTCACCGAGCCGCCCGCGACCGCGCCCTTGATCCGCACGCACCGATGGCCGGCGTGCACGGTGACCGGTCCGGCCCGGCGGGTGTACCGCCCCTTGTCGACGACCGGGCGGCTGCCCCGGGCCTGGACGCTGACCGACATCGTGCGCTTGGCGCCGGGGTTCTTGGGGGCGGTGTACGCGCAGATGTAGTCGCCCCGTCTGAAGACATGGACGGTGCCGGTGGAGAAGGGCAGCGTCGCCACCTCCCGCCCCGGGCAGACCGTGGCCGCCTGGGCACTGCCGGGGGCCGCGAGCGCGAGCAGTCCGGACGCGGTGAGCACGGCCATGCCGAGCGCCACCCGCCGTCGTAGCGCACCCATCTCCACAGTCATCCCTCCCGCACAGCAGCCGAACAGCGTACTGATGTACGGACGCACGACGTATGTCGAACGGTTGCGCGGCCAGGGCCGGACATACCCGCCGCCCCTCAGCGGACCGTACCGACCGGCTCCTCGGACTCGGGCGCACCGACGAACGTCCGCCACAGCTCCGCGTAATACCCGCCGAGCGCGAGCAGCTCGTCGTGCGTGCCGTCCTCCACGACCCGGCCGTGATCCATCACGACGACCCGGTCGGCGCGGGCCGCCGTCGTCAGGCGGTGGGCGACGACGAGAGTGGTGCGGCGGCCGGCGAGGCGGTCGGTGGCCTGGTTGACCTGGGCTTCTGTGGCGAGGTCGAGGGCCGCTGTCGCCTCGTCCAGGAGGAGGATGTCGGGGTCCACCAGCTCCGCGCGGGCCAGGGCGATCAGCTGGCGCTGGCCCGCCGAGAGGTTGCGGCCGCGCTCGGCGACCTCGTGGAGGTAGCCGCCGTCCAGCGTGGCGATCATCTCGTGCGCGCCGACCGCGCGGGCCGCCGCCTCCACCTCGGCGTCGGTGGCCTCGGGGCGGCCGTAGGCGATGGCGTCACGGACGGTGCCCTGGAAGAGGTACGCCTCCTGGGGGACGACCCCCAGGTGGTGGCGGTACGACGTGATGTCGAGCGAGCGGAGGTCCGTGCCGTCGACCGTGACCCGGCCGCCCGTCGGGTCGTAGAAGCGGGCCACCAGCTTCACGAGCGTCGACTTGCCCGCGCCCGTCTCACCGACGAAGGCGACCGTCTGGCCCGCCGGGATCCTCAACTCGACGCCCCCGATGGCCTCTTCGTCGTCCCCGTACGCGAAGTGCACGTCCTCGAAGGCGATGTCGCCGCGCAGGGAGAGGACTTCGAGGGGTTCGTCGGCGGCCCGGGTGGAGGTCGGTTCCTGGAGGAGTTCCTGGATGCGGCCCAGGGAGACCGTGGCCTGCTGGTAGCCGTCGAAGACCTGGGAGAGCTGCTGGACCGGGGCGAAGAACAGGTCGATGTAGAGCAGGTACGCGACCAGGGCGCCTGTCGTCAGGGTCGCGTCGTCCACGCGTCCCGCGCCCGCGATCAGTACCGACGCCGCCGCCACCGACGACAGCAGCTGCACGAAGGGGAAGTAGATCGAGATCAGCCACTGGCCCCGGGTGCGGGCCGCCCGGTAGCTGCTGCTGCGCTCGGCGAACCTCCTGCCGCCGTCCCGCTCACGCCGGAACGCCTGCACGATCCGCAGCCCCGACACCGACTCCTGGAGGTCGGCGTTGACCAACGACACACGCTCACGGGCGAGTTCGTACGCCTTCACGCTCGCCCGGCGGAAGAAGAAGGTGGCGAGGATCAGCGGGGGCAGCGTCGCGAACACGACCAGCGCCAGCTGTACGTCGATCACCAGCAGGGCGACCATGATGCCGAAGAAGGTGACGACCGAGACGAAGGCCGTGACCAGGCCCGTCTGGAGGAAGGACGAGAGGGCGTCGACGTCCGTCGTCATCCTCGTCATGATCCGGCCGGTCAACTCCCGCTCGTAGTAGTCGAGTCCGAGGCGCTGGAGCTGGGCGAAGATCTTCAGGCGGAGGGTGTAGAGGACCCGCTCCCCGGTGCGTCCGGTCATCCTCGTCTCGCCGCGCTGCGCCGCCCACTGCACGGCCACGGCGACGAGCGCCAGCAGCGAGGCCGACCAGATCGCGCCGATCGCCATCTTCGTCACGCCCTGGTCGATGCCGTGCCGGATCATGATCGGCAGCAGCAGGCTCATGCTCGCGTCCACGGCGACGAGGCCGAGGCTGATGAGCAGCGGGGCGCCGAAGCCGCGCAGCAGCCGGCGCAGCCCGTACGAGTCCTCGGCACGCACCGCGCGCGCCTCGTCGATGTCGGGGGTGTCGGTCGCCGGCGGCAACGCGTCGACCTGGGCGAGGAGTTCGGGCGTCGCGGGCATCCCGGACAGCGCGGTGTCCTTGGGTTCGCGGTCGCCGGTCCACAGGCGGGGCGTGACCCCGCGCTCGGCGTCGAACTCCGCGTCCAACTCCGCGCGTACGGAGGTGTCTTCGGCCGGTTCGGCGGTGGGCAGGGCGTGGCCGGGCGAGACGCCGCCGAGTTCGTCGGGGTCGGTGAGGAGGCGGCGGTAGAGCGGCGAGCGCTCCTGCAACTCCTCGTGCGTGCCGATGTCCGCGAGGCGGCCCCCGTCGAGGACGGCGATGCGGTCGGCGAGGTTGAGGGTGGAGCGGCGGTGCGCGATCAGCAGCGTGGTCCGGCCCTCCATGACCTGCTTCAGGGCCTCGTGGATCTCGTGCTCGACGCGCGCGTCCACCGCCGAGGTCGCGTCGTCCAGGACCAGCAGGCGCGGATCGGTGAGGATCGCGCGGGCGAGGGCGACGCGCTGGCGCTGGCCGCCGGAGAGGGTGAGGCCGTGCTCGCCGACCGTCGTGTCGTAGCCCTCGGGGAGCTCCGCGATGAACCGGTCGGCCTGCGCGGCACGGGAGGCGGTGAGGATCTCCTCCTCGGTGGCGTCGGGGCGGCCGTAGGCGATGTTGTTGCGGACCGTGTCGGAGAAGAGGAAGGAGTCCTCGGGGACCAGGCCGATCGCGGCCCGGAGGGAGTCGAGGGTCAGCTCGCGGACGTCGTGGCCGCCGATCAGGACCGCGCCGTGGGTGACGTCGTAGAAGCGCGGGAGGAGGAGCGAGACCGTGGACTTGCCGGAGCCCGAGGAGCCGACGACCGCGAGGGTCTCGCCGGGGCGGATCTCGAAGCTGAGGCCGTCGAGGACGGGGCGGTCGTCGTCGTAGCCGAAGGAGACGTCGTCGAACTCGACGGTGGCCGGGGCGTCGGCGGGGAGTTCCTTGGTGCCGTCCGTCATCGAGGGCTCGGTGTCGATGAGCTCCAGGACGCGTTCGGTGCCGGCGCGGGCCTGCTGGCCGACCGTGAGGACGACGGCCAACATACGGACCGGGCCGACGAGTTGGGCGAGGTAGGTGGAGAAGGCGACGAACGTGCCGAGCGTGATGTGCCCGCGCACCGCGAGCCAGCCGCCGAGGGCGAGCATCGCGACCTGGCCGAGGGCGGGGACGGCCTGGAGGGCGGGGGTGTAGCGGGCGTTCTGCCGGATGGTGCGCAGGCGTCCCGCGTACAGCCGGCGGCCGACCTCCCGCAGCTTTCCGGTCTCCTGGTCCTCCTGGCCGAAGCCCTTCACCACGCGTACGCCGCTGACGGCGCCGTCGACGACTCCCGCGACGGCGGCGGCCTGGGCCTGCGCGTACCAGGTGGAGGGGTGGAGCTTGCTGCGGCTGCGCTTGGCGATCCAGCCGAGGGCGGGAGCGACGGCCAGCGCGATCAGGGTCAGCGGCAGCGACAGCGAGGCCATGATCGCGAGGGAGATCATGAAGAGCAGGACGTTCCCGATGGTCATCGGGAGCATGAAGAGCAGGCCCTGGATCAACTGGAGGTCGCTGGTGGCGCGGCCGACGACCTGGCCGGTGGAGAGCTCGTCCTGGCGGCGGCCGTCGAGGCGGGTGATCGTGCCGTACATCTCGGTGCGGAGATCGTGCTGGACGTCCAGGGCGAGGCGGCCGCCGTAGTAGCGGCGGATGTACGTGGAGACGTAGACAAGGAGCGCGGCGACGACCAGGGCGGCTGCCCAGGGGGCCATGGAGCGGGTGTGGCCGTCGATCACGTCGTCGATGATCACCTTGGTGACCAGCGGGACGACGGCCGTGACGGCCATACCGGCGAGGGAGGCGCCGAGGGCCAGGACCACGTCCTTGGGGTATCGCCAGGCGTATCCGGCGAGCCTTCTGGCCCAGCCCTGTGTCTCCCCCTGTTTCACTGCCACGCGGGTGCCTTCCGTTCGCCGTCTACGGAAGGCACCAACGCGGAACGGGGCGGATTTCATCCCTCCGCAACAAAACGCTCCGCTGGGTCGAGCGGGAACGTGCGGGTCCGTCGTGGCTGGTCGCGCCCACGCGGCGGAGCCGCATATCGATACAGCCCCGCGCCCCTAGGGGGTTACTCGCACCCGGAGGTAGTAGAACCGGGTCGTCTGGACCGCGTTCTGGTTGTCGTCGCTGACCAGCAGGACCTTCAGGCGGCCCTTGTCCCGGCCCGTGATCACCATGCCCTCGATGTTGTCGAGGAGGGGATTCGGCTGGGGCTGCTTCGCGGTGGCGCCGAGGGACGGGCAGTCGGCGATGTCGGCGAGGAGGGTCTTCTTGACGAGGCGGACGCCGGGCTGGCCGGTGAGGTGGTCGACGCCGCTCGTGTCCGTCGCGTGGCGCGGGTCGGCCAGGTAGAGGCGGACGGTGTTGCCGACGCCGCTGGTGAAGCCGCGCTCCAGGACGAGGAGGCGGCCGTCGGGAAGGGCCTGCACCTCGGGGACGCCGAGGAAGGTGGCGTCGGTCTTGTAGGCGTACTGCGCGGCGAGCCTGAAGTGGTCGCCCTTGGTCCGGGTCCAGGTCTGGAAGCGGACGGCGCCGGAGGTGTCGCCGGCGATCGGGTACTCCATCGACGCGAGGAGCGTGTGGCCGCCGGGCAGCAGGGTCAGGCCCTCGAAGGTCTGGTTGGAGACGGCCCGGCCTGCCGGGGCGACCAGCAGCGAGGACGGGACCGGGAAGCGGTCGAGGATCTTGCCGTCGGTGGAGTAGCGGCGGATGGACGGCTCGGTCTCGGAGGTGATCAGCCGGGTGCCGTCGCGGTCGATGGCCAGGCCCTCGGAGTCGAGGGCGGCGCCGTTCTCGTCGGCGAGCGGGACGACGGCCTTCGGCCGGAGGGTCTTCGCGTCGAGGCTGAACAGGGAGGAACGGTCCTCCAGCGCGGCGAGTGAGCCGTCCTTGTCCACCGCGAGCGCGGAGAAGTTGCCGACGAAGGTGCCGTCGTACGTCGTCTTGTCGAGCGCGTCGGAGAAGCGGTCGATCGAGACGGACGGCGAACAGGCGTTGGTGGTGAGGGAGTTGCTGGTACGGGAGCTGCTGGCGCTCGCGGGCCCGGCGGCGGTGAGGCAGGTGGCCGCCGCCAGGCCGGCGGTCGCGGTCGCGAGTACGGTTCTCAGGCGCATGGGCGCCACCGTAGGACGGGTGGGTGACGGGCGGGAGACCCGTCGGTTAAGCCAGGTCCTTGTGAATCGCCTTTGCGACGCCCTGGATCGTGGTGATGCCGTAGCTCATGGTGCTGTTGTCCTGGGTGAGGACGGACATCATGTAGTCGTGGCCGCCGCCGTCGAAGGTGCCCAGGCTGTGCACGCGCCAGCCGTGCGTGGAACGCTGCAGCCAGCCGTTCTTGACGTGCACGGTGACGGTCGACGGGGCGCCGTACGGCGTGCCCCAACGCTGGCTGGAGATCACCTGGTTCATCAACTTAAGGATGTACGCACGGGAGTTGTCGCTCAGCACGGTGTTCTTGGCGGTGACCAGCTTGAGCAGCTTCTGCTCGTCGGTCACGGTCTCCTGGGTCAGACCCCAGTAGTTGTCGGCGCCCGGCTTGGTCTGCGTCATGCCGGCGGCGGCGAGGAAGCCCTTGATCTTCGTCAGGCCCAGCTGCCTCCACAGGGTGGAGGTCGCGTCGTTGTCCGACTTGGTGATCATGGCCGTGGCGAGCGTGGTCTCCCGCGTCGTCAGATAGCGGTTGTGCTTCTTCGCGTCCCACAGCAGCGTGGCGAGCACGGTCACCTTGACGGAACTGGCCGAGTCGTAGGCGGTCGTCGCCCGCAGGGTGCAGGTGGTGTTGGTCTTGCGGTCGTAGAGGCCGACGGCGACGGTTCCCTTACGGGTCGCGAGGGCGGCGGTGATGTCCTTCTTCAGCTTGTCGGCGAGGCCGGCCCTGGCGGACGTACAGCTGACCGTCGGAGTGGCGGCGGCAGCGGGCGTTGCGGCGGCCAGCACGGGTATGAGCACCCCGGCGCCCGCGCCGGCCGCCAGCACTCTGGCCCGGCGGGATATCCATTGAGTCATGCATGACATGACTCACAGGAAGGCGTGAAAGGTTGTACGGGTTGGGGAACGGTTGTACGGCCCGTTACCCGGGCCTTTGCGAATTCACAGCCGAGTACCAGGTCCGGCACAGCACGCACCCACCCTGCCTTCGCACGATGGCCGGGTGACATCTGCCACCGATCCACACCCCCACACCGAACCCGCGTCCGCCGACTGGCCGCCGCCGGCCCCACCCGAGACGGCCCCGCCCGAGAAGGCGCCCCGCTGGTCGCTGCCCGCGCTGGTCGCGATCATGGTGCTCGCCGCCGTGCTGTACTCCTGGAACCTGACCGGTTCCAGCCTCAACAGCTTCTACAGCAGCGCCGTCTACAGCGGCACACAGAGCTGGAAGGCATGGTTCTTCGGCTCGCTGGACGCGGGCAACTTCATCACGGTCGACAAGCCGCCCTTCTCCCTGATGGTGATGGGCCTGTCGTGCCGGATCTTCGGCTTCGGCACCTGGCAGATGATGCTGCCGGAGGTCGCCGCCGCGCTCGGCACGATCTGGATCCTGCACTCCTCCGTGAAGCGGTACTTCGGCCACGTGGCCGCGACCATCGCGGCGCTGGTCCTCGCCCTCACCCCGATCACGGTCGCCATCAACCGCGACAACAACCCCGACACCCTCCTCGTCCTGCTGATGGTGGCGGGCGCGGCCCTCGGCCTGCGCGCCGTGCGCACCGAGCGACTGCTGCCACTGGTCGGCTCCGCGGTCTGCTTCGGCTTCGCCTTCAACACCAAGCTCCTCCAGGGCTACATCGCGCTGCCCGCCGTCTTCGCCGTGTACCTCTTCGCGTCGAAGCTCGGCTGGAAGAAGAAGCTCGTCCAACTCGCCGTGGCCACGGTCGCGTTGGCCGTCTCCAGCTTCTGGTGGGCCACGGCCGTCTCCCTCGTCCCCGCCTCCGACCGCCCCTACATCGGCGGCTCGACAGACGGCACGGCCTGGGACCTGATCATGGGCTACGACGGCTTCGGCCGCGTCTTCGGCGGCGAGGGCAACGGCGGCGGAGGTGCGGGCGGTGGCGGAGGCGGCGGTACGTTCGCCGGCACCGCCGGCATCGGCCGTATGTTCAACGACATCCTCGGCGGCCAGATCTCCTGGCTGCTCCCCTTCTCCGCGATCGCCCTGATCGCCGGCCTGGTCCTGGTCGGCCGCGCCCCGCGCACCGACGCGACCCGCGCCGCGCTGGTCATGTGGGGCGGCTGGACGCTGCTGCACTACGTCACGTTCAGCATGGCCCAGGGCACGATGCACCCGTACTACACGACCGCGCTCGCCCCGGGCATCGCGGCGCTGTGCGGTGGCGGCGGCGTGATGCTGTGGCGCGCCTTCCGCGGCGGCGACGCGCGCTGGTCCTGGGTCCTCCCGGCCGGCCTCGCGGTCACCGGCATCTGGGCGATCGTCGTCCTGCGCCGCGCCTCCGGCTGGAACACCTGGCTGTGGCCGACGGTGGGCGTGCTGATGGTCCTCGCGATCGTGGGCCTGTTCGTCTTCCGCTCGGGCTCCGGCAACCGGGCCCGGCTGCTGACCGCGTCCGTCGTGGCGGCGATCATCGCCGCGCTCGCCGGTCCGACGGCGTACGCCGTGACCCCGGCCGCGTCCAGCGGTTCCGGCGGCGGCATGGGCGGTACGAACCCGACGGCGGGTCCCTCGACCGGCGGCGGCTTCGGCGGCGGCGGTCCGGGCGGCGGCAACCGCGGCGGCTTCGGCGGCCAGCGGGGCGGCGAGATGCCCGGCGGCACCCAGGCGGGCGGCCAGGCCGGCGGCGAACTCCCCGGCGGCGGCACGGCTCCCGGCGGGATGACGCCGGGTGGCGGCGGCACGGGTGAGGTACCTCAGGGCGGCGGAGCGCCGAGCGGGGCGCCGACCGGCGGTACGACGGGTGGCGCGGCCGGTGGCCAACAGGGCGGTACGACCGGGGAGTTGCCCGGCGGCGGTACGGCTCCCGGCGGGACCGGGACCGGTGGTACGCGCGGCGGGTTCGGCGGTGGCGGCATGGGCGGTACGACGTCCAGCGCGCTCGTCTCCTACCTGGAGAAGCACCAGGACGGCGCCAAGTGGCTGCTCGCGGTGTCGAACTCGCAGAGCGCGGGCCAGCTGATCCTCAGCACCCACAAGCCCGTCATCTCCATGTGGGGCTTCACCGGCTCCGACAAGGCGATGACCCTCGCCAAGCTCAAGGAGCTGGTGAAGAAGGGCGAGTTGCACTACATCCAGCTCGGTGGCGGCGGGATGGGCGGCAACAGCACCCTGAACACCGAGATCACCGCGTGGGTGCAGAAGAACGCGACGGCGGTGAAGGAGAGCGCGTACGACAAGAGCGCGGCGACGGAGTCGAGTTCTTCGTCCTCCACCAGCTCGACTACCAACACGTCGACGCTGTACAGGCTGGACCCGTCGGACGTGAAGTAGCACTGACGCAGACAACGCCGAACGGCCCCCGACCTACCCGGTCGGGGGCCGTTCCCGTGCGCCTCCGCACAGTCAACTCGCGTAGACACGAGGCAAATTGTCGCGCCCGGTCACCTGATCGACACGTCTCGTTTATTTACAGGACCGCATGTGCATGTCACGCTCCCGTTTGCCGCCCCATTCAACCCGCGTAGATGGGACACTCTTTATGTTGTTGGTGACTCGCATGCACCGCTGGAAATCGGTGGCGTTGACCACCGCCGCGGTCCTGGTGGGCCTCGCGGCCCCGGCCCTGACGGCGACTCCGGCCTCCGCCACGACGACGGCGTACGACTCGACGTACTACAAGAACGCGGTCGGCAAGACCGGTACGAGCCTGAAGTCCTCGCTGCACACGATCATCAGCACCGGCGTCACGAAGATCTCGTACGCGGCGGTCTGGGACGCGCTGAAGGCCACCGACCAGGACCCGAACAACAGCAACAACGTGATCCTGCTGTACAGCGGTGTCTCCCGCGCCAAGTCCCTCAACGGCGGCGACGTCGGCGACTGGAACCGCGAGCACACCTGGGCCAAGTCCCACGGCGACTTCGGCGAGGTGGTCGGCCCCGGCACGGACCTGCACCACCTGCGTCCCGCCGACGTCCAGGTCAACAGCATCCGCGGCAACCTGGACTTCGACAACGGCGGCAGCGCGGTCACCAACGGCGGCGGCTCCACCGTCGACTCCGACTCCTTCGCGCCGCGCGCGGCGGACCGGGGCGACGTGGCCCGCATGATCCTCTACATGGCCGTCCGCTACGAGGGCGACGACGGCTTCGCCGACCTGGAGCCCAACGAGAAGGTCAACAACGGCAGCAACCCCTACATGGGCAAGCTCTCCGTCCTCAAGGCCTGGAACGAGGCGGACCCGCCGAGCGCCTTCGAGGAGAACCGCAACAACGTCATCTACAACACGTACCAGCACAACCGGAACCCGTTCATCGACCACCCGGAGTGGGTGGAGGCGATCTGGTAGGCGGCAGTGCTCTGTCGAACTCCCCCTGATTCAGGGGGAGTTCTGCCATCTCCCGATCAGCTCCGGCGCAGCAGCCGCCGCGCCACCACATGCGCCCCGACCGTCGCCGCCACCGCGACGGCCGCACCCCGCGCCACATCACCCGGTCGCGTGGGCCGCAGCGCACCGGCCCGCCGCAGCCGCCCCCGCGCCCACAGCGTGAACGGCACGACCACCAGCGGCGAGGTCACCACCCCGGGTGTGTATCCACGGACGGCGGCGGCCTGGGCCATATGCGCCAGGGCGTGCAGCCCGAAGCCGTTGAGGGCCGCCTGGTAGAAGCCGGAACGGCCGCCCGTGCGGTGTCCGTCGGCGGCGGCGAGCGCGACCATCCCGCCCATCACGGCGACGGCCGTCGCGAACTCCCGCCCGTCCATGGCCTCCAGCTGCCGCCACACCCGCTCCGGCACCCGCGGATACCGCTCCCGCAGCCCGGGCACGTGCTCGCGGGCCCAGCCCGGCATCGCGGCCACCTCCTCCAGATCGTGCACCGCCCAGGCCGCCAACAGCCCGAAAGTCACGCCGACTTCGACGGCCCGGCCGCCCTCGCCTGCGCCCATCTCGCGTCCGCCCATCTCGCGTCCACTCATGCGCGGGAGTCTGCCAGCACGGACGCGTGCCGCAGCCCCTCATGTCTACGATGGATCCGTGGCCTCTTCGTCGTCCCTTCGCATTGCGACAGCCCAGGTGATGATCAGCGACGACGCCCGCCGGAACGGGCCGGTGATCCGACGGCTGATGCGGGAGGCCGCCGAGGCGGGTGCCCGCCTGATCCTGTTCCCCGAAGGCTGTCTGTCGGGCTACGCCAAGGAGCAGATCCAGGACTGGGACCAGGTGGACTGGCCCGCGGTCGAGGAGGAACTCCGCCAAGTGGCCGCGCTGGCCGCCGAGTTGCGGCTGTGGGTGGTGCTGGGCAGCGCCCACCGGCTCACCCCGCCGCACCGCCCGCACAACAGCCTGTACGTCATCGCCGATGACGGCCGGGTGGTGGACCGCTACGACAAGCGCTACTGCTCCAACACCGAGATCCTCCACTACTACACACCGGGGTTCACACCGACCACCTTCACGGTCGACGGGTACCGGTTCGGCTGTGCCATCTGCATCGAGATCAACTTCCCGGAACTGTTCGTGGAGTACGAACGCCTCGGCGTGGACTGCCTGTTGCTGTCGGCCTACCCGGTCAACTCGGTCTTCGAGGTCAAGGCCCGGGCACATGCCGCGATGAACAACTACTGGCTGGCGATGGCCACACCGGCCCAGACCACCGCTCTCCTCAACTCCGAACTGATCAGCCCGGACGGCACCGTCCTGGCCCAGGCCGACGCCACGACCGAGCTGATCATCGGCGAACTGGACCGCGACGCCCCCGAGTTCGACATCGCCCTCAACAAGGCCCGCCCCTGGCGAGCCGGCGCCCGCCAGGGCGACATCTACCGCAGCCGCCGCGTCTTTGATCCACGGAGCGACAGTCCGGCCGACTTCGTCTGACGGGGCGGCTTCGTCTGACAGGACGGCTTCGTCTGACGGGGCGGGCGGCTGCGGATTCGAAGTCCCAGCGCCGGACCCCGTACCACGTCACCCGGCGACCATTCGCCCGTTCGGTGGAAACCGGAGTCCTCTCGGTGCTCGTACGCGGACGGCGACGCTCTGGACGGCATCGTGGCACCCGTCCCGGCCCACCCGGCCCACCCGCCCCCGCACTCCAGGAGGACTTCATGCTCGGCACCGACTTCGTCACCGGATCGCCCAACTGGCTCGACCTCGGCAGCCCCGACACCGACGCGGCCGCCGCGTTCTACGGCGCCGTCCTCGGCTGGCAGTTCGTCTCCGCCGGGCCCGAGACAGGCGGATACGGCTTCTTCCAGGTGGACGGCAAGACCGTCGCGGCGCTCGGACCGCTCACCGAGGAAGGAGCGCGCTCCGCCTGGATGATCCACTTCAAGACCGAGGACATCGCGGCCACCGTCCAGGCAGTCACCGCCGGTGGCGGCACCGTACGGATGGAGCCCATGGACGTCATGGGCGAGGGCATGCTGGCGCAGGCCACCGACCCGCAGGGCGCGCAGTTCGCGCTCTGGCAGCCCGGCAGGACGGCGGGTCTGGAACTCACCTCGGCCCCCAACACCCTGCTCTGGGTGGAACTGCACGCCACCGACCCGGAGGCGGACATCGTCTTCTACCAGGGCCTGTTCGGCTGGCGCAGCCAGGACATGCCGGCCCCCGGCATGACGTACCGCGTACTGAGCACCAGCGCCGGCGACCAACAGGACGCCTCCTTCGGCGGGGTCGCACCGCTCAACGCGGGCGAGGGCGAACAGCCGCGCTGGGTACCGTACTTCCACTCGACGGACGTCGACGCCACGATCAACTCGGCGACCTCCAACGGCGGTTCCGTACTGATGCCGGCGGCGGACGTACCGGAGGTCGGCCGCATCGCCTGGCTCGCCGACCCCTTCGGCGCGGCGTTCGCCCTGCTGAAGCCCGATCCGCAGATGTGACGAAGAACGTGGAAGGGGGCGGCGAAGATGGCCGCCCCCGTCACCCCAAGTGCGTAGCCGCGAACATCCGCAACACAGCCGGGAGTACGACCACGGAAGGTCCCGGTTCCCCCAACGCCTTCGCCAGGTCCGACTCCAGCGCCTCCGGCGACGTCCGTACCCCCGGCACCCCGAACGACTCCGCCAGCGCCACGTAGTCCGGCCGGGTCAGTTCCGTAGCCGTCGCCTCGCCGAACGCGTCCGTCATGTACTCGCGGAGGATGCCGTAGCCGCCGTCGTCGACGATGAGCCACGTGACGTTCAGGTCGTACTGTCGCGCCGTCGCCAGCTCCGCGATCGAGTACAGCGCGCCCCCGTCGCCCGACACCGCCAGCACCGGCCGCGTGGGGTCCGCCGCAGCCGCGCCCAGGGCCGCAGGGAAGCCGTAGCCGAGGCCGCCCGCGCCCTGGGCGGAGTGGAGGTGATTGGGGCCCTTCGCGTCGAACGCCGACCAGGCCCAGTAGGCGAGGATCGTCATGTCCCAGAAGGAGGGGGAGTCTGCCGGCAGCGCCCTTCGTACCGACTCCAACACGCCCTGTTCCAGGGTCAGTTCCTGAGCGGCGATACGTTCCCGGACCTTCTCCAGAACACCCCGTACCCGCTCCTCCGCCGTCGGATCCGTCCGCTCCGTCACCGTCTCCAACAGCGCCTGCACCGCGTGCCACGCGTCCGCGTGGATGCCCAACGCCGGGTGGTTCGACTCCAGTTTGCCGAGGTCCGCCTCGATCTGGATCACCCGGCCACGCGGCCTGAACGTGTGGTAGTTCGACGACAGTTCGCCCAGACCCGAGCCCACCACCAGCAGGACGTCCGCGTCCTCCAGGAAGTCCGTCGTGTGGCGGTCCTCCAGCCAGGACTGGAGGGACAAGGGGTGCGTCCAGGGGAACGCGCCCTTGCCGCCGGGGGTCGTGACCACCGGCGCCCGGAGCTTCTCCGCCAGCTGCCGCAGCTTCTTCGACGCGTCCGCCCGTACGACTCCCCCGCCCGCGATGATCGCCGGACGGGAAGCCCTCGACAGCAAGTCGGCCGCTACGGCGGTCAGTTCGGGGCGCGGGACCAGGTCCTCCGGGGTCGCGTCCACCGCCGTCACCACGGGCAGCAGGGTCTCGGCCAGCAGGACGTCCTGCGGGATCTCCACCCATACCGGGCCGTGCGGGGCCGTGAGTGCCGACTTCCACGCCTCCGCGATCGCGGACGGGATCTGTGACTGCGTGCGGACCGTGTGGACCGACTTCACCACGCCCCTGAACGAGGCCGACTGGTCGGGGAGTTCGTGCAGATAGCCGTGACGGCCGCCGCCCAGGCCCGCCGTCGGGATCTGGCTGCTGATGGCCAGGACGGGGGCCGAGGCCGCCCGCGCCTCCTGGAGTGCCGCCAGTGACGTCAGCGCGCCGGGGCCCGTGGACAGCAGCAGCGGCGCCGCCTCGCCCGTGATGCGGCCGTACGCGTCCGCCGCGAACCCGGCGTTGTTCTCCACCCGCAGGCCGATGTACCGCAGGTCGGAGCGGCGCAGCGCGTCGAACATGCCGAGCGCGTGCTGCCCGGGCAGCCCGAAGACGGTCGTCGCGCCGAGCCCGGCCAGGGTCTCCACGACCAGGTCGCCGCCGTTGCGCCCGGGGGGCGGGTTCAGCGCGGCGGTGATCTGCGCGGCCGTGGGGCGGAGTTCCAGGTCGTGGTCGTGGGTCACTTCGAACGGGCCTCGGCAATCTGACGGGACATGATGGTGATCAGGTCGTACGCGGTGTGGGACGCGGCCACCGACGTGATCTCGGCGTGGTCGTACGCCGGTGCCACCTCGACGACGTCCGCCGACACCAGGTTGCAGGATGACAGGCCGCGCAGGATCTCCAGAAGTTCGCGGGAGGTCAGGCCGCCGGCCTCGGGTGTGCCGGTGCCGGGCGCGTGGGCCGGGTCGAGGCAGTCGATGTCGATGGAGATGTAGAGGGGGCGGTCGCCGATGCGCTGGCGGAGCTGGTCGGCGACCTCGTCGGCGCCGCGCCGGTAGACGTCGGCGGACGTGACGATGCCGAAGCCCATCTTCTCGTCGTCCTTGAGGTCCTGCTTGCCGTAGAGCGGGCCGCGGATGCCGACGTGCGAGAGCGCCTCCGTGTCGAGGATGCCCTCCTCCACCGCGCGCCGGAACGGCGTGCCGTGCGTGTACTCGGCGCCGAAGTACGTGTCCCAGGTGTCGAGATGGGCGTCGAAGTGGAGCAGCGCCACCGGGCCGTGCTTCTTCGCGACGGACCTCAACAGCGGCAGCGCGATGGTGTGGTCGCCGCCCAGGGTCATCAACCGGGCGCCGGCGCCCAGGAGTTGGTCCGCGGCCTCCTCGATCGTCTCGACGGCCTCGTTGATGTTGAACGGGTTCGCCGCGATGTCACCGGCGTCCGCGACCTGCGCGAGGGCGAACGGGGACGCGTCCTGCGCCGGGTTGTACGGCCGCAGCAGCCGGGACGCCTCGCGGATCGCGTTGCCGCCGAAGCGCGCGCCCGGCCGGTAGGAGACACCGGCGTCGAACGGCACCCCGACCACGGCGACGTCCGCGCTGCCGACCTCGTCAAGACGCGGCAGCCGGGCGTAGGTCGCGGGGCCGGCGTAGCGCGGGGTGCGCGAGGAGTCGACAGGGCCGCGGGGCGTCTCGTTGCTGGTCATGGGGGCTGCCTTCTTTCCTACGCTTCGTCGCGTATGGGCTTCTTTGTGCGTCTGCTACGACTCTACTGGTGGGCGGCGACCGGTTCGGACGCCAGTTCGGGGGTACCGCGCCCGGCGAGCCGCTCCCGCCACGCGGCCAGCACCGCCGCGTCGGTCGCCGGCGTCACGAGCGACACGGCGACGTAGGCGACGAGGGACGACAACAGGCCGTAGTAGACGGGCTCGTTGGCGAGGATGCCGTAGGTCGCCATCAGGCCGACGACCGCGAGGCCGCCGACGGCGACGGAGGCGAGCGCGCCCTGCGCGGTGCCGCGCTTCCACAGCAGGCCTCCGAGGATCGGGACGAGGAGGCCGCCGACGAGGAGGTTGTACGCCACGGTCAGCGCCTCGACGACGTTGTTGAGCGCGATCGCCGTGACGATCACCGCGACGCCCATGACGAGGATGAAGGCACGGTTGCCCCGCACCTCGTCATGTTGCTCCTCCTCGCCGTCCCGCCGGACGGCTCCCCGCAGTTTCGACCAGATGTCGTTGTTGGCGACCGTGGCGCAGGCGATCAGCGCGCCGGAGGAGGTCGACATCACGGCGGCGAGTGCGGCCGCGAGCACCAATCCCCTTACGCCGACCGGGAGTTCGTCCTTGACGATGGTCGCGAAGGCGTCGTCCGCGCTGCCGAGGTCGGGGTAGAGGACCTTGGCCGCCGTGCCGATGACGGCGCCGGCGAGGGCGTAGACGAGACAGTAGGTGCCGGCGACCGTGCCGCCCCACTTGGCGGTCCTGTCGCTGCCGGCCGTGAACACGCGCTGCCAGATGTCCTGGCCGATGAGCATGCCGAACGTGTAGATCAGGACGTACGTGAAGATCGTCTCGCCGCCGATGCCCAGCGGGTCGAAGTACCCGGTGGGCAGCTTCGCCTTCATCTCGCCGAACCCGCCGGCCTTGACGACCGCGATGGGGAGCAGGAGCAGCAGCACGCCGATCGTCTTCACCACGAACTGCACCATGTCGGTGAGGGTGATGGACCACATGCCGCCCAGCGTCGAGTACGCGACGACGATCGAGCCGCCGAGGACGATCGCGACCGTGCGGTTCATGTCGAAGAGGACGTCGAAGATCGTGGCGTAGGCGATGGTCGAGGTGACCGCGAGCATCAGGGTGTAGGCCCACATGACCACGCCGGAGATCACGCCCGCGCGGCCCCCGTACCGGAGATCGAGCATCTCGGAGACGGTGTACACCTTCAGGCGGGCGATGCGGGCGGAGAAGAAGACGGAGAGGGCGAGCAGGCCGAGACCGATGGTGAAGACCATCCACGCCCCGGACAACCCGTACTGGTAGCCGAGACCCACGCCACCGATGGTGGACGCGCCGCCGAGGACGATGGCGGCCATGGTGCCGGAGTACATGACCGGGCCCAGGCGGCGGCCCGCGACCAGGAAGTCGCTCTTGGACCTGGCGCGGCGCATGCCCCACCAGCCCATGGCCAGCATGCCGGCCAGGTAGACGACGATGACGGTGTAGTCGACGGCCATACGGGGGCCTCCTTCGCGCGCTCTCGGGATCTCGGGGTTTCCCGGGGGTGGCTTGCGTCGCGACCGACCCTAGGTGGCCGGAAAGCGGCTGCGAAGTGTACGTTTCATCCATTCGAGCACGAGGTGATGGAGGAAACGTCCACCATGCCGGACCTCACGATTCCCCCTGCACCCCCTACGCCCCCTACGCCCCCTACACCTCCCGTACCCCTCGCCGCCCTCCTGGCCCGCGAGGACCTGGGACTGCGGCAGATCGCGGGCCCCACCGACCCCGACACCGTCATCCACTGGGCGCACACGTCGGAGATGCCGGACCCGTATCCGTATCTGCTGGGCGGTGAGCTGCTGCTGACGGCGGGCGTCCACATCCCGGAGGCGGCGGGCTCCGGCACGTACTTCGCCGACTACGTCTCCCGGATCGTCGAGGCGGGCGGTGTGGCCCTCGGCTTCGGCGTCGCGCCGGTCCACGACACCGTGCCGAGGGCCCTGGTCGCGGCCTGCGACCACTACGACCTGCCGCTCCTGGAGGTCCCGCCGCCGACCCCCTTCTCCCGCGTGGCCCGCGCGGTCTGGCAGCTGATGGCGCAGGCCCGCCTCGCCGAACTCCGCCGCGTCACCGAGGCCCAGCAGAGCCTGGCGGCAGCGGCCTCCCGCCCCGACCCGGTCCCTTCGGTGCTGCGGCAACTAGCCCAGCGCGTGAGCGGCCGGGCCGTGCTGTACGGGCCCGACGGCACGGAGATCGCGGCGGCGGGGCGGAACACGACGGGAGCGGACGAGCTGGCGGGGCTGGCACGGGTGGTGCGCCCCGCGGAAGCACCCGCCTCCGCGTCCCCCGCCTCCGCCACCGACACCGTCCCCGGCGCCCATCTCGCGGCCTACGCCCTGGGTACCGGTCAGGGTTTCGTCCTAGGGGTCGCCGCCCCGCACCGCGACCCCGGCGATCACACCATCGCCTCCGTCGCCGCCGTACTGCTCTCCCTCCTCACCGGCGAACACCAGAGCCGCACGGGAGCGAACCGTTCGTCGGCGCTCGTACGACTGCTGCTGGGCACCCCGCCGGAGGACGTGGCGCCGCTGCTCGGCGCGGACCGGTGGGTCGTCGTGCACGCGGCGCCCGACACCCCTGTTTCCGACCCCGTCGCCGCGTCCGCGCTCGGCGCCGCCCTGGGTTCCGCGCTGATCGACCTGACGCCGGAGGTAGTACGGGTACTGGTCCCCGCCGAACGCGAACCCGGCCCGCAAGCCGGCTGGACCCTGGGTGTCAGTACCCCCGTAGCTCCGCAGGACTGGTCCGCCGCCGACACCCAGGCGGCCCGTGCCCTGGCGCGGGCCCGCGCGACCCGTGCCCCGCTGGTCCGGCACGGCGCCGCCGGCCGCCCCGGCCTCGCCGGACTCGTCCCCCACGGGGAGGCCGAGGCGCACGCCCGTATCCTTCTCGCCCCGCTCGCCGCGAACCCGGCGCTCACCGAGACGCTGCGCACCTGGCTGTCCCTGCACGGGAGTTGGGACCGTACGGCGGTCGCGCTGGCCGTGCACCGCAACACCGTGCGGCAGCGGATCGCCCGGTGCGCGGCGCTGCTGGACGCGGACCTGGACGATCCGGACGTACGGATGGAGCTGTGGTTCGGGCTGCGTCACCTGTGAGCGGCCGGCCGTGAGTGATCCACATCCCAGCGTTCGGGACGTCGGGCAGCGGCACAGCCCGCTGCTCCACAATGGGAACCATGCCGATACCCGGGACCCCAAGCCGCGCCGAGCTCGTCGATCACCTTGTGAAGACCCGTATCGCGGGCGACGTAGCCACCCCCCGCGAGAACAACCTCTCCCACTACCGCAAGCTGGCCAACGGCGACCGCCACTACTGGCTCGGTCTGGAGCTCGGCAACCGCTGGTCCGACGAGCAGGACGTGCTCGCGGTGATGGCGGAGCGGGTGGGGGTGAACGACGATCCCGAGTACCGCTACGGCCAGGACACCATCGACCCGGAGCTGACGGTCGCGGCGCTCGACCGTCTCGCCGCGCGGCTGCGCAAGGCGGCCGACGGACAGCAGCGGGTGCTCTTCGCCACCGGTCACCCGGGCGGTCTGCTCGAAGTGCACCACTCCACGGCCGCCGCGCTGCGCACGGCCGGCTGCGAGATCGTGGTGATCCCGGAGGGGCTGCAGACGGAGGAGGGGTACGTCATGCAGTTCGCGGACGTGGCCGTCCTGGAGCACGGCGCCACGCTCTGGCACACCCACTCCGGTGAGCCGATGAAGGCGATTCTGACCGCCCTGGAGCGCGAGGGCCGCCCGCTGCCCGACCTGGTCGTCGCCGACCACGGCTGGGCGGGCTACGCGGGCCGCCACGGCGTCGACTCCGTCGGCTACGCGGACTGCAACGACCCCGCGCTCTTCCTCGCCGAGTCCGAGGGCACCCTCCAGGTGGCCGTCCCGCTCGACGACCACGTGGTCAGCCCCAGGTACTACGACCCGCTGACGGCGTATCTGCTGGCGGAGGCGGGACTGAGCTGAGGGACAGCGGCCAACTCCCTTGTCACGGCCAGGGGTTGAGCCCCTCCGCCCGCCGTTGCGCATAGCCCGGCGTCGGGTCCAGATACACCCGGTTCACCGACGGGAACGCCTCCCGCAGCCGCTGTTCGGCCTGTTCGCAGGCCCACTCGATCTGCGCGGCACTCGACCGGTCCCTGAAGTCGATCTTCGCGGCGACCAGCGCCTCGCGCGGGCCCTGCACGAGGGTCGTCAACTCCAGTACGGCTTCGATGTGTTCGACTCCGAGCAGCTCTTCCCGGATGCGGTCGCGCATGGCCTTGGGCAGGGGGCGGCCGATGAGCAGTTCGGCGTTGGAGCGGCCCAGCACCCAGGCGACGTAGAGCAGCAGGAGGCCGATGCAGAGGGACGCGAGGCCGTCCCAGACGCCGGAGCCGGTGAGCTGTCCGCCGAGCAGGCCGCCGGCCGCGAGGACCAGGCCGACGAGGGCGGCGGAGTCCTCCAGTACCACGGCCTTCACCGCGGTGTCGGGGGTGTAGCGGAGGTAGCGCTTGAAGGAGGCGTCGAAGCGGGCTGCCTCGCCGCGCGCCTGGCGTACGCCCGTCCGCAGGGAGTAGCCCTCCAGGAGGAAGGCGACGCCGAGCACGATGTAGGAGATGAGCGGGTCGCCCAACTCCTCGCCGGCGACCAGGGTGTGGATGCCGTCGTAGATCGAGAAGACGGCGCCGCCGACGAAGGTGGCGACGGCGGCGAGCATCGCCCAGATGTAGCGCTCGGGGCCGTAGCCGAGGGGGTGGTCCTCGTCGGCGGGTTTCTCGCTGCGCTTGAGGGCGGTGAGGAGGAGGAGTTCGGTGACCGTGTCGGCTACGGAGTGCGCGGCCTCGGAGAGCATCGCGCTGGAGCCGCTGATGACGCCCGCGACCGCCTTGGCCAGCGCGATCCCCAGGTTGGCGACGGCCGCGACGATCACCGTGAGGATGGACTCGCCGCCGCCCTCGTCTTCCTCTGCTTCTGCCATGCCCCTCAGTGTTCCCGAGGAACCCGGACGACACCCTCCTGGATGACGGAAACGGCCAGCCGACCGTCCTGGGTGTAGATCCGGGCCTGCCCGAGCCCGCGCCCGCCGTACGCCGACGGGGACTCCTGGTCGTAGAGCAGCCACTCGTCCGCGCGGAACGGCCGGTGGAACCACATCGCGTGGTCGAGCGACGCCCCTACGACATCCCCCACGGCCCAGCCGCCGCGGCCGTGCGCGAGGAGGATCGAGTCGAGGAGGGTCATGTCGGAGACGTAGGTCGCGAGTACTACGTGGAGCAGGGGGTCGTCCACCAGCTTGCCGTTGGTGCGGAACCAGACCTGGGAGTGCGGTTCGCGCGGCTCGCCGAACCTGCCGTACGGCGGGTCGTCGACGTACCGGAGGTCGATCGCCTCGCGGGTCTCCAGGAATCGTTCAACGATCCTCTGGTCGAGGTGGTCGTAGCCGAGCAGCCGCTCGCGGCCCGTGGGGACCGTCTCCGGGTCGGGCGCCGGCGGCATGGGCGTCTGGTGGTCGAGGCCTTCCTCGTACGCCTGGAAGGACGCCGACAGCGCGAAGATCGGCCGGCCGTGCTGGACGGCGAGCACGCGGCGGGTGGTGAAGGAACGGCCGTCGCGGATCCGCTCGACGGTGTAGACGATGGGCGCACCCGGGTCGCCCGTGCGCAGGAAGTACGCGTGCAGGGAGTGCGCGTACCGGTCGGCGGGGACCGTCCGTCCGGCGGCGACCAGGGCCTGGGCCGCCACCTGGCCCCCGAAGACGCGGGGGACGACGGCGGAGCGGGACTCGCCGCGGAAGATGTTCTCCTCGATCTGCTCCAGGTCGAGCAGATCGAGGAGATCCTGTAGTGCCTGGTTCATGGGGTTAGTTGTACCGGGCAGTAATTGCCGGGACCTTACAGACCCATGTCCTTGGCGATGATCGTCTTCATGATCTCGCTGGTGCCGCCGTAGATGCGGTTGACGCGGTTGTCCGCGTACAGGCGGGCGATCGGGTACTCGTTCATGAAGCCGTAGCCGCCGTGCAGCTGGAGGCAGCGGTCGATCACGCGGTGCGCGACCTCGGTGGTGAACAGCTTGGCGCTGGCCGCCTCGGCGGGGGTCAGCTCGCCGGCGTCCAGGGCCTCGGTCGCGCGGTCGACGACGGCCTCGGCGGCGTCCACCTCGGCCTGGCATGCGGCCAGTTCGAACTTGGTGTTCTGGAACGCGGCGACGGGCTGGCCGAAAACCACGCGGTCCTGCACGTACTGCTTGGCGAACCGGACGGCGGCCTTGGCCTGCGCGTAGGCACCGAAGGCGATGCCCCAACGCTCGGAGGCGAGGTTGTGGCCGAGGTAGTAGAAGCCCTTGTTCTCCTCGCCGAGGAGGTCCTCGACGGGCACCTTGACGTCGACGAACGCCAGCTCGGCGGTGTCGGAGGTCTTCAGGCCGAGCTTGTCGAGCTTGCGGCCGACCGAGTAGCCCTCGGCCTTGGTGTCCACCACGAAGAGGGAGATGCCGTGGCGGCGGTCCTCCTTGGTGGACGGGGAGGTGCGGGCGCAGACGATCATGCGGTCGGCGTGCACACCGCCGGTGATGAAGGTCTTGGCGCCGTTGAGGACGTAGTGCGTGCCGTCCTCGGAGAGCTTGGCGGTGGTCTTCATGCCCGCGAGGTCGGAACCGGTGCCCGGCTCCGTCATCGCGATGGCCCACATCTCCTCCCCGGAGACGAACTTCGGGAGGTACTTCTTCTTCTGCTCCTCGTTGGCGAGCAGCTTGATGTAGGGCAGGCCGAGCAGCACGTGCACACCGGAGCCGCCGAAGGAGACACCCGCGCGCGCGGTCTCCTCGTAGAGGACGGCCTCGAACTTGTACGAGTCGATGCCCGCGCCGCCGTACTCCTCGTCCACGCGGATGCCGAAGACGCCGAGCTCGGCGAGCTTGTAGTAGAACTCGCGCGGCGCCTGGCCGGCGGCGAACCACTCGTCGTAGACGGGGACGACCTCGGCCTCGATGAAGGCCCGCAGGGTCTCCCGGAACGCCTCGTGGTCCTCGTTGAACACAGTACGGCGCACCGCCGCCACCTCCGCATGGATACCTGACGCATGTCTAAGCGCTTGCTCAGGACATCACGGTACCGGCGAGTAGGGGGAGCGTCCAGCGGAATGGGCACGTAACGCTCGTCACGCGCCTTGCCCACCCACCCGCCCGACTCGGTAGGCCGAGAGGCCCCGACACGGGGCTCCGCCCCGGACCCCGGGGGGCGACTCGACCGCGCCCGCGTCGCCAGCCGCGCCCGCCCCGAAGGGCTTCCGGCCCTCGGCTCTTGGCTTTCGGTTTTCGGCTTCGCGCCTCCGGCCTTCGGCTTGCGGCTTGCGGCTTGCGGCTTCCGGCTTCCGGCTTCCCTCTCTCGTCTGTTCGGTTCGCGGTCCCGGATCCGCCCGCGTCACCCCGCCGAAGACGCCGCCCCCAGTGCCCCTCTCGCCATCCGGTGCAGCAGCTCCGCCGTAGCCCCACGCCCGGGCAGCGACCCCGGCCGTCCCAGATGCGGTGTCGAGTTGAGCAGGCCGAACACCGAGTGGACCGCCGACCGCGCGCTGGGTTCGGCCAGGTCCGGGTACACGTCCCGGACGACCTCCACCCACAGTTCGACGTACTGGCGCTGGAGCTGGCGGACCAGCTTGCGGTCGGTGTCGCGGAGGCGGTCCAGTTCGCGGTCGTGGAGGGTGATCAGGGGGCGGTCGTCGAGGGCGAAGTCGATGTGGCCCTCGATGAGGGAGTCGAGGAGGGTCTCCGAGGAGGTCACGCCCTCCGCCTCGGCCAGCCGGCGCTTCGCGCCTGTCAGGAGCTGGCCGCTGATGCCGACCAGGAGTTCCGCGAGCATCGCGTCCTTGCCGGGGAAGTGGCGGTAGAGGCCGGGGCCGCTGATGCCGACCGCGGCGCCTATCTCGTCGACACCGACGCCGTGGAATCCCCGCTCGGCGAAGAGCCGCGCGGCCTCCTTGAGGATCTGCTCGCGGCGGGTGGGGGCGTCGGTTCTCGTGGTCATGAAAGCAATTCTAGACAGGGAGGTTAGCGGTCGTTAACCTGAAGGAAATGGTTAACGCTCATTAACAGTCGAGAGCAGCCGATCGCTGTGCGAGGGGACCACGGAATGCAAGAGGCACCGGAGCTGACGAGCGCGGCGGATCCCGCGTCGGAGGCGTGGCGGGCCAACGAGGCGGCGCACCGCGCGTTGGGCGAGGAGCTGCGCACCAAGCTGGCCGCGGCCCGGCTCGGCGGGGGTGAGCGGGCCCGGGAACGGCACACCGCGCGCGGCAAGCTGCTCCCCCGCGACCGCGTGGACACCCTGCTCGACCCCGGCTCGCCCTTCCTGGAGCTCGCTCCGCTGGCCGCGGACGGGATGTACGACGGGGCCGCCCCGGCCGCCGGTGTCATCGCCGGGATCGGGCGGGTGAGCGGGCGCGAGTGCGTGATCGTCGCCAATGACGCCACGGTCAAGGGCGGGACGTACTACCCGATGACCGTCAAGAAGCATCTGCGCTCCCAGGAGATCGCCCTGGAGAACCGGCTTCCCTGCATCTATCTCGTCGACTCCGGGGGTGCCTTCCTGCCGATGCAGGACGAGGTGTTCCCGGACCGCGAGCACTTCGGGCGGATCTTCTACAACCAGGCCCGGATGTCGGGGGCGGGGATTCCGCAGATCGCGGCCGTGCTCGGGTCGTGTACCGCCGGGGGCGCCTACGTCCCGGCGATGAGCGACGAAGCCGTCATCGTCCGGAATCAGGGGACTATCTTCCTCGGTGGGCCTCCCCTGGTGAAGGCCGCCACCGGTGAGGTCGTCACCGCCGAGGAGCTGGGCGGCGGCGACGTCCACGCGCGTGTGTCGGGCGTCACCGACCACCTCGCGGAGGACGACGCGCACGCGCTGCGGATCGTGCGGAACATCGCCGCCACGCTCCCCGCGCGCGGGCCCCTCCCGTGGGAGGTCACTGAAGCGGTGGAGCCGAAGGTCGACCCCTACGGGATCTACGGCGCCGTCCCGGTCGACTCCCGTACCCCCTACGACGTACGGGAGATCATCGCGCGCGTGGTCGACGGCTCCCGTTTCTCGGAGTTCAAGGCCGAGTTCGGGCAGACCCTGGTCACCGGCTTCGCCCGGATCCACGGCCACCCGGTCGGCATCGTCGCCAACAACGGCATCCTGTTCTCCGAATCCGCCCAGAAGGGCGCCCACTTCATCGAGCTGTGCGACCAGCGCGGCATCCCGCTCGTGTTCCTCCAGAACATCTCGGGGTTCATGGTCGGCAAGGACTACGAGGCGGGCGGCATCGCCAAGCACGGCGCCAAGATGGTCACCGCCGTCGCCTGCGCGCGCGTGCCGAAGCTGACGGTCGTGGTCGGCGGCTCGTACGGCGCGGGCAACTACTCGATGTGCGGCCGGGCCTACTCCCCGCGCTTCCTGTGGATGTGGCCCGGCGCCAAGATCTCCGTCATGGGCGGCGAGCAGGCCGCGTCGGTCCTCGCGACCGTCAAACGGGACCAGTTGGAGACGCGCGGCGAGTCCTGGCCCGCCGAGGACGAGGACGCCTTCAAGGACCCGATCCGGCAGCAGTACGAGCGCCAGGGCAACGCCTACTACGCGACCGCCCGCCTCTGGGACGACGGGGTCATCGACCCTCTGGAGACCCGCCAGGTGCTGGGTCTCGCCCTGACCGCCTGTGCCAACGCGCCGCTGGGGGACCCCCAGTTCGGCGTCTTCCGGATGTGATGAGGATGCCCGAGATGGTCGACACCTTCGCGATTCCCGGGACGCCCGAGGCACCCGGGATGTTCGACACGGTCCTGGTGGCCAACCGGGGCGAGATCGCGGTCCGCGTGATCCGCACCCTGCGCTCGCTCGGTGTGCGCTCGGTGGCCGTCTTCTCCGACGCCGACGCGGACGCCCGGCACGTCAGGGAGGCCGACACGGCGGTACGGATCGGTCCCGCAGCGGCGGCGGAAAGCTATCTGTCCGTGGAGCGGCTGCTGGAGGCCGCCGCCCGCACGGGCGCGCAGGCCGTGCACCCGGGGTACGGCTTCCTCGCCGAGAACGCGGCCTTCGCGCGCGCGTGCGCCGACGCCGGGCTGGTCTTCATCGGTCCCCCGGCGGACGCGATCGCCCTCATGGGCGACAAGATCCGCGCCAAGGAGACGGTGGAGGCGGCCGGTGTCCCGGTCGTCCCCGGCGGACGCGATCCTGAACTGGCCAAGGCGGCACACGAGTTGGGCGCCCCCGTCCTCCTCAAGCCGTCGGCCGGCGGTGGCGGCAAGGGCATGCGCCTGGTCCGCGACCTCACCCTCCTGGACGACGAGATCGCCGCCGCCCGCCGCGAGGCCCGCGCCTCCTTCGGCGACGACACCCTCCTGGTCGAGCGCTGGGTCGACCGCCCCCGCCACATCGAGATCCAGGTCCTGGCCGACGGCCACGGCAACGTCGTCCACCTCGGCGAACGCGAGTGCTCCCTGCAGCGCCGGCACCAGAAGGTCGTCGAGGAGGCCCCGAGCGTCCTCCTGGACGAGGCCACGCGCGCGGCGATGGGCGAGGCGGCTGTCCAGGCGGCCCGCTCGTGCGGGTACGCGGGCGCGGGCACGGTGGAGTTCATCGTCCCCGGGAACGACCCGTCGTCGTACTACTTCATGGAGATGAACACCCGCCTCCAAGTGGAGCATCCGGTAACGGAGTTGGTGACCGGGCTCGACCTGGTGGAGTGGCAGCTGCGGGTCGCGGCGGGCGAGCGGCTGCCCTTCGCGCAGGAGGACATCACGCTCACCGGGCACGCGGTCGAAGCGCGGATCTGCGCCGAGGACCCCGCGCGCGGGTTCCTCCCCTCCGGTGGCACCGTCCTGAAGCTGAACGAACCCTCCGGCGACGGCGTCCGCACCGACTCCGGGCTCTCCGAGGGCACCGAGGTCGGCAGCCTCTACGACCCGATGCTCTCCAAGGTCATCGCCTACGGCCCCGACCGCGCGACCGCGCTCCGGAAACTCCGGGCCGCCCTCGCGGACACGGTCACCCTGGGCGTGCCGACCAACGCCGGGTTCCTACGACGGCTGCTGGCCCATCCGGCCGTCGTGGCGGGCGAGTTGGACACCGGGCTCGTCGAGCGCGAGGCGGACTCCCTCATCGCGGACGAGGTCGCCGAGGAGGTCTACGAGGCGGCAGCCGCCGTACGGCTGGACGCGCTGCGGCCGACGGGTGAGGGCTGGACCGACCCGTTCTCGGTGCCCAGTGGGTGGCGGCTGGGCGGTGCTCCGAAGCCCGTCGGCTTCCAGCTGCGGGTGACCGAGCCCGTGGAGTACGTCCCGCGCGGCACCCACACGGTCACCGCCGACCAGGTCTCCGTCACCCTCGACGGGGTCCGGCACACCTTCCGTCGCGCCGGGGACTGGCTGGGCCGGGACGGGGACGCCTGGCAGGTGCGGGACCACGACCCGGTGGCCGCCTCGCTCAGTGGGGCCGACCGCTCCGGTGCCGGTTCGCTGACCGCGCCGATGCCGGGGACGGTGACCGTGGTGAAGGTCGCCGTAGGGGATCAAGTGACCGCCGGACAGAGCCTGTTGGTGGTCGAGGCGATGAAGATGGAGCACGTCGTCTCCGCGCCGCACGCCGGCACCGTCGCCGAACTCGACGTGACCCCCGGCGCGACGGTCGCCATGGACCAGGTCCTGGCGGTCGTCACACCCATGGTCGTCACACCTGCGGAGGAGGACCAGTGACACTCCCGATGGTCGTACCGGCCCCCGACCTGCCCGCGCGGGTGCGCATCCACGAGGTCGGGGCCCGTGACGGACTCCAGAACGAGAAGTCGACCGTGCCCACCGAGGTCAAGGCCGAGTTCATCCGGCGGCTGGCCGACGCGGGCCTGACCACGATCGAGGCCACCAGCTTCGTCCACCCCAAGTGGGTGCCCCAACTGGCCGACGCCGAGCAGCTGTTCCCGCTCGTGCGGGATCTGAAGGACGTACACCTGCCCGTTCTGGTGCCGAACGGCCGCGGTCTGGACCGGGCCCTGGCCCTGGACGCGACCCGGGTCGCGGTCTTCGCCAGCGCCACCGAGTCCTTCGCCAAGGCCAACCTCAACCGCACGGTGGACGAGTCGCTGACCGTGTTCGCCCCGGTCGTGGCCCGCGCCAAGGAGGCGGGCGCCCATGTGCGCGGCTATCTCTCCATGTGCTTCGGCGACCCCTGGGAGGGCGCGGTCCCCATCGCCCAAGTGGTGCGTGTCTGCCGGGCGCTGGTCGACATGGGCTGCGACGAGCTGAGCCTCGGCGACACGATCGGCGTGGCAACTCCCGGCCATGTCCTGGAACTTCTCTCCGCACTCAACGAACAGCGCGTCCCTACCGACGTGTTGGGGGTGCACTTCCACGACACCTACGGCCAGGCCCTCGCCAACACCCTGGCCGCCCTCCAGCACGGCGTCACCACCGTGGACGCCTCCGCGGGCGGCCTCGGCGGCTGTCCGTTCGCCAAGTCCGCCACCGGCAACCTCGCCACCGAGGACCTGGTGTGGATGCTCCAGGGTCTCGGCATCGACTCCGGAGTCGACCTCGGCCGTCTCACCGCCACCAGCGTGTGGATGGCCGAACAACTGGGCCGACCCAGCCCGTCCCGCACCGTTCGAGCACTCGGCAAAACGACACAGCCCCACAAGGAGCAGTGACCGCCATGGACCACCGTCTCTCCCCCGAGCTGGAAGAACTCCGCCGTACGGTCGAGGAGTTCGCGCACGACGTGGTGGCGCCGAAGATCGGCGACTTCTACGAACGGCACGAGTTCCCGTACGAGATCGTCCGCGAGATGGGCCGCATGGGCCTGTTCGGACTGCCGTTCCCCGAGGAGCACGGCGGGATGGGCGGCGACTATCTGGCGCTGGGCCTGGTCCTTGAGGAGCTGGCCCGGGTCGACTCGTCGGTCGCGATCACCCTGGAGGCGGGCGTCTCGCTCGGCGCGATGCCGATCCATCTCTTCGGCACCGACGCCCAGAAGGCCGAGTGGCTGCCCCGGCTGTGCTCCGGCGAGATCCTCGGCGCCTTCGGGCTGACCGAGCCGGACGGCGGCTCCGACGCGGGGGCGACGCGGACGACGGCCCGGCTCGACCCGGACACCGACGAGTGGGTGATCAACGGTTCGAAGTGCTTCATCACCAACTCCGGTACGGACATCACCGGTCTGGTGACGGTCACCGCGGTCACCGGCCGCAAGCCCGACGGCAAGCCGCTGATCTCGGCGATCATCGTGCCGTCCGGGACGCCAGGCTTCACGGTCGCGGCGCCGTACTCGAAGGTCGGCTGGAACGCCTCGGACACCCGGGAGCTGTCCTTCGCGGACGTCCGGGTCCCGGCGGCGAACCTGCTCGGTGAACAGGGCCGCGGCTACGCCCAGTTCCTGCGCATCCTCGACGAGGGCCGGATCGCCATCGCGGCTCTCGCCACCGGCCTCGCGCAGGGCTGTGTGGACGAGTCGGTGAAGTACGCCAAGGAGCGGCACGCGTTCGGGCGGCCGATCGGCGCCAACCAGGCCATCCAGTTCAAGATCGCCGACATGGAGATGAAGGCCCACACCGCCCGCCTCGCCTGGCGCGACGCGGCCTCCCGCCTGGTGGCGGGCGAGCCCTTCAAGAAGGAGGCGGCGCTCGCCAAGCTGTACTCCTCCACGATCGCCGTCGACAACGCCCGCGACGCCACGCAGGTGCACGGCGGCTACGGCTTCATGAACGAGTACCCGGTGGCCCGGATGTGGCGCGACTCCAAGATCCTGGAGATCGGCGAGGGCACCAGCGAGGTCCAACGGATGCTGATCGCGCGAGAGTTGGGCCTCGCGGGCTGACGGGCGGCTAGACCGGCTCGGGAGCCGGGCTGTCCAGGCCCACCGACAACTCCGCCGAGATCAGAGCCACATGCCGGTAGGCCCGCTCGGCGGCGGCCAGCACCCTTTCCTGTACGTCGCCTTCGCCGAGCGCGCGGTCGAGGCGCTCGGTGAGGGCCGCCCAGCGGGCACGGTCGCCGCTGCCGTAGTACGACGTACCGTTCCCGTCCCTGAGCCGGTACGCCTCGGTGACGTACCGGAGCAGGAAGCGGGCGCCGAGGGTGGAGCCCTCCAACACGTAGAGGAAGCCGAGGAGTTCGGTGGGTTCGGTGGCGGCGGTGCGCCGGATCTCGGCCGCGAACTCCTCGGCGGCCGGGCCGGGGCGGAGGACTGCGCCGAGGGCGAGGAAGTGGCGCAGGTCGCGTTCGAGGAACGGGAGTTTGGCCAGGTCGGGCGACCACACCGAGGCCACTGACGGGCAGGCGGCGCGGGCCAGTTCGGCTTCCAGTGTCGCCAGCACCACGCGGTAGGCGGTGAGTTGGCCGACGTAGCGGTCGAGCGGGAGGCCACCGGCGAGCATCGCGGTGGCGAATCCGGTGCGCTCCAGGGCTTCGTGCCAGGTACGGGTGCCGTTCCTCAGCCGTTGGGTCGCCCTGTCCGTCATAAGCCGCTCCGCTGCCGGACCGTCGCGAGCAGACGGTCGATGAGGTGGCCCTTGCGCTCGATCGTCACGTCGAAGTAGGCGGCGCTGCGGTCCGAGCGGCACACCCCGTGGACGGTGTCCTTCGCGGCGCGCTTGAGGGCCACGGCCTCCTCGGCGAGCGCGAGCAGCGTCCGCTCCAGGTGCGGGTGACCGAGAACGTACCGTTTGAACTCCGCCTCCGGCGGTGCGCCGTCGAGGAGTTCCAGGAGGACCCGGTTGCCGAGGCCGTCGAAGTCCTCGTGGGTGTTGGCGCCGCCGAGTTCCGGCACGAAGTCGGTCAGATCGTTGAACAGCTGGCTGGCGAGGCCGAGTTGGCGCATCGCGCCGTCCAGGGCGAGTCGCTCGTCCTCGACCACCCGCAGTCCCGCGAGCGCCGCGTCCAGCGGCATCCGGAACAGGGTGCCGGTCTTGAGGGCGGCCGTCTCCTCCCAGAAGCCGACCCGGACGGCGCGCGGCGCGGCCAGCAGCTCGGCGCGGGTGAGCGCCGTACGCGAGGACATGTCGACGGCCTGCCCGGTGAAGCCGTCGCCGACCGAGCGCACCAGGCTGTCCACGACGGCCGGGTCGGCCGCGTGCCGCAGCGCGGACATGATCAGCCAGGCGCCGGCGTTGAGGGCGAGCGGTGTGCCGTGGACGGCGTGGAGGGCGGCTTCGCCGTAGCGGACGTCGCTGCCGTCCTGGATGTCGTCGAGGGCGACGGCGGCCTTCAGCAGAATCCTTACGGCAACTGCCGTGCGGCGGACGACGGCCAGTTCGGCGGCCGTGTCGTCCCCCGCTGCCAACTCACCGGGAAAACCCCGGTAGTTGCGGTAGGCCCAGTAGACCATCGAGGGGCGCAGCGGAGCCCGGCCGCCGGGTGTCGCGGCGGTGGGGGGCAGCGCCTGCTGGCCGATCTTGGAACCGACGGCGTCGGCGACCGGTTCGTACAGGGACCGCCGTAGCGCCGTGCCGTAGACGGAGGCCGCCGCCCGCGCCGGGGCGGTCAGCGAGCCGAGGAACTCGGCGAGGTCGTCCTCCAGCAGTGCCGCGTCGCTCCGCACCACCGCGTCCACATCCGTCGCTTCCACCGTGGTAGCCACTCCACCTCCGAATGTCACCGAACATCAGTGCGCAGGGCTCGCTACGAACGAGCATGATCACAACGGACCGATGGGACAAGGTGGTTGAAAGCCAAAGTGCGCGGGGCGCGGGCGGCGGCCACCCCATCCACTGGACATTCAGTGAAGTTAGGCTAACCTACCTTCGAATTGTCCGGCGGGTGCTCCGCCCTGTTCGAAAGCAGCCACACATGTCCAACGCCCGTGCCACCCACCTCTCCCGCCGCGGCATCCTCGCCGCGGGCGGCGCCCTCGGCCTCGGCGCCGTACTCGCGGCCTGCGGCAACGACGACGCGAAAAGCGGTGGCTCGGACAAGGAGACGACGGCCGCGAAGTCCGGGCCGTGGAGCTTCAAGGACGACCGCGGCCAGACCGCGAAGACCGACAGGATCCCGGCGAACATCGTCTCCTTCATCGGTGTCGCCGCCGCGCTGCACGACTACGGCATCGAGTCCAAGGGCGTCTTCGGCCCGACGAAGCTGAAGGACGGCAAGGCCGACGTGCAGGCCGGCGACCTGGACATCGGCAAGGTCACGATCATCGGCAACGAGTGGGGCCAGTTCAACATCGAGAAGTACGCGGCCCTCTCCCCCGACGTTCTCATCACCACGATGTTCGACGCGGCCGGCACGCTCTGGTACGTCCCGGAGGAGTCGAAGAAGAAGATCCTCGCCGTGGGCGCGCCGACCGTCGGCATCTCGGTGTACGACGTCCAGCTGCCGGCGCCGCTCGCGCGCATGCTGGAGCTCGCCAAGTCCCTTGGCGCGGACACCACTTCTTCTACGATCACCTCGGCCAAGAAGCGGTTCGAGGACGCGGCGGCCCGGCTGCGCGCCGCCGCCAGGGCCAAGCCGGACATCAAGGTCCTCGCCGGTTCCGCGAGCCAGGACATCTTCTACGTCTCCGGGTCCAACCTCTCCGTCGACCTGGAGTACTACAAGGCTCTGGGCGTGAACTTCGTCGAGCCGTCGGCGGCCGCGCTCAAGGCGAGCGGTGGCTGGTACGAGAACCTGAGCTGGGAGAACGTCGACAAGTACGGTGCGGACATCATCATGATGGACAACCGGACGTCGGCGATTCAGCCCGCGGACATCGCTGAGGGCACATGGAAGAAGCTGCCTGCGGTGAAGGCGAACCAGGTGATCGCGCGCAATCCTGAGCCGATTCTGTCGTACGCGAAGTGTGCGCCGCTGCTTGAGGATCTGGCTAAGGCGATCGAGAACGCGAAGAAGGTCAGCTGAGTTTTTTGGGGGGGGTCACTTTCGTGGGGAGCTGCGGGCCGGTGGCGGCTGGTCGCGCCCACGCGGCGGAGCCGCAAATCAGATACAGCCCCGCGCCCCTTTGGGGCGCCCTCCTCCCGTTTCTTTGAAGGAACCCCATGACCGGCCCGTTCCGCTTCTTCTCTCTCCACGTCTTGCGGACGGAGCGGCTCGGGCCGTCTCTCGTTCGTGTCTCCTTCGGTGGGGACGACCTGGCGTGCTTCTTTTCCGACGGGTGCGATCAGTCCTTGTCGCTCTTCCTGCCGCAGCCCGGCCAGTCCGAGCCCGCCGTGCCCTACGCGCTCGGGGACGGGTGGTGGCAGGCGTGGCGTGAACTCCCGGGCGACGTACGGGCGGTGATGCGGTCGTACACGCTTCGCGCGCTGCGACGCGAACCCGACGAGATCGACATCGACTTCGTGCTGCACGAACCCGCCGGGCCCGCCTCCCGGTGGGCCTCCCGTGCCTCCGCGGGGGACCGGGTCGTGCTGCTCGGGCCGGGTGTCGCGGACAATCGGGCGATTCGGTTCCGGCCGCCGGAGGACGCCGATCTCGTGGTCCTCTGGGGCGACGAGACCGCCGTGCCGGCTGTGTCCGCCATCCTCGAAGCGCTGCCCGCGGGCATGCGTGCGCGGGTGTGGCTGGAGGTCCAACACACAGGGGACATCCAGGACTTGGCGACCGGGGCCGACGCCGACGTCACCTGGCTGGTGCGGGAGAACGAGGGCGCCGAGGGGTCCCCCATGGCCCTCGACGCCCTGCGCGCGGCCCAACTCCCGCCCGCCGAGCGGCCGTACGTGTGGATCGCGGGCGAGTCCGGTCAAGTGAAGGCGTTGCGGCGGCACTTCGTGGGTGAGCGCGGGCTCGACCGGCGGCGGGTGACCTTCGTGGGGTACTGGCGGCAGGGGCTCAACGAGGAGCAGCTGCGCGAAGCCGGGTGAGGCGCGAGTGACGCCAGTCACGGGTGGGGCGGGTTTCGCAGAAGTTAAGTTAGGTTAGCCTTACCTAAGTTCAAGCCCGTCCCCACCCCGGAGGACCCCCACATGCGCTCGCACCTGCTCAATGACACGACTGCGGAGCACTACCGCCGCTCCGTGACTCAAGGCGTGGAGCGGGTGGCGGCCAAACTCGCCACCACAGAACGGCCGTTCACCGGCGTCACGGTCGACGCCCTCTCCCCCCTCGTCGACCGCATCGACCTCGACCGCCCGCTCCACGACACCGCCGCGGTGCTCGACGAACTGGACGAGGTCTATCTGCGGGACGCGATCTACTTCCACCACCCCCGCTATCTCGCCCACCTCAACTGCCCGGTCGTCATTCCCGCGGTGCTCGGTGAGGCGGTGCTCTCCGCCGTCAACTCCTCCCTGGACACCTGGGACCAGTCGGCCGGCGGCACCCTCATCGAGCGCAAGCTGATCGACTGGACGAACGAGCGGATCGGCCTCGGGCCGCACGCCGACGGGGTGTTCACCTCCGGTGGCAGCCAGTCCAACCTCCAGGCGCTGCTGCTGGCCCGCGAGGAGTCGAAGACCGACAGCCTGGCCAAACTGCGTGTCTTCGCCTCCGAGGTCAGCCACTTCAGCGTGAAGAAGTCCGCGAAACTGCTGGGCCTTGGGCAGGACGCCGTCGTGTCGATACCCGTCGGCGCCGACAAGCGGATGCAGACGGTCGCGCTCGCACGGGAGTTGGAGCGCTGCAAGAGCGCCGGGCTCGTGCCCATGGCCGTCGTCGCCACCGCCGGCACCACCGACTTCGGCTCCATCGACCCATTGCCCGAAATCGCCGCGCTGTGCGAGCAGTTCGGGGTGTGGATGCACGTCGACGCGGCCTACGGCTGCGGGCTGCTCGCCTCCCTCAAGCACCGGAGCCGCATCGACGGCATCGAGCGCGCCGACTCGGTCACCGTGGACTACCACAAGTCCTTCTTCCAGCCGGTGAGTTCGTCCGCCCTGCTGGTCCGCGACGCCGACACCCTGCGCCACGCGACCTACCACGCGGAGTACCTCAACCCGCGCCGCACGGTGCAGGAGCGCATCCCCAACCAGGTCGACAAGTCCCTGCAGACCACCCGCCGTTTCGACGCGCTCAAGCTGTGGATGACGCTACGGGTGATGGGCGCCGACGGCATCGGCCAGCTCTTCGACGAGGTCTGCGACCTGGCGGAGGAAGGGTGGCGACTCCTTGCCGCCGACCCGCGGTTCGACGTGGTCGTCGAGCCCTCGCTCTCCACCCTCGTCTACCGCTACGTCCCGGCCGCCGTCACCGACCCGGCGGAGATCGACCGGGCCAACCTGTACGCCCGCAAGGCCCTGTTCGCCTCCGGTGACGCGGTGGTCGCGGGCACCAAGGTCGCGGGCCGCCACTACCTGAAGTTCACCCTGCTCAACCCCGAGACGACGGCCGACGACATCGCCGCCGTCCTCGACCTGATCGCCGGCCACGCCGAGCAGTACCTGGGAGACTCCCTTGACCGCGCTTCCTGAACCCGCCGGCAGGACCTACGACTTCGTGGGGATCGGGCTCGGGCCCTTCAACCTCGGCCTCGCCTGCCTCACCGAGCCGATCGCCGAACTCGACGGGATCTTCCTGGACTCGAAGCCCGACTTCGAGTGGCACGCCGGCATGTTCCTCGACGGCGCCCACCTCCAGACCCCGTTCATGTCCGACCTGGTCACCCTCGCCGACCCGACCTCGCCGTACTCCTTCCTCAACTACCTGAAGGAGAAGGGGCGTCTGTACCCCTTCTACATCCGCGAGAACTTCTATCCGCTGCGCGTCGAGTACGACGACTACTGCCGGTGGGCCGCCAACAGGCTCACCAACGTGCGCTTCGGCACGACGGTCGACGAAGTGACGTACGAGGACGGGGTCTACGTCGTGCGGACCGAGGCCGGTTACCTCTACCGCGCCCGGCACCTGGTCCTCGGCACCGGCACCCCGCCCTATCTCCCGGAGGCCGTCGCCGGTCTGGGCGGCGACTTCATCCACAACTCCCGCTATGTGCAGCACAAAGCGGAGCTGCAGGCCAAGGAGTCGATCACGCTGGTCGGCAGCGGGCAGTCCGCCGCCGAGATCTACTACGACCTGCTCAGTGAGATCGACGTCCACGGCTACGAGTTGAACTGGGTGACGCGCTCGCCGCGCTTCTTCCCGCTGGAGTACACGAAACTCACGCTGGAGATGACCTCCCCGGAGTACATCGACTACTTCCACGCGCTGCCGGAGCAGACCCGCTACCGCCTCACGGCCGAGCAGAAGGGCCTCTTCAAGGGCATCGACGGCGACCTCGTCAACGACATCTTCGACCTGCTCTACCAGAAGAAGGTCGGCGGGCCCGTTCCTACCCGGCTGCTCACCAACTCCTCGCTGAACGAAGCCACTTACCGCGACGGCGTCTACGAACTCGGTCTGCGTCAGGAGGAACAGGAGAAGGACTACACGCTGCGCTCGCAGGGCCTGATCCTCGCCACCGGCTACAAGTACGCCGAGCCGGAGTTCCTCAAGCCCGTGCACGAGCGCCTGCGTTACGACGCGCGGGGCAACTTCGACATCGCCCGCAACTACTCCATCGACACCACGGGCCGGGGCGTCTTCCTCCAGAACGCCGGCGTCCACGCGCACAGCATCACGTCCCCGGACCTGGGCATGGGCGCGTACCGCAACTCGTACATCATCCGTGAGCTGCTCGGCACCGAGTACTACCCGGTCGAACAGACCATCGCGTTCCAGGAGTTCGCCGTATGACCTTCACCTTCCGCGCCCTCGACCCGCTCCGGGACGCAGAGTTGCTGCACCGGTGGCTCACCCATCCCAAGGCCGCGTTCTGGATGATGCAGGACGCGAAGCTGGAGGACGTCGAGCGCGCCTACATGGAGATCGCGGCCGACGAGCACCAGCACGCGCTGCTCGGGCTCCAGGACGGGGTGCCCGTCTTCCTGATGGAGTACTACGACCCGCGGTACCGCGAACTGGTCGGACTGTACGAGCCGTTGGCCGGTGACGTCGGCATGCACTTCCTGACGCCGGCCACCGCGACGCCCGTCCACGGCTTCACCCGTGCGGTGATCACCGCCGTGCTGGCCCGCCTCTTCGAGGACCCGGCCGTCGCACGGGTCGTCGTGGAGCCGGACGTGTCCAACACCGCCGTGCACGCACTGAACGAAGCGGTCGGGTTCGTGCCCGAGCGCGAGATCCAGAAGCCGGAGAAGAAAGCCTTGTTGAGCTTCTGCACACGGGAACAGTTCCTGACCGCGACGGCCGCGGCGGCGGTGACCGCATGACTCTCGCCGACGCCGTGGCCCACCTCTCCCCCGAGCGCTGGGAGAAGGCCAACCGCCAGCTGATCCGCAAGGCCCTCGCCGAGTTCGCGCACGAGCGGCTGATCACTCCCGAACCGGTCGAGAAGGACGGGGACTTGTACGTCGTCCGCAGCGACGACGGTCTGACGCGCTACCGGTTCACCGCCACCCGGCGCGCCCTCGACCACTGGCAGGTCGACGCCGACTCCATCAGCCGGCACCGCGACGGCGTCGAACTCCCGCTGGCCGCCATGGAGTTCTTCATCGAGCTGCAGAAGTCGCTCGGGCTGAGCGAGGCGGTCCTGCCGGTCTATCTGGAGGAGATCTCCTCCACCCTGTCCGGCACCTGCTACAAGCTCACCAAGCCGCAGCTCCCGGTCGCCGAGCTGGTGACGAGCGGCTTCCAGGCCATCGAGACGGGGATGACCGAGGGCCACCCCTGCTTCGTCGCCAACAACGGGCGGCTCGGCTTCGGCGTCCACGAGTACCTGTCGTACGCCCCCGAGACCGCGAGCCCGGTCCGGCTGGTCTGGCTGGCCGCGCACCGCTCACGGGCGGCGTTCACGGCGGGCGTGGGCATCGAGTACGAGTCCTTCCTCCGGGACGAGCTGGGAGGTGTGACGCTGAACCGTTTCCGCGAGGCACTTCTCGAGAAGGACCTCGACCCCGACGACTACCTCCTCATCCCCGTCCACCCCTGGCAGTGGTGGAACAAGCTCACCGTCACCTTCGCCGCCGAGGTCGCCCGCGGCCACCTCGTCTGCCTCGGCGAGGGCGACGACGAGTACCTCGCCCAGCAGTCCATCCGGACCTTCTTCAACAGGTCGAACCCCGGGAAGCACTACGTGAAGACGGCCCTGTCCGTCATCAACATGGGCTTCATGCGCGGGCTTTCGGCCGCCTACATGGAGGCGACCCCGGCGATCAACGACTGGCTCGCCCAACTCATCGACAACGACCCGGTGTTGAAGTCCACCGGCCTGTCGATCATCCGCGAGCGGGCCGCCGTCGGCTACCGGCACCTGGAGTACGAGGCGGCGACCGACCGCTACTCGCCGTACCGCAAGATGCTCGCCGCCCTGTGGCGCGAGAGCCCGGTCTCCTCGCTCCGGGACGGCGAGTCCCTGGCGACGATGGCCTCGCTGGTGCACCTCGACCACGAGGACGCGTCCTTCGCCGGCGCGCTGATCGAGCGCTCGGGGCTGGCCCCGGTGGAGTGGCTGCGGCGCTATCTGCGGGCGTACTTCACCCCGCTGCTGCACAGCTTCTACGCCTACGACCTGGTGTTCATGCCGCACGGCGAGAACGTGATCCTCGTCCTGAAGGACGGTGTCGTCCAGCGCGCGATCTACAAGGACATCGCCGAGGAGATCGCCGTCATGGACCCGGACGCGGTGCTGCCGCCGACCGTGGACCGGCTGCGGGTCGAGGTCCCCGAGGACAAGAAGCTGCTGTCGATCTTCACCGACGTCTTCGACTGCTTCTTCCGCTTCCTCGCCTCCAACCTGGCCGCCGAAGGCGTCCTGGCGGAGGACGACTTCTGGCGAACGGTCGCGGAGGTCACCCGCGAGTACCAGGACTCGGCGCCCGAACTCGCCGACAAGTTCCGGCAGTACGACATGTTCGCCCCGGAGTTCTCGCTGTCCTGCCTCAACCGGCTCCAGCTGCGCAACAACGAGCAGATGGTGGACCTGGCGGACCCCTCCGGCGCGCTCCAGCTCGTCGGCACCCTGAAGAACCCCGTCGCCGGGTTCTGACCCACAGAGCAGGCGGGCACCCCGGAGTACGGTCCTCCGGGGTGCCCGCCCTCAGGTCAGAAAACAACTACCTTCCGGGCCAAGGGACTTGGGGCGACCGGTAGTAGTCGATCCCGAGCGCGTCCCAGCGCGGGGCCTGCGCCGCGAGCCGCACCTTGTAGGTGTCCCAGTCGTGCGTCGAGGCAGGCGACCAGCCCAGCTCGGCCACGCCGGGCAGCCTCGGGAAGGCCATGTAGTCGATGTTCGCGCCGGTCACGATGGTCTCCGACCACAGCGGTGCCTCGACGCCCCGGATCGCCGAACCCGGCACCCCGGCGAGGTAGTTGCCCGGGTCCCAGTCGTAGGACCGCCTCACCTCGACCAGGCCCGCCCAGTCCTGGCCGAGCGGGGTGTCCTCGGTGTACTTCATGTCGAGGTAGACCCGGTCGGCGGGCGAGAGGATCAGCCCGGTGCCGTTCTTCGCGGCCTCGGCGACCTGCGCCTTCTCGGCGGCGTCGGTGTCGTCGAGACCCCAGTACTGGGCGAGGGCGCCCTTGATCGGATGCGCTCCGGTGATCTGGTGCCAGGCGATCACCGTCTTTCCGTACTTGGCGACGATCGGCTGCACCCTGTCCATGAACTTGACGTAGTCCTCATGGCTGGTGGAGTGCGCCTCGTCGCCGCCGATGTGCAGATAGCGGCCCGGGGTGAGCGCGGCCAGCTCGCGGATCACGTCGTCCACGAAGCTGTACGTGACGTCCTTGCCGACGCACAGCGAGCTGAAGCCGACGTCCGTGCCCGTGTAGAGCGGGGGTGCCACGCCGTCGCAGTTCAGGTCGGCGTAGGAGGCGAGGACCGCGTTGGTGTGGCCGGGCATGTCGATCTCGGGGACCACTTCGAGGAAGCGGGAGGAGGCGTAGCGGACGATCTCCTTGTAGTCGTCCTTGGTGTAGTAGCCGCCCGCGCCGCCGCCGACCTCGGTCGAGCCGCCGTAAGTCGCCAGCCGGGGCCAGGAGTTGATCGCGATGCGCCAGCCCTGGTCGTCGCTGAGGTGCAGATGCAGTTCGTTGATCTTGTAGAGCGCCAACTCGTCGATGTAGCGCTTGACCTGGGCGACCGTGAAGAAGTGCCGGGAGACGTCGAGCATCGCGCCGCGGTAGGCGTAGCGCGGGGAGTCCTCGATGGTGCCGCCCGCGATCCGCCAGGGCCCGCGCTGCACGGAGTCCTTCTCGACGGCGGCGGGCAGGAGTTGGCGCAGGGTCTGGACGCCGTGGAAGAGCCCGGCCGGCCTGCTCGCGGTGATGGTGACACCGGAGGTCCCGCTGACCAGCCGGTAGCCCTCGGCGCCGAACGTGCCCTTGGCCAGCCGGAGTTGGATGCCGCCCTTGCCCCGCGAGGTGACCGGCAGCCGGTAGCCGGTGGAGGGGCGCAGGATGCCCGCGAGGTACTCGCCGATCCGGCGCGACTCGCGTGACTCGCCGACGCGGATACGGGTGGCGCTCGTGATCCGGTACGGCTGTCCTCCGGGGGTGACGGACGCGGGTGCCGGGACCACCCGGCCCAGCGGGGTGACGGCGGGGGGTTCGGCGGAGGGTGCGGCGCCTACGACGGACACGCTCGCGGCGGCGACGAGCAGCAGCGAACCGAAGAGGCGGGTCGTTCTGTGGCGCTGTCTCACAAGGTGTCTCACAAGCGGTCCCTTCCATGCAGCCCGACAGGTACAGACCATTCTGTCGTCAAGGCGATGGAACAATCCCTCCTATGGCGGAAATCATCCAGAAGGACGGCACCTGGATCTTCGACGGCGACGCCCTGCGGCTGACTCCCGGACGGGACAGGAACGTCGGCCTGTTCCTCCGGACGCTGGGCGAACTCGTCGTTCCCCTGGGCGCGTTGGCGGGCGTCTCGTTCGAACAGGGCCGGAAGTCTGGGCGGCTGCGGCTGCGGCTGCGCGACGGCGCCGACCCGCTGCTGCACGCCACCGGCGGCCGGCTCGCCGAGGGCGACGACCCCTATCAACTCACCGTGGAATCGGACCGGTACGGCGTCGCCGAGTACTTCGTGGACGAGGTACGGGGCGCCCTGCTGCTCGACCAGGTACCGGCCGACCCGGTCGACGAGTACCTGCTGCCCGGCCCGGCCGTGCCGCTGTCCGTCTCCGCCGGGGACGGCACGGCGAGCTTCGACGGCGAGTACGTACGGCTGGAGTGGAACTGGAAGACCGAGGACGCCAAGTCCGCCGCCGGCGCCCGCACCCTCGCCGTCACGGACCTCGTCGGTGTGGAGTGGCGGCCGTCGGCCGGTCTGGAGAACGGCTACATCCGTTTCACGGTGCGCCACGCGCCGACCAAGGCGCCGCCCAAGTACGACCCCAACTCCGTCGAGCTGTGGGGCTTCAAGAAGGACCCGCTGATGGCCCTGATCGCCGCGGCCGTCCAGGCCCGGCTCCCGCACCCCGCCGCCGAGCCGGACGTACGACCCGAACGGGCCGCGCACGAGCGGCAGTTGACGGCCGCCGCGGAGGACGGCCATGACGCGCTGCTGCGGCGGCTGCGGGAACTCGGCGAACTGCACCGGGACGGGGTGCTCACGGACGAGGAGTTCACGATGGCCAAACAGGCGGTCCTCAAACACATGTGAGAACCGCCTGCTCGCCGAATTGCGCCCCGCCTTCTGGGCGTAACTCGGTTGCGTCCGGGCTTACTTGGCCTTGCGGGCGACCGTGAAGCGGTCGATCTCGGCGCCGGTCTCGGCGATACCGCGGACCGTCAGGGTGGCCGTACGGCCCTTGTGCGCGGGCTGGACGTCCACACGCAGGAACGAGTAGTTGAGGTAGCGCACGCGCGACCAGGCGACCGTCTCGTTGACCTTGCCGTCCTTCGTGTTGATGAAGGCGGCGACCGAGTCGAGGTCGTTGACGTGACCCTCGTAGGAGTCGGGGGCGGAGAACGCGTACAGGCTGCGGCCGGCCGCGCCCGCCGTCACGTAGACGACACCCTCGGTCTCCGGGTATGCCGTGCCGCCGATCGGCAGCTTCTTGACGACCGCGTTCTTCTTGATGACGTCGGTGCGCTCGTACTGGTGGTTGTGGCCGTTGATGACCATGTCCACCGTGTACTTCTCGAACAGCGGCACCCACTCGTCGCGCACTCCCCCCTCCGAGGAGTGCGCGGTGGAGGTGCAGTACGCGCAGTGGTGGAAGAAGACCACCACGAAGTCGATGTCCTTGGACGCGCGGAACTTCTTGAGCTGCCCCTCGAGCCACGTGGTCTGGGTGCCGCCCGAGATGCCGAGGTTGGCCGGGATCTCGAAGGACACGTCGTTGGCGTCCAGCGAGATGACCGCCGTGTTGCCGTAGACGAAGGAGTAGACGCCCGGGAGGTGCTCCTTGTCCGGGCCGTTGTCCGGCAGGGTCCAGCGGGCGTCCTCGCCGCCGTAGCCGTTGGGCGAGTACCAGGCCTCCATGTCGTGGTTGCCGTAGGCGGGCATCCACGGCACGGACTTGGCGACCGACTCGGTCTGGGCGAGGAACTGGTCCCAGATCCGCGAGTCGAAGCCGGTGTCGGCGGTCTTGCCCTGGCCGGCCGGGTCGGCGTAGGCGATGTCGCCGGCGTGCAGGTGGAAGGCCGGGTTCTGGGCGAGCAGCAGGCTGTCGTTGGCAAGCCCGTGGTAGCCGACGCCCTCGTCACCGAAGGCCGTGAAGGTGAACGGCTTCTTGTGGTCGGGGGCGGTGGTGAAGGTGCCCAGCGTGCCGAGCAGGTGGGCCTCGGCCGGGTCGAAGCCCGCGTGGCCGACGCCGTAGTAGTACGTCTTGCCCGGACGCAGGTGGGTCAGCTTGGCGTGCAGGTAGTACTGGGTGTGGTCGCCGCTCGCGCCGACGCCCGCCGGGGTGTAGAGCGTGCGCACCTCGGCCTCGATCTTGCGGGAGAGGTCCCAGGGGTGCGCGCCGATCCGGACGAACGGCTTCTTGACGTTGGTCGGGACCTGCCAGGAGACCGTGACCTCGGTGCTCGGGTCGTTGCCGAACGCGAGGTGGCGGCCGAACGGGGAGACGAGGGCCCCGTCGATCGACTCGCTGGAGGAGGTGGCGGCATAGGTCGCGGAGGCCTGGCCGGGGACGGCCGCCTGGGCGACCGCGCCCGGCACGAACACGCCACCGGCGACGGCGCCGAGGGTCACGGCGCCGCCTCTGATCATGGTGCGCCGGGAGAATTTCGAGCGTAGGTACTCGTGCTGCTCGGCCATGCTCATGCGCTCGGCGAGCTCTTCGGGTACTCCCATACGAGGAATGTCCATGGCGTCTGAAACTCGTCCATATGAGCGACGTAACACAAGACACAGGATGGACAGCTTGCGAACAGAGTCCCATAAGACATTCAACAGGCCGCTGCCCGATATCGGGCAGGATTCTTGCAAACCTTCCCCCGGTACTCCAGGATCAACCGGGTGCACGACGAACTCGTTGATCATCTGACGCGCTCCACGACCCTCAACCGGGGCGAGGCGCTGCGGGTGATCCAGGACGTGCTCGCGTACTTCGACGAGACGACCGAGGACTACGTCCGTCGCCGCCACCGCGAGCTCCAGACCCAGGGCCTGGTCAACGCGACGATCTTCGACCGGATCGAGGCGGACCTGAAATACCGGGCGGTCGCACCGCCGGAGCTCACGCTCAGGCAGCTGCGCCGCATCGTCTACGGCTAGGAACACCCATATATGTGTGGAATCGTCGGATACATCGGCAAGCGTGACGTTGCTCCGCTTCTGCTGGAGGGCCTGCAGCGGCTGGAGTACCGCGGCTACGACTCCGCGGGCATCGCCATCACGGCCCCCAAGACGGCCGGCCTGAAGGTGGTCAAGGCCAAGGGACGGGTCCGTGACCTGGAGGCCAAGGTCCCGGCACGCTTCAAGGGCACCACCGGCATCGCCCACACCCGCTGGGCCACGCACGGCGCCCCGTCCGACGTGAACGCCCACCCGCACCTGTCCGCCGACAGCAAGGTCGCCGTCGTCCACAACGGCATCATCGACAACGCCTCGGACCTCCGGAAGAAGCTCGAAGCCGACGGCGTCGAGTTCCTCTCCGAGACCGACACCGAGGTCCTCACCCACCTCATCGCCCGCTCCCAGGCGGAGACCCTGGAAGAGAAGGTCCGCCAGGCGCTCCGGGTGATCGAAGGGACGTACGGCATCGCCGTCCTGCACGCCGACTTCCCCGACCGCATCGTGGTGGCTCGAAACGGCTCTCCGGTGGTCCTCGGCATCGGCGAGAAGGAGATGTTCGTAGCCTCGGACATCGCCGCACTGGTGACCCACACCCGTCAGATAGTGACCCTCGACGACGGCGAGATGGCGACCCTCAAGGCCGACGACTTCCGGACATACACCACCGAGGGCACCCGCACCACGTCCGAGCCGACCACCGTCGAGTGGGAGGCCGCCTCCTACGACATGGGCGGCCACGACACCTACATGCACAAGGAGATCTTCGAGCAGGCCGACGCCGTGGACCGCGTGCTGCGCGGCCGCATCGACGACCGCTTCTCCACCGTGCACCTCGGCGGCCTCAACCTGGACGCCCGCGAGGCCCGGCAGATCCGCCGCGTGAAGATCCTCGGCTGCGGCACCTCGTACCACGCGGGCATGATCGGCGCCCAGATGATCGAGGAGCTGGCCCGCATCCCCGCGGACGCCGAGCCGGCTTCGGAGTTCCGCTACCGCAACGCGGTGGTCGACCCCGACACCCTCTACATCGCGGTCTCGCAGTCCGGTGAGACGTACGACGTACTCGCCGCGGTCCAGGAGCTGAAGCGCAAGGGCGCCCGGGTCCTCGGCGTGGTGAACGTCGTCGGCTCGGCGATCGCCCGCGAGGCGGACGGCGGCATGTACGTGCACGCGGGCCCCGAGGTCTGTGTCGTCTCGACCAAGTGCTTCACCAACACCACAGTGGCGTTCGCCCTGTTGGCGCTCCACCTCGGCCGCACCCGTGACCTCTCGGTCCGCGACGGCAAGCGCATCATCGAGGGCCTGCGCAGGCTGCCGGCCCAGATCGCCGAGATCCTCGACCGCGAGGACGAGATCAGGAAGCTGGCCGCCGAGTACGCGGACGCCCGCTCGATGCTCTTCATCGGCCGCGTCCGGGGCTACCCGGTAGCCCGCGAGGCTTCCTTGAAGCTCAAGGAGGTCTCCTACATCCACGCCGAGGCCTACCCCGCCTCGGAGTTGAAGCACGGCCCCCTCGCCCTCATCGAGCCCGCCCTCCCCACGGTCGCGATCGTCCCCGACGACGACCTCCTGGAGAAGAACCGCGCCGCCCTGGAGGAGATCAAGGCCCGCAGCGGCCGCATCCTCGCGGTGGCCCACCAGCGCCAGGAGAAGGCAGACCAGACGATCGTGGTCCCGAAGAACGAGGACGAGTTGGACCCGATCCTGATGGGGATTCCTCTTCAACTCCTGGCGTATCACACGGCGTTGGCACTGGGCCGGGACATCGACAAGCCGAGGAACCTCGCCAAGTCGGTCACGGTCGAGTAGAGGCTTTTGCTTCTAGGGGCGCGGGGAACTGCGCGAGCAACCCCCACCGGCCGGCAGAGGCCGACGAAACCGAAAGGCCCCCCACGTGTGCCTCATACACGTGGGGGGCCTTTCCAACTGCCGGTCAACTGGTAGCCGTCACGCCCCGACCCGCAGTCCGACGAGGAAGAACCGTCGGCCAGTGCGCGAGAGCCGCCGTCGCCGAATACCAGGCAACAGCCCCCGCGGCGACACCGAACCACCCACCGACCTTGCCCAGCCCGTCGTTGCCGGCGAACTGCGCGATGGCAAGCAGCACAAGGGAGACGAAGAACAACCCATAGGTCCCCTGGGTGAGTTGATCCCCACCCGCGAGGGTCACCGAGAGAGCGACCAGGGCGAACAGGACCAGGAACAGCCCCGCCGCGTTGTCCGACACGGAGTTGCCGGCGCTGACGGCCCAGGTGAACCAGAGCGCGCCGAAGGCCGCGAACGCGGTCCCCGTGGCCGTGTCACCGTCGCGGAACGCGAACAGCCCGGCGACGAAGAGCGCAACTCCGCCTACGTAGTGAGCGAGTGACACGGCGTCAGCCGCCGACACTCCGTTGATGACATCCGTGTACCCGAGCCCGAAGGCCAACAGGGTGATTCCCAGGGCGAGTCGGCCGACGATCGTGGTGGTGCTTCCCGCGGAGACGTCATTGTCCACGGCGGGCTCCCTTCATGCATGTGCGGTTGTGCGGTGTGACCGATATATGCCCTTCACAAGGACACAAACACCTCTGCACAACGGCGAATTCAGAAGGAACCCACCCGCGTCACGGGACGACTAGGGGATGACGACGACCGGCCGCTGCGCCCGCTTCGCGAGCCGCCCCGCGACGGAGCCGAAGATGCGTCCGACGATCCCGTGGGTCGAGCCCACGACGATCGCGTCCGCCTCGTACTCCCGCCCCACCTCTTCGAGTTCGTGGCAGATGTCGCCACCGCGCTCGACCAGGATCCAGGGCACCTCGGCGAGGTATTCGGCGCACGCCAGCTCAAGCCCCAGCACCTCGGTGCGGTGATCCGGCACGTCGACGAAGACCGGTGGCTCGCAGCCGGCCCACACCGTGGTGGGCAGCCGGTTGGCGACATGCACGATGACCAGGCCCGAGCCGGAGCGGTGGGCCATGCCGATGGCGTACGCGAGGGCACGTTCACTGGACGTGGAGCCGTCGAAACCGACGACGACGCCGTGCTTGAAGGCGGGATCGCAGGAATGACGTGGCTGTTTCGCCGCCAGGGGCTCGGCCGCCGTGGGATCGGCGACGGGCCGCTTGCGGTCCGCGGGTTCGAAAGATTCGTGACCGGCCATGGGTGTCTCGGCTTTTTGATCCTCTTGGGAGGGGACAACAGTGTGCGGCGGAGCTGTGTCCGGGAATCATCTTCCCAACCCCATACCCCCAAGGGTACGGCGCCAGTCCTCCTTAGCCCATATCCCGCACACGCTCCGGCGGAGTTCCCCGGAGCATGCACGAGGGGGCGCCCGTAACGCAATGGTTGCTGCCCCGTACAGGCGGTTTGCACAGGATTCACTTACCCCCGCGGCCACCCATGGGCTGCCCTACAGTGACCGACGCATCGAACAAGCGTTGAACCCGGCGAACCGCCGCCCCAGGGAGCACGCCATGTCCGGACACCGCACGACCTCCGAGGCACACCCCGGCCCTGACACCGCCACCGATGTGGTCCGCTGGGCGGTCTTCAGCTGTGTCCTCGTCCCCCTGGTCCTCCTCTGGTACGGCACCTCGCTCGCCGGCGCCACCGGCACGGCCCTCGGTCTCGCGGCCGTCACCGCCGCCTGCCGGGTGCTGCTGCGCCGCTCCGAGCGGGGCACGGCCCGGCTGCTGGACGAGCAGGAGCCGCCGCAGCGCGGCCACCGTCACCGGGCGGCGGCGGGGGCACATCGGGGCGGTCGGCACAGCGGAGGAAGTACACCGGTCGACTGACCGGTTTCCGCGCACACGCCCGACGCTTTTCAGCCAACTTCCGGCCACCGTGCATCTGTTGTCCGAACCACCCCCCAACCCCCGTTCCACCTGCACCGAAAGGGTCTGGGAGGCCCTGCGCACCCTACGGGGATTGGCCACTACGGGGAGGCGCACTTCCCTGCACGGCCCACGAGTGCAACGCTTCGTGATCGAATGCTTCACGCCAAGTTGCCATGTCGACAATGTGCCGGTTGCCGAACTGGTCACCCCGGCACCACTGGACACAGTAGATTCGATCTTGACGTCTTACGGCGGGGGACTCGTGCAGGACCGAGGGGAAACGTGCAGGAGCGACACAACCGAGGAGCCGCGACCACCGAGGGGGGCTTAGCAGTATGAGCCACGACTCCACTGCCGCGCCGGAAGCCGCGGCCCGGAAGCTTTCCGGGCGACGCCGCAAGGAGATCGTCGCGGTGCTGCTGTTCAGCGGCGGCCCCATCTTCGAAAGTTCCATACCGCTGTCGGTGTTCGGCATCGACCGGCAGGACGCCGGAGTTCCGCGCTACCGCCTTCTTGTGTGCGGCGGCGAGGACGGTCCGCTGCGCACCACCGGCGGGCTGGAACTCACCACACCGCACGGCCTGGAGGCGATCTCGCGGGCGGGCACCGTCGTCGTGCCTGCCTGGCGGTCGATCACCGCGCCGCCGCCGGAGGAGGCGCTCGACGCACTGCGCCGGGCGCACGAAGAAGGGGCCCGCATAGTAGGCCTGTGCACCGGCGCGTTCGTGCTGGCTGCGGCGGGTCTGCTGGACGGCCGTCCCGCGACCACCCACTGGATGTACGCGCCGACGCTGGCCAAGCGCTATCCGTCGGTGCACGTGGATCCGAGGGAACTCTTCGTCGACGACGGAGACGTACTGACGTCCGCCGGTACGGCGGCCGGAATCGATCTCTGTCTCCACATCGTGCGGACGGACCACGGCAACGAGGCGGCCGGCGCGCTCGCCCGGCGCCTGGTGGTCCCCCCGCGCCGAAGCGGCGGTCAGGAGCGCTATCTCGATCGGTCTTTACCAGAGGAGATCGGCGCCGACCCGCTCGCGGAGGTCGTCGCCTGGGCGCTGGAGCACCTCCACGAACAGTTCGACGTGGAGACGCTGGCGGCACGCGCGTACATGAGCAGGCGTACGTTCGACCGCCGCTTCCGCTCGCTCACGGGGAGCGCTCCCCTGCAGTGGCTGATCACGCAGCGGGTGCTCCAGGCGCAGCGCCTGCTGGAGACGTCGGACTACTCGGTGGACGAGGTCGCGGGCCGCTGCGGCTTCCGTTCGCCGGTGGCGCTGCGCGGTCACTTCCGCCGCCAGCTGGGCTCGTCACCCGCCGCCTACCGGGCCGCGTACCGCGCCCGCAGGCCCCAGGGCGACAAGCAGGTGGACGGCGACGGCGCCCCGGGCCAGCCCGGCGGTCCGTCGTCCCTGGGCCCGGCGGGCCTGCCGCCCTCGCTCCACCCGGAGGGCCCGGTCCCGATGCAGACCCGTCGTACGGCGGCGAGCGCGCTGTCGGCGGCGTCCGCGGCATCCGCCGCTTCGGCGGCGGAGAACGGCCGTGAGGCGTACGCCACGAGCCGTGCGGCGGCGAGCCTGCCCGGCCAGCGCAGCGCGACGTAGCGACAGCATCGCCCCCGGAGGTCTCCGTCAGTCAGGAGATCTCCGGGGGCTTTCGCGCGCCCGGGGGGTTTCGCGCGCCCTCGCACCACGGGGTCACCGCCCCCTCTCGCACCACAAGGTCACCGCACGGTTGGTCCAGCCGGGCGGCGCGCACCTTAGGGTTAGACACATGAACGATCGCATGGTGTGGATCGACTGCGAGATGACCGGCCTCTCGCTGTCGGACGACGCTCTCATCGAGGTGGCCGCCCTCGTCACCGACTCCGAGCTGAACGTGCTCGGCGAAGGGGTGGACATCGTCGTCCGCCCGCCGGACCGGGCGCTGGAGACGATGCCGGACGTAGTACGCCAGATGCACACCGCGTCCGGCCTGCTCGACGAGCTGGCCGGCGGTACGACGCTGGCCGATGCCGAGGAGCAGGTCCTGGCCTACATCCGGGAGCACGTCAAGGAGCCGGGCAAGGCCCCGCTGTGCGGCAACTCGGTCGGCACCGACCGCGGTTTCCTCCTCCGTGACATGCCGACGCTGGAGGAGTACCTGCACTACCGCATCGTGGACGTGTCCTCGGTGAAGGAGCTGGCCCGCCGCTGGTACCCGCGGGCGTACTTCAACAGCCCCGAGAAGAAGGGCAACCACCGCGCCCTCGCCGACATCCGCGAGTCCATCGCGGAGCTGCGCTACTACCGCGAGGCGATCTTCGTCCCGCAGCCCGGCCCCGACTCCGACACGGCCCGCACCATCGCCGCCAAGCACGTCCAGCCCACCCCGTAAAAGCCGTGCGCGAGCACCCCTTCGGACCCTGTACACTTTTTCTCGGCCGGTCGGAAACTCACACAGTGAACGACCGGGCATGGTGGGTGTAGCTCAGCTGGTAGAGCACCTGGTTGTGGTCCAGGAAGTCGCGGGTTCAAGTCCCGTCACTCACCCTCGCAAAAAAGGCCCCCGGCCCGCGGAAACGCGGTCCGGGGGCCTTTTTCGGTTGTCGGCGGAGCGCAGGAGTGTCTCAACTCCCGCCCGGACCAAGGCCCAGAGCATCGCCCCTGAACCACTGGGGTGTCTCCCCAGTGCGATGGCACGGGGATTCCCGGTTTCGTGTGGACATGCCGGGTCAGGACACCCGCAGAAAAGAGGCCCAGCCATGACCGTCCCCCTTCCCGTGGTCTTCATCCACGGGCTCTGGCTGCACAGCACCTCCTGGCAGCCGTGGATCGATCTGTTCCGCGCGGAGGGCTACGACCCCTCCGCGCCCGGATGGCCCGGCGACCCCGCCACTGTCGAGGAGGCGCGCCAGAACCCCGAGAGCATCGCCGGCTACGGCATCGACGACGTCGTCGAGCACTACGCGACCCTGATCGAGGCACTGCCCGCGCCGCCCCTCCTGATCGGCCACTCGTTCGGCGGGATGATCGCGCAGAAGCTGCTCGGCCAGGACCGCGCGGCCGCGGCGGTCGCGATCGACGCCGCTCAGATCAAGGGCGTTCTGCCTCTGCCGCTGTCCGCGTTGAAGGCGACGCTCCCGGTCTTCAAGAACCCGGCCAACAAGCGGCGGGCGGTCTCCCTGACCGCGGAGCAGTTCCGGTTCGCGTTCGGCAACGCCGTCGCGGAGGAGGAATCGGCGGCCCTGTACGAGCGCTGGGCCGTCCCCGCACCGGGCAAGCCGCTGTACGAGGCCGCCTCCGCCAACTTCAACCCCCACTCGCCGGCGAAGGTCGACACGGACAACAGCGGACGCGGCCCGCTGCTGCTCGTCTCCGGCGGCAAGGACCACACGGTGCCCGAGGTCGTCACCCGGGCCACCCTCAAGCAGTACCGGCACTCCGAGGCGGTCACCGACATCGTCAACTTCCCCGACCGCGGGCACTCGTTGACGATCGACGGCGGCTGGCGCGAGGTCGCGGACACCGTACTCACCTGGTTGCGGCAGCAGGGTCAGGAGACCGGGCGATGACCTCCCCTGCGTCCCGGACCGCCGCAACGTCCGATGCCGACGCGGGCCTGGCCGGGCGGACCGTCGTGGTCACCGGCGCCGGGCGGGGCATCGGGCTGGCCGTCGTCGAGGCCTTCCTCGCGGCCGGTTCCCGCGTCGTCGCGGGTTCGAGGGAACGCACCGACGCCCTCGACCGGCACGTGAAGCAGGGGGCCGAGCTCACCGTCGTGGAACTCGACCTCGCGGCACCGGACGGTCCGGCCGCGCTGGTCACCGAGGCCGTGGCGCTCCATGGCGGTGTCGACGTCCTGGTGAACAACGTCGGGGCGGTACGGCCGCGGGTCGACGGCTTCCTCGGCGTGACGGACGAGGACTGGGAGTGGACCTTCACGGTCAACTTCATGGCCGCCGTCCGCGCCACCCGGGCCGCGCTGCCGCACCTGCTCGCCACCGGCGCGGGCCGTATCGTCACCGTCTCCTCGGTCAACGCCCGGCTGCCCGACCCGCTGGTCATCGACTACGGCGCGGCGAAGGCGGCGCTGACCAACTTCTGCAAGGCCCTGTCCAAGGAGGTGGGGCCGCGCGGTGTGCGGGTGAACACCATCGGTCCCGGCCCGGTGGAGACGGCGCTGTGGCAGGGCGCCGACGGGGTCGCCGCCACGGTCGGCCAGTCGCGGGGCGTCGACCCCGGGGAGGTGGCCCGCGGCGCGGCGGACCAGTCGGTGACCGGCCGCTTCACCCGGCCGTCGGAGGTGGCCGATCTCGTGCTCTACCTCGCCGGTCCCCGGGCCGCGAACATCACCGGCGCCGACTTCGTCATCGACGGCGGTCTCGTCGAATCCCTCTGAGCGGCCGTGCCGGCACGGCGGGCGCCCGGGCCGTGTCCGAGAAGTGCCTCCCCCGGAGAGGGTGCCTCCTCGCCGCGGGGCCCGCACTTCGGGCGGACGACGGGACCTCGCGGACACGCCCCGAACCGCCGCACATTCCCTCCCCTCGCCTCCCCTCGCATCCCCTGGAGAGACCCGTGAGATTCCGCCTGTCCGGATCCCGCCGCCTGGCGGCCGCGGTCTTCGCCCTGGCCGTCGGCCTCGGCTCGACCAGCCTCACGGCCGCGGCCTCCGCCGGGCCCGCGACCCCGGCCGGCGAGCACATACCCGCCGGCTTCAGCGAGCACAGGACCCGGGTCGCCGGGACCGGCATCGACTACGTGATCGGCGGCCACGGCCCAACCCTGGTCCTGATCCACGGCTACCCCCAGACCTGGTACGAGTGGCACGCGATCATGCCCGCGCTCGCCGAGCACTACACCGTCGTCGCGCCGGACCTGCCCGGCGCGGGCCGGAGCGACGCCCCGGCGTCCGGCTACGACAAGAAGACCATGGCCGCCACCCTGCACGCGCTCCTGGTCTCGCTCGGCAAGGACCAGGACGTGAACGTCGTCGGCCACGACATCGGCACGATGGTCGCCTACGCCTACGCGGCGCAGTACCCGCACAGCGTCACGAAGCTCGTGCTCAGCGAGGCCCCGATACCGGACCTGGGCATCTACGAGTTCCCGGCGCTGACGGCCAAGGGACCCGGAGTGTGGAACTTCGGCTTCTTCTCCCTGCGGACCGGTCTCCCGGAGAGTCTGATCCGGGGCCGCGAGCTGACCTGGACGACCGGCTTCATGCGGGGCATCGCCGTACACAAGGACGCCCTGACCCCTCAGGACCTGCGGGTCTTCGCCTCCTGCCTGCGCGACTACGCGCACCTGGAAGCGAGCCTCGCGTGGTTCAGGACGTTCCCGCAGGACATCGCCGACAACGCGCGGTTCCGGAAGACGCCCCTGACCATGCCGGTGCTCGCGATCGGCGCCTCCGGCAGCCTCGGTCCGTCGGTCGCGGAGCAGGTGCGCCACTACGCCGCCCATGTCACTCCGGCGGTCGTCGCCGACTCCGGCCACTGGATCTACGAAGAGCACCCGAAAGAGACGACCGCCATGCTGCTGCGTTTCCTGAGCAGCCACCGATGACGTCAGCGTCAGGAGCGGACATGACCAGCTTCTTCCCCACCTTCGGACCGACGGCCGAGCGCGAACCCTTCTGGTTCCTCGGCGGCCAGGCCCGGATCCTGCTGCCCGGCACCGCGACCGACCACCGGCTCAGCGTGATGGAGTTCGCCGACCCGGCCGGCCACGCGCCCCCGCACCACGTCCACGAGGACGAGGAGGAGGTCTGGTTCGTCCTCGACGGCGAGGTGACGTTCTTCGTCGGCGACCAGCGCCACGACCTGGTGCCCGGGCAGGTCGCGTACGGGCCGCGCGGGGTTCCGCACAGCTATCTGGTGCGCTCGCCCGAGGGCGCGCGGATGGCGGTGCTGTTCAGCCCGGCCTGCATAGAGGAGTACTTCCGGGCCAACGGCACCCCGGTGGCCGAGGCCGGGGACCTGCCGCCGGAGTTCGACCTCGCGGCGGTCGTGGCCTCCGCCGAGGCCTTCCACCTGCGCGTCACCGGACCGCCGCCGTCCTTGTGAGCCGGTCCACCAGAGTCACGAAGGGAACCGACATGCCGTACATCACCGTCGGCCGGGAGAACTCCGCCGACATCGAGCTGTACTACGAGGACCACGGGAGCGGGCAGCCCGTCGTGCTGATCCACGGCTACCCGCTGGACGGCCACTCCTGGGAGAAGCAGCTCCCGGCCCTGCTCGACGCGGGCCACCGGGTCATCACCTACGACCGGCGCGGTTTCGGCCGGTCCTCGCAGCCGACCACGGGCTACGACTACGACACCTTCGCCGCCGATCTCGACGCGGTGCTGACCGGGCTGGACCTCACCGACGTGGTACTCGTCGGGTTCTCCATGGGGACCGGGGAAGTCGGCCGCTATCTGGGCACGTACGGCTCGCAGCGGGTCGCCAAGGCGGCCTTCCTCGCCTCCCTCGAACCCTTCCTGGTCAGGACCGACGACCACCCGGACGGCGTCGACCAGTCCGTCTTCGACGGCATCCTGGAGGCGGTCACGAAGGACCGCTACGCCTACTTCACCGGCTTCTACGAGGCGTTCTACAACCTCGACGAGACGCTCGGCAGCCGGATCAGCGAAGAGGCCGTGCGGGCGAGCTGGAACGTGGCGGCGGGCGCGTCGGCGTACGCGTCGGTGGCCTGCGTGCCCACCTGGATCACCGACTTCCGCGCCGACGTCGCCAGGATCGACGTACCGACGCTGATCCTGCACGGCACGGCCGACCGGATCCTGCCGGTCGACTCCACCGGACGGCCCTTCCACGCGCTGCTGCCCTCGGCCCAGTACGTCGAGATCGAGGGTGCCCCGCACGGCCTGCTGTGGACGCACGCCGAAGAGGTCAACGCCGCGCTGCTGGCCTTCCTGGCCAAGTAGTCGCGCGGGGCGGCCGGACGGTGCGGGCGTCGGGGGTCGCGCACTTCGTTGCGTCACTTCACGGTCACCACCACCGTCATCAGGACGGTCGGTGTGGAACACGACCGGTACGGCGTGGTGGGCGAAGACCGGGGTTCCCGGTCTCGGGCCGCTCGCCGCCGAGGATCCCCGCATCGGCCGGCATCGCTCGTTCCTCGGCCTGCCGCACTATCCCGGGTCCGGTTCGCCGATCGCGCGGGGGATCTGCTTCCGGGAGGTGATGTCGAGCTTGCGGAACACCTTGTTCAGATGGAACTCGACGGTCGAGGCGGTGACGAACAACCGCGTCGCGATCTCTCCGTTGGTCAGCCCCGAGGCGGCCATGGAGGCCACCTGCCGTTCCCGCGGTGTGAGGTCGAACCGGGTGTCGACCGTGCGCCTGCGTGCCGTCTCCCCGGTGGCCAGCAACTCGATCCGGGCCCGCTCCGCGTACGGCACCGCGCCGAAGGCGTCGAAGCTCTCGTAGGCCGCGCGCAGCTGCTTCCTGGCATCGGAACGACGCTTGCGGCGGCGCAGCCACTCGCCGAACAGCAGCCGGGCCCGGGCCTGTTCCAGGGCCAGCGGTGCCTGCCCCAGCAGGTCGACCGACTCCTGGTAGAGCTTCTCGGCCTCGTCGCCGTCCGCCGTCAGTGCCCGGCCGAGGGCCAGCGCGCCCAGGGCCCAGGGCGTACCGGCGAGCGGGGCCCGTTCCTCCAGCCGGGACAGTGCCGCGAGGGTGACGGCGCGGTCGCCGGTGCGTACTGCGGCCTCGACGAGCAGCGGGAGAACGAGGTTGCCGCAGGCCGGGGGGTCGCCGTCGAAAACGGCCCGCGCGTGCCGCAGCGCCTGCCCGTAGCGGCCCTGTCCCAGCTCGAACAGGGACAGCGCGTGCTGTGCCAGCAGCTGGAGCAGGCCGTGGCCCATGCTCTTCATCGCCGCGGTCTGCCGCACCGCCTCCCGCAGCTCGGGCTCCCGGCCGGCCAGGGCGAACAGGTGGAGCCGGTTGATGTCTCCGCCGCCGCGGAAGCCGGTGTCGGCCGCGATGTCGTCGAACTCGGCGTAGCGGACCTCCGCCTGCGTGAACCGTCCGTCCCAGAGGTCGCAGCGGGCCGCGACGAGCAGCGTCATGCTCAGCGCGTACAGTGCGCCGGCGTCGCGGTCCGCCGCCGCGAGGCGGTCGGTGAGCTCGCGCTCGGCCCGGACGTCCCAGAGATCGTCGCAGGCCATGGAGAGCACCACCGCGAAGGGGCTGTTCGCGTCCCCGATCTCCGCACCGTCCCGCAGCCGGTCCAGGGCGGTACGCAGCACGGACGCGCCGTGCTCGTAGCCCTCGGCCACGCGCCGGGCCAGACCCTCCATCAGTACGTCACGGCCGTACGCGGCGGTGTCCGGGGCGTGCCGGGCGGCGACGACCGCCACCGCGACCTCGGTCAACGACGTGCCCTGCGGACAGCCGTCGGCGACCAGCGCCGCGTGCAGCGCCTCCTGGAGCAGCTCCCAGGTCAGCCGGGGGTCCCGCGGGCCGAGCCTGCTCACGGCGTCCATCAGCATCGCAGGGACGTCGGCGACGGCGATCCGGAACATCTGCGCGGTCGCCCGCATCCGCAGCTCGCGCGTGCGCATCACCGGGCCGCGGATACCGGCGCCGGCCAGGTCCAGCGCGATCCGCGCCGCCGCCGCGTCGCCGGACACCAGATGGGCCTGCGCCGCGTCGAGCAGCCGTTCGGCCCGCTTGTCCGGGTCGGCGGTGAAATCGGCGGCGCGCGACAGGAAGCGGGCCTGCTGGGAGTGGCCGCCGCGGGAGCGGGCCCGCTCGGAGGCGGCCGCCAGGTCGTCGGCGACGTCGTCGTCCAGGCCCTCGGCGGCCTCGGCCCGGTGCCAGGCGCGGCGGTCGGCGTCCCGTACGGGGTCGCAGGCTGCGGCCAGGGCCGCGTGCGCACGGCGGCGCTCGCCTGGTTCGGCCGCGGCGTAGACCGTCGAGCGGATCAGGGGGTGCCGGAAGGCCGCCGGCGTGTCCCGGCCGAGGATTCCGGCGGCGACCGCCGGCTGGGCGGCCCGGGCGGACAGTCCGAGCCGCCCGGCGGCCCGCCACATCAGTCCCGTGTCGTCCGAGGGGGCCGCCGCGAGCAGCAGCAACAGGGTTCCGGTCTCGGGCGGCAGGGCTCGTACCAGGTGCTGGAAGTGGCTCTCGAGGAGCCGGCCAACCGGCAGCGGATCGGGCAGCGGGGCGATACCGGACAGTTGCTCGGCGGTCAGGGCGTCGGCCAGCTCCAGCAGCGCGAGCGGGTTGCCGCCGGTACCGGTGACGATCCGGTCGGCCACGCCCGCGTCCACCCGCCGGGGCACGGAGAGGAGCAGGTTCCTGGCCTCCGGCTCCGGCAGACCGGTCACGGAGTGTGCGCTCAGTCCGTCGAACAGGCCGTTGTCCCCGAGCCCGTCGCGGACGGCGATGATCAGGCCCAGGGAGTCGGCGTGCAGTCGGCGTGCGACGAACGCGAGTGTCTCGGCCGACTCCCGGTCCAGCCACTGCACATCGTCCAGCAGGAACAGGAGCGCCTGGTCGGCGGCGGCCTCGGACAGCAGGGTCAGTGTCGCGAGCCCGACGAGATAGCGGTCGGCCGGCGGCCCCGGCACCAGGCCCAGGGCCGCGTCCAGCGCGGCCCGCTGCGGCCCGGGCAGCCGGTCCGTCCGGTTCAGGAAGGGCCGCAGCAACCGGTGCAGCGCGCCGAAGCCGAGACCGGTCTCGGGCTCGGCCGCGGTCAGCCGGACCACGCGGAGTTCGGAGGCCCGGGCCGCGGCGTACTCAAGGAGCCGGGTCTTGCCGATCCCGGGTTCGCCGGTGAGGACCAGGACTCCGCTGAGGCCGTCGCGCACCGCGTCGAGCAGCCGCCCGACGGCTTCGCGTTCGGCGTGGCGTCCGACCATGCGCGGCCCGGACGCGTGCCGGCCGCCGTTCCACACCATGGGACCGCTCCCCCCTGTCGATGTCCTGACATGGGGAACGGTAGGAACGCCGGGTCGGCGGAAGCGAGCGTCATGTGACGGTGGTGTGCCGGTCAACGCAGTGCGCTGACGACCGTCCGCAGCTCGGCACGCGAGGCCACGCCCAGCTTGGGGAAGATCCGGTGGAGATGCGAGCTGACGGTGCGATGCGACAGATAGAGCCGCTGCCCTATCTCGCGGTTGGTCAGGCCGTCGGCGGCGAGCCGGACGATCTGCAGCTCGTGGGCTGTCAGCTGGTCCCGGGCGTCCGGGGCCCGGCGTCGGCTGGTCTCGCCCGCGGCGCGCAGTTCCCGGCGGGCCCGCTCCCCCCAGGGAATCACGCCGAGCGCGTCGAACATGTCGCGAGCGGCGCGGAGGTGGTCGCGGGACTCGACACTGCGCCGTCGGCGCCGCAGCCATTCGCCGTAGGCCAGATGGGTACGGGCCCTGATCAGCGGCCAGGCGCCGAGGTCGGCGCGCAGCGCGTCCTCGAAGAGCGGGTCGGCGTCCTCGTCGCCGGCCAGCAGCGCCCGGACCAGCCGCAGATCGGCGTGCAGCACCGGCGCGGAGGTCGTCGTGGCGATCTCCTCCAGCTCCGCCACGACGGGGAGCACGAGCTCCAGCCGCCCGCAGTGCACCGCCGCGTCGACCAGGTCGACCACGGTCGTCAGCCGCAGGGCGACCTGGAACGCGGGATCCGCCGGATCGTGCAGCCGGCGGAAGTGCCCGAATGCCTCCTCGAACCGCCCTGTGCCCAACGCGGCCAGCCCGCGGGCCATCGACGCGGTGGCCAGCACCGGACGCGCCCCGGCGGGCAGCCCGATCTCCTCCGCCTCCTCGGCCAGCCCCAGGGCGGAATCCACCTCCCCGCGCAACGCGGCCAGCTTGGCCGCGGTGGCGGTCATCAACGCGTACATCATCGTCTGGCTGGTTTCGCGCTCCAGTCTTCGCGACTCCTCCGTGGTGGCGATCGCCGCGCCGAGGTCGCCGACCACGAGCGCGCTCCACGCGTCCGCGCCGACCGTGCGCGCCAACAGGCCCAGGCGTCCCTGGGCACGCAGCGGCTCGGCGCCGGCCGCCGAGAACGCCCGCGCCAGGTCGAAGCCGCCGACGAGGAGCGCGGCGGTGCTGAGCATGCGGTAGGCGCGGCCGTCGTCACCCTCCTTCAGGGCGACGCGCCGGGCCCGCTCCAGGACGAAGGTGCCGCGGTCGACCGGCGCGGCGTAGGCGCAGATGGCCAGCCGCCACGGATCGAGTTCGTCGAGTTCCAGCCGCTCCACGGCCGCCAGGACCGCACGACGGCCCTCCGGGCCCGGGTCGGACCAGAAGCACAACTGCGCGGCGCTCCACAGGATCCGCAGCGCGAGCGCGCGGTCCTCCGCTGCGATCTCCTCGGCGAGGGCGGTCAGGGAGTTGGCGCCCGAGGCATGGCTGTGCAGTCCCTCGTCGAAGCTGCCGCGGAGCCAGACCACCGTCGCGTGCTGCCGTCTCGACAGCGGTCCGGTGAGCGCCTGGTCCAGCAGCCGGGTCACGGTCTCGGGCCGGCCGAGCTCCACGGCGAAGTCGGCGGCGCGCAGCAGCCGTTCCACTCGGCGATCGGCGTCCTCGCTGAGCGCGGCGGCCTGTTCGAGGGCCGTGACGGCCGCCGCGATGCCACCACGGCGGGCGGCCCGGTGCGCGGCTTCTTCCAACGCGGCGGCGACCGTCTCCTCCGGTTCGTCGGCCGCGGCGGCCCGGTGCCGCAGCTGCCGGTCCGGGTGTTCCCAGAGCACGGCGGCGAGCGCCGCGTGTGCGGCGTGACGGACACCGGTGGGCGTGGTCTGGTGGATCGCCGACCGCATCAGCGGATGCCCGAACCGCAGTTCGCCGCCGACGACGTGGACGAGGCGGGCGCGCACGGCCGGGTCGAGTTCCGGGGCTCCGGCCGTCGCTCCGGTGAACAGCCGGGTCGCGCGGTAGATCTCGGGAAGCGACGGGCTGTCGTTGAGTGCCGCGATCCGCAGCAGGCTCCGGGTGATGTCGGGCAGGGTCTCCAGGCGGTCGGTGAAGGCCTGTTCGAGCCGCTCGGTGAGCGGCAGTTGGGACATGTACGGATCGGCCGACGCCCCGAGGGAACGGGAGAGCTCGGTCAGGGCCAGGGGGTTGCCGGCGGCCTCGGCCAGCAGCCGGCGGTGCGCGGTCGGCCGCAGATCCGGGGCCTGGTCCGCCAGGATCTCCGCGGCCTGGCCGTCGGTGAGCGGGCCCAGGGGCACGGAGGTGAGTTCGTCGGAGCTCAGGCGCGAGCGGTAGCCGTCGCGCGCGGCCCCGACGATGACCACGGGCTCGGTGCCGACTCGGCGGGCCACGAAGGCCAGGACGCTGGCGGTGGCGTCGTCGAGCCACTGGACGTCGTCGACCAGTACCAGTACGGGCGCGACCGCGGCCGCGTCGGCCAGGAGGTTGAGGACCGCCAGACCGACCAGGAAGACGTCGGGGACACCGGCCCCGGCGAGCCCGAGAGCGGTGTCGAGCGCCTGCCGGTGCGGGGTGGTGAGCTCGGCGGCTCCCGCGGCCAGGGGGCGCAGGACGAGTTGCAGACCGGCATAGGGGATGTCGCTCTCGGCCTCCACACCGCTGGTGCGCAGGACCCGGTGTCCGAGCCCCTCGGCGAGGGCGGCGGTCTCGGCGAGCAACGCCGTCTTCCCGATGCCGGGGGCCCCGCGGACCAGTACCGCGCTCCCGTGGCTCCGCGGCTCGGCCAGCAGCCGGCGCAACAGATCCAGCTGATCGTCCCGACCGATGAGCTCCACATTCCCCCCATCAGCCGGGTCTTCGGACTCGGTCTGCCTGGAAGGTCAGGGTACTGTGCCGCGGCCGACGACCCGTAGCGGAAGACCGTGGCTCGACGGACTCCCGCTTCGCCTCGGCACGGCGCCGGGACCGGGCGTCGTCCGCGAGATCAGGTGGCAGCGCGCCAAGCGTCCGTGAACTCCCGTACGCCCGCGAACCGTTCGGCGGGATCGTCACGGGTCGCCCTTTCCAGTACGGCGAGTTGACCCGCCGTACCGCGCCAGGCCCGCCGTTCACCGCCGTCGAGGAGGACATGGGCACTACGGCCGAGGGCGTAGACCGTCGTACGGATGTCGATGCGGGCGCCCCGGTGCCACTCCTCGGGGGCCATGAAGCGGGCCGAACCCGGGAGGCGGTCCTCGTCGAGGGCGAAGGGGCCGGGGCGGTACTCGTCGAGGTCGACGAGGTGGAGCGTGTCGCCGCCGAAGTCGTACAGGAACGCGCCGTCGTAGAGATCGACCGCCACCATGCCCGCCGCCTCCACCGCGAGATGCGCGTCCAGGACCCGGTCGACCGCGTGCAGGACCGAGGCGAGGGGCAGGGCGCGGAAACGGGCACGGGCGGGACCGTACAGGGACTCCCCGTGGCGCCAGGGCATGACGACCGCCGTACGGCCGTTCGGCACGGCGATCCGGTGCGGTTGCGGGACGATCGCCGGGTGCCGTACCGCCCGATGGAATGCCCAGGCCCGGTCGAGTGAGGCCTGGGCGGGGGCTGTTGTCGCCTCTTTCACGAACCAGCGCTCGCCGTCGGGGAGTTGGACGGCGTACGAGACGCAGCCGGAGTCCTGGTCCCGGAAGGCGCGGAACACGTCGCCCACGGTGCGGAGGTAGGGCTCGGTCGCGGGGATCTCGTCGACTGCCAGCAGCGGATGTGGGGCCATGGGGATCAGCCTGGCCGAGCGACCACCGCCTCATGAAGACGCGCGCGTCACCAACTCCGTTGCCAGTACCGCGTGTTGCCGCTCCAGGTCGCGGGGCGCCGATGGACGGCGGTCCGCGATCTCGGCGAGCAGCAGGTCGATCATCGCGCGGCCCATCTCCTCGATGGGCTGACGGACGCTGGTCAGGGGCGGGTCCATGTGGCGGGCGATGGCCGAGTCGTCGTAACCGACGAGGGCCACGTCCTCCGGAATGCGCAGGCCCTCCTCGCGGAGCACCTGGCGGGCACCGGCCGCCATGACGTCCGAGCCGGCGAAGACCGCGTCGACGTCGGGGCGGCGGGCCAGCAGTTCCTTCATCGCGCGTCGGCCGCCCTCCTCGGTGAAGTCGCCCGGCTGGATGAGGTGTTCGTCCACTTCGTGGCCCGCGTCGAGCAGGGCCTCGCGGTAGCCGTCGACGCGGCGCTGGGCGCCGTAGACGTCGAGGCGGCCGGTGATGTGGGCGATGCGGGTGCGGCCGCGGGACAGCAGGTGCTCCACGGCCGAGCGCCCGCCACCGTAGTTGTCGGAGTCGACCGACGTCAGGGGCTCGCCGGCCGACCGGGGGCCACTGATCACCGCTGGGATCTCCAGCTCGGCCAGCAGGTCCGGCAGCGGGTCGTCCGCGTGGACCGAGACGAGCAGGACGCCGTCCACGCGGTGCGCGGCCAGGTACTGGGCGAGGCGCTGCCGCTCCCGGTCACTGCCTGCGAAGATGAGCAGGAGCTGCATCTCCGTGTCCGACAGCTGGGTGCCGACGCCCTTGAGCATGTCGGAGAAGTACGGTTCCGCGAAGAAGCGGGTCTCCGGCTCGGGGACGACGAGGGCGATCGCGTCCGTACGGTTGGCGGCCAGCGCCCGGGCCGCCGTGTTAGGGACGTAGTCGAGTTCCGCGACCGCCGCCTCGACGGCGGCGCGGGTCGCGTCGCTGACCCTGGGCGAGCCGTTGATCACCCGGGAGACCGTGCCGCGGCCCACACCGGCACGGGCGGCGACCTCCTCCAGGGTCGGCCGTCTGCCGCCCCGGTTCCGCCCACCGCTGACCGCCATGGTCGCCGCCTTCCGTTCGCAGCTTTCAGGCCAGGAATGTAACAGCCCAGGCCCGGACGCCCCGCCTCCATCGTCCCTCGTCGGCCGGGGGCCTCGCCCGCCGAGCCGCGGAACGGCGGGGCGGAACACGGCCGGCGTCCGGGCGGCGCCCCTCAGACCGGGCGGCCGGGCCTCACCCGTCCTCGCCGACGGTCGGCAGCGCGTTCCCCCGGATCACCTCGGCGTACCAGTGGGCGCTCGCCTTGGGGATGCGGCGCTGCGTGGAGTAGTCGACGTAGACGGCGCCGAAACGCTTCGAATAGCCGTAGGACCATTCGAAGTTGTCGAGGAGGGACCAGAGGAAGTAGCCGCGGACATCCGCTCCGTCGGCGACCGCCCGGCGAACAGCGTCCAGGTGGGCGTGGAGGTAGGCGATCCGCTGCGGGTCGTTCACCAGGCCCTCGGGGGAGACGTAGTCGTCGAACGCCGCGCCGTTCTCCGTGACCATCAGCGGCAGCCCGGGGTGCGACGCGGCCAGGTCGGTCAGGAGGGTGTGCAGGCCGCTCGGGTCGATCGCCCAGTTCATCGCCGTCAGCTGGTCGTTGGCGAGGTGGAAGTCCACGTTCTCGGAGCCGGTCCACGGAGAGTGGTCGCTCGCGCCGTGGCCGTCGTTCTTGGTGGCACCGGAGCCGTCGCCCGCCGAGACGACGGTCGGCGCGTAGTAGTTGACGCCGAGCACATCGATGGGCCGGGAGATCTCGGCGAGGTCGCCGTCCCGCACCAGCTCCGTCCAGTCGACGAGGTGCGCGGTGTCGGCGAGCAGGTCCTCGGGGTAGGCGCCGTCCAGGACCGGCCCGGTGAAGATCCTGTTGCCGACCGCGTCGATCCGGCGGGCGGCATCCGTGTCCTCGGCGCTGTCGGTGAGTGGGCGCACCTGGTGCAGGTTGAGGGTGAGGGAGGTCTGCGCGGACGTCGGCAGGATCTCGCGCAGCGCCCCGACCGCCTGGCCGTGGCCCAGGTTGAGGTGGTGGGCGGCGCGCAGGGTGGCCGCCGGGTCGGTGCGACCGGGGGCGTGCACACCGGAGCCGTAGCCCAGGAAGGCGCTGCACCAGGGTTCGTTGAGGGTGGTCCACAGGCCGACACGGTCCCCGAGGGCCCGGCCCATGATCTCGGCGTAGTCGGCGAAGCGGTACGCGGTGTCGCGCTGCGGCCAGCCTCCCGCGTCCTCCAACTCCTGTGGCAGGTCCCAGTGGTAGAGGGTCGCGACGGGGGTGATGCCCGCCGCGAGCAGTTCGTCGGTGAGCTTGCGGTAGAAGTCGAGACCCCGCTCCACGGCCGGTCCGCGGCCGGTGGGCTGTACCCGGGACCAGGAGATCGAGAACCGGTACGCCTTCAGGCCGAGGTCCTTCATCAGCGCCACGTCGTCGCGGTACCGGTGGTAGTGGTCTGCGGCGATGTCGCCGGTGTCGCCGTTGCGCACCTTCCCTGGCGTGTGACTGAAGGTGTCCCAGATGGAGGGGGTCCGGCCGTCCTCGGCGGCGGCGCCCTCCACCTGGTAGGCGGCGGTGGCGGCACCCCAGACGAAGCCCGGGGGGAAGGATGTGGCGGAGGCCGACGCGGCCTTGGTCTCATGTCGTACGGCAGTCATGTGAGCGCTCCCGGAGCTGAGTGAGGAAACGCCGGACGGCGATCCGGCGGTGAGGGGAAGCGGACGGGGGCACGACGACGGGCGCCCGGCCGGGTACGGCCCGCAGCGGGCCGTACAGGACGGTGAACGGAGATTGCGCGACCGGCGGTCGGCGGTCGGCGTCAGCCCTTGACGGCGCCCGCCATGATGCCTCCGATGATCTGCTTGCCGAAGATCACGAACACCAGCAGCAGCGGCAGGGTGCTGATCAGCGCTCCGGCCATGACGATGCTCTGGTCGGGGGTGTAGGAGGCGCTGAGCTGGCCGAGCGCCACCTGGATGGTGGGGTTGTCCTGGTTCAGGGCGAGGAAGGGCCAGAAGAAGTCGTTCCACGCCTGCACGAAGGTGAGCATCCCGAGCACCATCATCGCGGGCCTCGCGGCGGGCAGGACCACGTTCCAGACGATGCGGATGTTGCTCGCCCCGTCCACCTTGGCGGCCTCGATGAGTTCGTAGGGCAGGGCCTCCGACAGGTACTGGCGCATGAAGAAGACACCGAAGGCGCCGACGAGGGTCGGGAAGATCACCGACTCCAGCTTTCCGCCCCAGCCGATGTCCGCCATCATCATGAACAGCGGTACGACGCTGAGTTGGGGCGGGATCGTCAGGGTCGCGATGACCGCGGTCATCAGGACGCTACGGCCGCGGAAACGCATCTTGGAGAAGGCGTAGCCGGCGAGGGTGCAGAAGAACAGCGTGGCGGCGGTGATGCAGCCCGCCACGATCACGGTGTTGACGATCGCCTTCCCCAAGTGGGCCTGTTCCCAGGCCGATTGGAGGTTGCTCCACAGCCGGCCGCCCGGCAGCAGCGGCGGCGGGCTGTCCAGGACCCGCTGCTGGTCGTGCGAGGCGGCCACCAGCGTCCAGTACAGCGGGAAGATCGAAAACAGGCCTACGACGGTCAGGGTGGCGTAGGTGAAAGGGCCGCCCTTGAGCTGCTGGCCGGCGCCGATCTTGAAGCGTCGGCGGCCCTTGCCCGGGGTGACGGAAAGGGGTGCCGGGTCGAGGTCCGGCGCGGTCTTGGTGGGGCTGGTCGTGGTCATCGATATCGCTCCCGTCAGGCCGCGCTGTTGCGCACGAACCGGCCGACGATCCAGTTGATCAGGGCAATGAGCAGGAGCAGGACGAGCATGGCCCAGGCCACGGCCGCCGCCGGGCCCAAGTGCCCCAGCTTCCAGCCGTAGTTGAAGAGATAGATACTGAGCGTCTCGTACTGGTGCTCGCTGCCCCCGGTGGAGCCGAGCGTGCCGCCCTGCAGCAGCAGCGGCTCACCGAACAGCTGCATGGAACCGATGGTCGAGATGACGATGGTGAACAGGATCGTCGGCCGCAGCGAGGGAACGGTCACCTTGCGGAACTGCTGCCAGCGCGTCGCTCCGTCGATCGAGGCCGCTTCGTACAGGTCGGCGGGCACGGCCTGCATGGCCGCCAGGTAGATCAGGGTGTTGTAGCCGGTCCAGCGCCAGATCACGATGACCGAGATGGCGATCTTGGACGTCCACTCCCCGTTGCCCCAGTCGGTGTTGCCGATGCCGACGAAGTGCAGCACCCAGTTGAGCAGACCTCCGTCGGCCCGGAAGACCAGGGCGAAGACAAGGGCCGCGGTCGCCACCGAGGTGGCGTACGGGGTGAGGATCACCGTCCGCCAGACCGTGCTGGCGCGCAGCTTGTAGTTGAGCAGGTGGGCCAGGCCCAGAGCCATCAGGAGCTGCGGAACGGTCGAAATGACGCCGATGACAAAGGTGTTGGTGACAGCCGTCCAGAACTCGGAGTCCTGGAGGATCGTGGCGAAGTTGTGCCAGCCGACCCACTCGGACTGGTTCAGGCTCGTCATCTCCACCCGGTGCAGGGCTATCCAGCCCGTGTACAGCATCGGGTAGAGGCCGAAGGCACCGAAGATGAGGAAGAAGGGGGCGATGTACGCGTACGGCGACGCCTTGTCGTCGAAGCGCCACAGCCGGGTGCGCCACACGCTGGGCGGGTTCGACACGGTGCCGGAGCCGCCGGGTGGCGGGGCGGGGGCACCCCGTGTGGGGGTCGTGGTTGCCACGGAGGAAGTCCTTCCCTGGATCTCGGCCGGGGTACGGGCGGGGCGGGGGCCGGAGATCCGGCCTGGGGCACGTCGTCGAACTCGGGTCGCCGGTCCCGGCGGACACGGTGCGGCGGTGTCCGGTGAGTGTGCGCCGAACACCGCTGAAAGGACCGGCACTTGACGACCGGAGCCGGTGCGGGGCACCGAGGCCGTCCGGGCCCCGCGCCTACGGCAGGAGCCGCCGCACGGTCCCACGCACGTGACGCGGTGCGGGCGCCCGCCGGGTCGCCCGCACCGCGGCCTGTGTCAGCCGATCACCTTGTCGATCGACTCGGTCGCGGCCTTCCACGCCTTGGCGGGCGCGGTGCCCCGCTGCTCCATGTTGTTGATCTGCGTGGAGATCGTGTCCTTGATCGTGCCGTCCTTCGCGCCGAGCACGGCTTCGGGGATGGCCTTCGCCTCGTCGGCGTAGATCTGGCCGATCGGGGCGTTGTTGAAGTACGGCAGGGTCGCGTTCTTCACGCTGGCGAGTTCGTAGGCGCCCTTGTTCGACGGGAAGACACCGATCGCCTTGAACACGGAGGCCTGCTGCTCGGGAGCGGTCAGCCACTTGACCAGGTCGGTGGCTTCCTTGACGTGCTTGCCGCTCTTGGGCACGGCCAGGAAGGAGCCGCCCCAGTTGCCCGCGCTGGTGCCGGGCGCACGGGCGATGTCCCACTTGCCCTTGTAGGCGTCACCGGAGTTGATGGAGATCTGGCCGGCCATCCAGGCGGGGCACGCCACGGTGGCCACGGTGCCCTTGCGCAGCGCCGCCGTCCAGGCGTCGGTGAACTGGGGCAGACCCTCGGTCAGCTTCTTGGACGCGGCTTCCGCGGCCAGGTTCCAGCCCTGCTGCACGGCCGGGCTGTTCTTGTAGATCGCCTTGCCGGAGGCGTCGTAGTACTGCTGCGCGGAGGAACTGACGACCGCGTTGTACATGGCGCTCGCGGAGTCCATGAAGTACGTGCCCTTGGGGGCCTTCGCCTTGAACTTCTCGCCGAGCTTGAGGTAGTCCTCCCAGCCGCCCGCGACGGCCTTGGCGACGGAGTCACGGTCGCTCGCCAGGCCCGCCGCCTTGAAGAGGTCCGAGCGGTAGCACAGGGACATCGGGCCGATGTCGGTGCCGGCGCCGATGACCGAACCGTCCGACGCGGTGGCCTGCTTCTCCTTCCAGGAGACCCAGTCGCTCACGTTGATCGTCTTGCTCAGGTCGGCGAACTTGGCCGCCTGGGTGTCGACGACCTCCTTGATGCGGCCGACCTCGATGCCCGTGACATCGCCCAGGCCACTGCCCGTGTTCAGCTGCTGAAGAAGCTTCGGGTAGTAGTCCTGCTCGTTGGCGGTGGTGTTCTCCTTGACCGTGATGTTCGGGTGCAGCTTGTGGTACTGGGCGAACAGGCCGGCTTCCTTGTAGCCGAACTGCCCGAAGTCGTCCACCGTGAGAGTGATGTTCCCGTTCGAGTCCTTGGCGTCCGAGGAGCTGTCGTCGCTGCTGCAGCCGGTCAGCAACAGGGCAGAGGCCGTCAGGACCGTCGTGGTCACGGCCGCCACTCTGCGGCCGCGGCCGCCGGCGGTACGGGTGATGCTCATTCCACTACTCCTTGTTCCAGTGGGGAACGGGATCTCAGGAATCGGACCGCCGAGGCTCGGCGATCCGGACCTGCCCTCTCGTTTCGAGCAGCGGCCAGCCCACAGCACAGGGCGTGCGGTGAAAAGGTGCTGGTCAACGGTGTGTCATGCGAGATAGAGGGACGGGCCGTTGGTGGTTCGGTCCACACGGGAGGGAGTCCCCGAGATTCCGTGGGACCGCTCCCACGCGGCATGCCGGAAGACTCCTTCGTGCCGGGCCGGGTGTCAAGACTTGAAAACGGCGTTGTTGCGCAAGCGTGTTCAGCACGTCACGGGAACGTGTCGCTCCACGAGCCGTCATCGGCCGGACACGGAGCGGTCCCACACAGAATTCCCGCAGGTCGCTCAGGGGTCCGTCGCACGGACGGGGAGCCAGGGACGTCCGTCCGGGCCGTCGCGCAAATTTCTGGGCCAGAATGAGGCCCGCCCCCACTGATCGCCGGAAGGTGAACGATGACCTCTGCCGAGCAGCCACCTCCGCGCGCGGAGGTCCGGCGCCCGACCCTCAACGCCGTGGCCGCCCTCGCCGGCGTCGGCCGCGGCACGGTCTCCCGGGTCATCAACGGCTCCCCGAAAGTGAGCGCCCCCACCCGAGCGGCCGTGGAGCAGGCGATCGCCGAACTCGGCTACATCCCCAACCCGGCCGCCCGTTCGCTGGCCAGCCGCCGCACCGACTCGGTCGCCGTGGTCGTTCCCGAGGGCGAGGCCCGGCTCTTCTCCGAGCCCTACTTCTCGGAGATCATCCGCGGCGTCTCCGCCGAACTCTCGGCCGCCGGGATGCAGTTGCTGCTGGTCCTGGTGCCGGACGAGAAGGAGTACGCACGGCTCGCCACGTACCTGTCCGCGCATCGGGTGGACGGCGTGCTGATGCTCTCGGTCCACAGCGGCGACACGCTCCCCGACCGCCTTCACGAACTCGCCGTACCGACCGTGCTCGCCGGCCGGCGCGGCGCCGGGGAGCCGCTCGGGCATGTCCGCGCGGACAACAGCGGCGGCGCCAGAATCGCGGTCGAGCACCTGCTGACCGAAGGACGCCGGACCATCGGCACCATCACGGGCCCGCTGGACATGGACGCCGCCCGGGCCCGGCTCGACGGCTACCGCGAGGCGTTGGAGCACGGGGGCATGACCGTCGACGATGACCTGATCGCGTACGGCGACTTCCGGGAGGAGGGCGGACGCGCGGCCATGCGGGAGTTGCTGCGCCGACGGCCCGGTCTCGACGCGGTCTTCGCCGCCTCCGACGTGATGGCGTCGGGCGCCATGCTGGAACTGCGCGCATCGGGCCTGCGGGTGCCCCACGACGTCGCCGTCGTCGGTTTCGACGACTCGATCGTGGCCCGGCACACTGATCCCCCGCTGACCAGCGTCCGCCAGCCGCTGGAAGAGATGGGCCGGACCATGGCACACCTCCTGCTGCACGAGATCGCCCACCGCGACGGCGATCACCGCGGAGTGGTCCTGCCGACGCGGCTCGTGGTGCGGGAGTCCGCGTGAGCGGAGTACCGGCAGCACCCGAGCGGGTCGACGTACGGAAAGGGCCGGACACCCTTTGTGCATGGGAGCGCTCCCATGCATAATGGTCGCCACCCGACCCCATGGGAGCGATTCCATGTCCGACCTGACGACCGCGGCCTTCCCTCCCGCCTTCCTCTGGGGCGCCGCGACCTCCGCGTACCAGATCGAGGGGGCGGTGCGGGAGGACGGCCGTACGCCCTCGATCTGGGACACCTTCAGTCATACGCCGGGCCGTACGGCCGGTGGTGAGCACGGTGACATCGCTGTCGACCACTACCACCGCTACCGCGACGACGTGGCGCTGATGGCGGACCTCGGCCTGACGGCGTATCGCTTCTCGGTCTCCTGGCCACGGGTGCAGCCGACCGGCCGGGGCCCGGCGGTCCAGGTGGGCCTGGACTTCTACCGCCGCCTGGTGGACGAGCTGCTGGCGGTCGGCATCAAGCCGGCCCTCACCCTCTACCACTGGGACCTGCCGCAGGAGTTGGAGGACGCGGGCGGCTGGCCGGAGCGCGACACGGCGTACCGCTTCGCCGAGTACGCGCAGATCGTGGGCGAGGCGCTGGGCGACCGCGTGGAGCAGTGGACCACGCTCAACGAGCCGTGGTGCAGCGCGTTTCTGGGCTACGGCTCGGGGGTGCACGCGCCGGGCCGCACGGACGCGGCGGCTTCACTGAAGGCGGCCCACCACTTGAACCTGGCGCACGGGCTGGCCACTTCGGCGCTGCGGACCGCGATCCCGGCTCGCGACTCGATCGCGGTGAGCCTCAACTCGTCGGTGGTCAGGCCCGCTTCGCAGTCGCCGGCGGACCTGGCGGCGGCCCGCAAGATCGACGACCTGGCCAACGGGGTGTTCCACGGCCCGATGCTGCACGGTTCGTATCCGCAGTCCCTCTTCGAGGCGACGAGGTCGATCGCGGACTGGTCGTACGTCCGGGACGGCGACCTGACGCTGATTCACCAGCCGCTGGACGCACTGGGGTTGAACTACTACACGCCGACGCTGGTGGAGGCGACGGCCTCGACTTCGGCGGGTCCGCGCGCCGACGGCCATGGCGTGAGCGCGTACTCCCCCTGGCCGGGCGCGGACGACGTGGCGTTCCTCCAGCCGCCGGGCGAGCGCACGGAGATGGGCTGGACGATCGACCCGACGGGCCTGTACGACCTGATCGCGCGGTACACGAGGGAGGCCCCGGGCCTGCCGCTGTACGTGACAGAGAACGGCGCGGCGTACGACGACAAGCCGGACCCCGAGGGGCGCGTGCACGACCCGGAACGGATCGCGTACCTCCACGGCCACCTGTCGGCCGTGCGGCGGGCCATCGCGGACGGGGCGGACGTGCGGGGCTATTACCTGTGGTCGCTCATGGACAACTTCGAGTGGGCGTACGGCTACGAGAAGCGGTTCGGGGCGGTGTACGTGGACTACGCGACGCTGGAGCGGACGCCGAAGTCGAGCGCGCGGTGGTACGGGGAGGCGGCGCGGACGGGCGTACTGCCGACGGTGGGGGAAGCCTGACCGACGGGGGACTCCGGGGGACGGGGCGCGGCACGCCTAGGGGACGTGCCGCGCCCCGGCGGTGTGCGGCCGTTCACGGTGTGCGGCCGTTCAGAGACTGCCCGCGGGAGCCAGCCACTGGGTCGGCTGCCCTGTGACCGAGGCGATGGTCTCGAAGTCGTTGTCGTAGTGCAGCATGGTCAGCCCCTGGAGTTCGGCGGTCGCGGCGACGAGCAGGCCCACGGCGCCCGCGGACCGGTGGCGGCCCTTCTCCGTGAGTTCGCGTTGCACGTCCCAGGCGCGAGTGACGGCCCGGTCGTCCAGGGGGGTCCAGCAGAACAGGGCGTCGAGGTCGTCGACCAGGGCGGCCCGGTCCTCCGCGTTCTTGGCGCTGTTCAGGAACTCCACCTCGGTGAGCGGACAGCGGGCGATCAGCCCCTCCTCCAAAGGCTTCTCCCACAGGGCACGCGCGGGCCGCTTCAGGATACGGACCAGGGCGCTGGTGTCGATGAGATAGGCCGCCGCGCTCATCGACGGTAGTTCTCCTTGTCCAGCAACAGGTCGAAGTCACCCACGTCCGCGCGGGCCGCGAGCCGGGCCAGGGCGAGCGCACGCTTCTTGCGTTCGACGCCCTCCTTGAGCGCGGCGGTGACCGTGTCCTTCTTGGTCCTGGTCCCGAACGCTATGGCGGCCTCGGCGAGCAGGTCCTCGTCGATGTCGATCAGCGTCTTGGTCATGGAGACCTCCTGGATATACAGACCAGACTCCAGTATATCCACCCCGCCCCGATCAGCGGTTCCCCAGCTCGAACCAGGTCGCCTTCCCCCGGCCTGGCCCGTGCGCGCACACGCCCCAGGCGTCGGCGCCGTAGGCGATGAGCTGCATGCCGCGGCCCTCCTCGTCCGTGGGGGCGGGGGTACGGCAGGTGGGGAGACCCGGGGCCTCGTCATGGATGAGGACGCGGAAGCTGCGGGGGGTGGACCAGCCTGCGTAGAGGGTTACGGGGGTTGGGTTGCCCTCCAGCTTGCAGGCGTTGATGGCGTTGGTGACGGCTTCCGAGGTCAACAGCAGGGCCGTGTCGGTGAGTTCGGGGCGGTGGGAGGTGGCGAGGAGGGTGCGGACCGTTTCACGGGCGGTGCGGACCCAGGCGGGGTGGGGCGGGAAGACGAGGGAGACGTCGGTGGGGGGTGGGGGGTCGTCGGCCACTGGGGGGCTCCTTCGGCGTGGGGTGCGCTCACGCGGTGACCAGGTCCGGGTCCCTCTTGCCAAGTGGCTTGAGGGCGGGGGTACTTCCGGGTGGCGCCGTTGTCTTCGACGGTAGGGAACCCGTTCCGGGAGTTGCAACCGTTTCCGTTTCGCTTCACCCTCGCGAGTGACTACCGAACTACCTTGTGACCCCCGGGAGTTCGGCTGTGCAGACTGCCCGGAGGAGGTCGCTCATGCCACCCAGGAACAACCCCAGCGAGCGTCAGCGGCGACTCGGCCTGGAACTCCGTAAGCTGCGCAACCGCGCCGGGCTGTCCGGAGACCGGGCCGGCGAACTGCTCGACGCCGACCGCACCCGGATCAGCAACATCGAGGCAGGCCGCATCGACGTGTCGCGCAACCGCCTCTACAAGCTGCTGCGCGAGTACGGCTGCCCGCCCGGCCCCCTGTTCGACGGGATCATGGCGATGGCCCAGGAGAGCGGCAAGGGGTGGTGGGACGAGTTCAACGACACGATCGGCCCTGCGGCCCGGAACCTGGCCGAGCTGGAATCCCGGTCGACGGTGCTGCGGACCCACAACCCCCTGGTGATCCCCGGCATGCTGCAGACCGACGACTACGCGCGTGCGGTGCTGGCCGCCACCGAATCGGCCCCTCAACACGCCGACCGGTACGCCGAGTTCCGACTGGCCCGCCAACGCGTACTGACCGGCGACTCCCCCGTCACGTACCGCGCCGTCATCCACGAATCCGCGCTCCACACACGGGTGGGCGGCCCGGCGGTCATGCGCAGGCAACTGGTGCGACTGATGGAGGTCTCCCGGCTGCCCAACGTGACCGTTCAGGTCTACCCGTTCGAAGCCGGCGTCTACTCCGCACACACCCGCTCCTTCGTCCTCTTCGGTGGTGGAGCCCCCGAACTGGACACGGTCTACCTGGAGCATCCGACGACCTCGCTCTTCCTGCGGGATGGAGAGCAACTCGACGAGTACGCCAAGATGTTCGAGCGACTCTCGGAGCTGGCACTGGCGCCGGTCGACCCGGAATCGGCGCCGGAGTCGCACGAGTCACGCGACTCGCTGAGCCTGATCCAGCACGTCATGTACGCCCTCTGAGAGGACCCGCCATGCCCCACCCCGTCTGGCAGAAGTCGTCGTTCAGCACCGGCGGCGAGGGCGAGTGCGTGGAGCTGGCGGCAGCGACACCCGGCTCCCACATCCACCTCCGCGAGAGCGACCACCCCCACCGCATCGCCACACTCCCGCCCCACACCCTCGCCGCCCTCCTCCACGCGGTGAAGTCCCTTCCTCCCTTGCCAAGCGCTAAATAAAGTGATTCATTCGCCACGCAAGTGAATGGATGCACACCATGCGCGGGAGATGTCCGTGACCGCTGTCACCTTGGGCAAGGAGCCGATCACCGTCGAGCAGTTCGTCGCGGTCGCCCGCCACGGCGCCCGCGTCGAGTTCGACGCGACCTACGTCGACCGCGTCCGCAAGTCCCGCGCACTGGTCGAACGCTTCCTCGCCGAGAACCGCCTCGTCTACGGCGTCACCACCGGCTTCGGCGACAACGTCACGGAGGTCATCGACCCGGCGGACGCCGAGCAGCTCCAGCGCAACATAGTCCGCTCGCATGCCGTGTCCGTAGGCGAACCGCTGCCCACCGAGATAGTCCGAGCCATCGCACTCATGGAACTGGTCGGCCTGGGCGAGGGCTACTCCGGCATCCGCTTCGAGACCCTGGAACTGATCCGGCGCATGCTCAACGCCGGCGTCACCCCGCACGTCCCCGGCGAGGGCTCCGTCGGCTACCTCGCCCCCGAGGCCCACATGGCCCTCGTACTCCTGGGCGAGGGCAGGGCGACGTACGACGGTCAACTCCTCCCCGGCGCCGAGGCGTTGGCCCGCATCGGCGAACAACCGACCCGGCTCGCCTGCAAGGAGGGCCTGTCGCTGACGAACGGCACGCACTCCGTCACCGCGACAGCCGTCCTCGCCGCCCACGACGCCGGAGTCGCAGCCACCACCGCCGACATCGCCGCGAGCCTGTCGGTGCAGGCGCTGAAAGGCACGGTCCGCGCCTACGACGCCCGGTTGCAGGTCCGCAAGCGCCACCCCGAGCAGGCCGCCGTAGCGGAGAACCTACGACGTCTCACCGCATCCAGCGCGATCAGCACCGAATTCCTCGACCACCGCCTCCAGGACAGCCTCTCCCTGCGCGCCGTCCCGCAGATCCACGGCGGCGCGAAGCGGGCGCTGGCGCAGGCCAGGGAGGTCATCGTCGAGGAGTTGCACTCCGTGGGCGACAACCCGGTCATCCACCCGGAGGGCGAGGACGGGGTGGCGCTGAGCGGCGCGAACTGCGACAGCACCTACGTCGGCATCCAGGCCGACACCATGGTCAACGCGATGACAGTCCTCGCCAAGGTCTCCGAACGCCGCACCGACCGCATGGTCAACAGCAACTTCAGCGAACTGCCCGCCTTCCTGGCACCGCAGCCCGGCCTCAACAGCGGCTACATGATCGCCCAGTACACGGCCGCGGCACTGACGATGGAGCTGCGGGGCATGGCAGTCCCGGCGTCGGCCGACAGCATCACCACCTCCGCCAACCAGGAAGACGCGGTCAGCAACGGCTACTTGGCGGCCCTGAAGGCCTACCGCGCGGCCCGCAAACTCGCCTACGTCATCGCGATCGAGCTGATGTGCGCGGCCCAGGCCCTCGATCTCCTCGCACCGCTCGCCCCCTCCCCGGCGGCAGAGGCCCTGCGGACCCGGATCCGGGCCGCCGTACCGACTGTCACCGAGGACCGGGTCTTCCACACAGACATCGAGCACATCGCCGAACTGGTCCGGAGCGGCGAGGCGTTGCGCGTCGTCGAGGACGTGGTCGGCCGCTTGCAGCACTGAGGGTGGGGACTCGCACTCCGGAGTGCCGACCGGCTTGTGATCGAGGACCCGAAAATCGTACGCGCGTACGGCGATCGGACCCTATGATCACTCAGACCCAGCGTCCCCTACGGCCGCCCCCACCTCCGAGACAGGCCAGCGACGATGACGAGTTCCACCTCCAAAACCCCCTGGATCCTCGCCCGTTCCGCGCAGGTGGCGGTAGCGACGGCGGCCGTGGTGGACGTGTTCCGGGCGGCGGCGGTCCGCGATCACTACCTGCACCGCACGGACGCGTCCCTGCACAGATCGGGCCTGATCTCCATGATCTTCGTCTATCTGATGACTGTGACGATCGTGCTGTTCCTCGTGTGGCTCGCGCGCTCCCGGCGCAACGCCCAGGAGTTGTCCCCCGAGGCCACGCTCCCGAGTCCGGGCTGGACGATCGGCGCGTGGTTCATACCGTTGGTCAACCTCGTCGTCCCGCGCGGGATCGTCCTCGCTGTCGGGCGCGCCGGCTCCGTGTCGTGGGAGGAGAGGCGAGACACGACACTGGTGAATCTGTGGTGGGCCGCCTGTGTCACGCACGCACTGCTGATCGTGGTCACGAACCAGGTGGCGCCGGGGTCCATGGCCCTCCTCGTGGTGGCGGAGGTGCTCATGATCGCGGCGGCCGCACTGCTGGGGCTCGTCATCCAGCGCATCACCACGCTGCAGAACTCCGCGCTCGGCGTCACCGTCCCCGTCGCGCCGCCCGCCCAGGTGTGAGGCGGTCCGCCCCGCACTCACAGCAACCCCTCAGACCCCCCGCAGCGACCTCTCAGCCCCAAGTCGTCCAATCCCTGTGTACGGGGTGATTCGATCCCGGCGCGGACGGGAGGACGTCATGTTTTTCATCGTGTTGGTGCTGCTGGCCCTGATCGTCGGCGGCGCGGTCGCCTACGGCAAGCGGCAGGCGGGCAGGGGGAGTTCGGGGTACGGGACCGGGAACGCTCAGCAGGTCTACGACGCCGACGCGGGCGCCGAGGCCACCCGCTGGGTGGAGCGGCTGGGCGGGAGCCTGTCCACGCTGGACGCGGGTGGCAACAGCGCCGCCCGGCAGGCCCTCGCCGACGCGGCCGAGCGGCACCGTGCCGCCGAGGGGCAACTCGCCGTCGCCTACTCCCCCATGCAGTACGGGCTGGTGACACAGACCGCCATCGAGGGGCTGCACCACATCCGCACCGCCCGTGCCGCGCTGGGGCTCGACCCGGGGCCCGAGCTGCCCGCGCAGGGTACCGGCGGGCAGGTCACGGTCGGCGGACAGACGTACACCGCATCCGCGCGGCCCGGCGCGAACACGCCGTACTACTACCCCGGCGGGGTCGTCAACGGCCGTTCCATGCCCGGGGGTTGGTACACCACCCCGTGGTGGAAGACCGCCCTCGTCGCGGGCGCCGCGGGAGTCGGCGGCATGCTGCTCGCGGACGCGCTCTTCGACGGCTTCCACCATCACGGGCCGGGTGGTGGGATGTTCGGCGGCGGACCTGGTGGGCCGGGTGGGTTCGGGGGGTTCGGCGGCCCGGGGCCGTTCTGAGCCGCCCGGCCGTTCCCGGCCCCGCGCCACCCGGCTGTTGCGAGCCCCCGCGCCGTCCTCCGGGTCAGCCGGCCCGACGCGGCTCCCGGACCACCGCCACCCCGCCCGGCGGCACGCTCACCGATCCGCCCGACACGGGCTTGCCGGTGAGGAGTTCGACCGCGTCGGCCCCGACGACCGGGACCTCGGCGCCCTGTCCCGCGTGGTCGATGAGGAACAGATAGTCCGCGTCCGCCCCGCGCCGCAGTACCGCCTCCACGCCCTCCGGCGTCACCCGCACCGGCTTCACTCCCGCCTCGCGGCGGATGAGGTCCAGGAGTCCGGCGAGGGTCGTCGGGTCGGGGCGGGTGGCCACGTACCAGGCCGTGCCCTCGCCGTACGCGTTCCGCGTCACCGCCGGGATGCCGGTCAGCGGGCCCTCCGCGTACGACGTGATCGCCTCGGCGCCCGCCAGGGCGACCCGCTCCGACCACAGGGACGCCGTACCGCCGCCGCTGCTCAGTGCGAGCGACTCCCCGGGGAGCAGCGGGAACAGTTCGTCCGTGCGGACGCCGAGCACCTCGCGGAACGCACCGGGGTAACCCCCCAGCCGCACATGGCAGTTCTCGTCAACGGCCCCGCTGTGGAAGCCCACCGCGAGTGTGCCGCCGGACGAGGCGAAGTCGGAGAGGTTGGCCGCGTCGGCATCGTCCACCAGGTACAGGCTGGGGGCCAGGACCAGGCGGTACGGCGACAGGTCGGCGTCGGGGCGGACGAAGTCCACCGCTATGCCCGAGCGCCACAACGGCTCGTACCAGGAGCGGACCTGGTCCAGGTAGCGGACCTCCTCGCTGGGCTGGGACGGGAGTTCCAGGGCCCAGCGGGCGTTCCAGTCCCAGACGACAGCCACCTCAGCCGTGCCCGTGCTGCCCCGCACCTCCGCCAACGCCCGCAGGTCCGCGCCCAGTTGGACGACGTCCTCCCAGATCCGGCTGTCCGTGCCCGCGTGCGGCAGCATCGCCGAGTGCCACTGTTCGGCGCCCGCCTTGGCCGCCCGCCACTGGAAGTAGGCGATGCCGTCCGCGCCGTGCGCGACATGGGCGAGCGCGTTGCGTCTCAACTCACCGGGGTTCTTTGCCCTGTTGACCTGCTGCCAGTTCACGGCGCCGGTCGAATGCTCCATCAGCAGCCAGGGCCGGCCACTCGCCAGCGAGCGGACCAGGTCGCCGCTCATCGCGATGTCGATCTCCGACTCGGGGTCCGTGGAGCGGAGGTAGTGGTCGTTGGAGACGACGTCCAACTCCGGTGCCCAGCGCCAGTAGTCCAGCGCGTCGAAGTTGAACATCACCATGAAGTTGGTGGTGGCGGGGATCGCCGGGGCCGCCTCCCGCAGTACGTCCCGTTCCGCCTTGTACAGGGACAGGAGCGCGTCGCTGCAGAAGCGGCGCCAGTCCAGCTGGTGGGTGGGGTTGGGGACCGCGCCGGTCGCGCGCGGGGGCAGGACCTCCGCCCAGTCGTAGTACCACTGGCTCCAGAAGGCCGTGCCCCAGGCGTTGTTGAGCGCCGGCAGGCTGTCGCCGTACTTCGCGCGCAGCCACACCCGGAACGCCTCGGCGCTCTCGTCGCAGTAGCAGGCCGGGTTGTGGCAGCCGTACTCGTTGTGGATGTGCCACATCGCGACCGCGGGGTGGCCGGCGTAGCGGCGCCCCAACTCGCCCGCGATGCGCAGGGCCGCCGTACGGTACGCGGGGCTCGATGGGCAGAACGTCTGGCGGCTGCCGTACGACAGTCTCCGGCCGTCCCGGTCCACCGGCAGCGCCTCGGGGTGGGCGCGGAAGAACCAGGCCGGTGGGGCCGCCGTCGGTGTCGCCAAGTCGGCGGCTACGCCGTTCTGCTGGAGCAGGTCCAGGACCTTGTCCAGGAGGGTGAAGTCGTAGACGCCCTCGGCCGGTTCGAGCAGTGCCCACGAGAAGATGCCGATGCTGACCATGGTCACCCCGGCCTCGCGCATCAGGCGCATGTCCTCGGCCCAGACCTCCTCGGGCCACTGCTCGGGGTTGTAGTCGCCACCGTAGGAAATGGTCATTGTTCAACTCCCGTCAGGAGGCGACGGGTTGTCGTCACACCCCACTGGTCCAGGGACAGCAGGCGGTCGCTCGACGCCATCAGGCCGCCGGTGGCCTCCACATGGGCGGCCCAGCGTTCGCGGGTCTCCACGGCCGGGCGGGCCATCAGGCAGTCGGGGTCGTTGGTCCAGAGGCGGCCGTGCTGCCACTGGCGGGCGAATCCCGTGAACTCGGCGGAGTCCTGGCCGGGTTGGGAGTGGTCGTCGGCCTCGGGGCGGCGGTGCGGCGCGGTGTCGGGGCTGATCCGCATCGCGTCGAACAGGCCGAGGGAGGGGAGGATCGGCGCGCCGCAGCCCAGGAGGTAGGCGTCCGGGCCGATCGCCTCGCGGATCAGGGCGATCCCGGCCCGGTAGGCCTCGATGGCGTCAACTTCCTTGTGGCGTACGCCGTCCAGGGCGCCGGCGTAGAGGAAGTCGGCCTTGAAGTAGTCGTAGCCCTCGGTGCGGAGGGTGGCGTAGACCTCGGTCAGGTACGCCGCCGCGCCGGGGTGGGTGGAGTCCAGGACGCAGAGGTCGTGGCCCCAGTTGCGGCCGGCGTGGGCGAAGCCGCCGGCCGGGTCGCGCACCAGCCACTCGGGGTGTTCGGCGGCCAGGTCGCTCGCCGGGTCGACCAGGAAGGGGGCCGTCCAGATGCCCGCCCTGCGGCCACGCCCGCGGATGGTGTCGGCGATCGAGGCCCGTGAGCGGAAGCGGCCGGAGAGGGTCAGCCAGTCGCCCAGCGCCTTCTGGTAGCCGTCGTCGATCTGGACGACGTCGATGGGCAGGTCGAGGGTGTCCATCGCGCGGAGGTTCTCGTGGATGTCCTCCTCGGTGACGGCGGTGAAGTACTCGTACCAGGAGCACCAGACCGTAGGCGCGGGGCGGGGGGACGGCAGGGCCACGCTGTCGGCCCAGTCCCGCAGCACCGACTGGATGCCGGTCCCCGTCCACTCCTTCACCGGGCCGTCGGCGGCGATCTCCGCCACCCCGTCCCGTACCGACAGCCGGATCGACGGGACCGATCCGGTGGGGTCGACCGCCGCCCACAGACGGGCCGGTGAGCCGTCGCCGGGGTCGAGGGCGAGCAGACCCTCGCCCTGGAAGACATCGGCGGGGACGGTGACACCTGGGCGGTAGCACACCGTCGCCCAGTTGGCGTTGGCCGGCCGGTACGGGCGCGCCCCGAGGGGATAGGCGCCGCTCGGGCTCCAGGACTGCCAGCCCTCCTCGTGGACCCGGGCGGTGCGTGGATTCACGGGGACGGAGGCGAGCGCGGTGAAGGGGCGGTCGTGCACGGTGGTTCTCTTTCAACGGGCCGGGCGCAACGGGAAAGACGCGACAGGTCGGGCGTCAGCCCTTGTTGGCGCCCAGCGTGAGACCGCTGACGAACTGGCGCTGGAGCGCGAAGTACACGATCAGGGTCGGGATCGCGGTGAGCAGGGCGCCGGCCGCGACCAGGTTGGGGTCGGTGAAGTACTGGCCGGAGAGGTTGTTCAGCGCGGAGGTGATCGGCATGTTCTCGCCGGTCGAGATCAGCACGATCGCCCAGAAGAAGTCGTTGTAGATCCAGATGGAGAGCAGGGTGGCCAGGGCCGCCATCGCCGGCTTGCACAGCGGCAGCACGATCTGCCAGTACTGGCGCCACACGGAGGCGCCGTCCACCAGGGCCGCCTCGGTCAGCTCGTGCGGCAGCATCCGCATGTAGTTGCTGAGCACGAAGGCGCAGAACCCGGACTGGAACGCCACATGGATGAGGACCAGGCCCAGCGCGGAGTCGTAGAGCTTGCCGCTCATCGTGATGCCCGGCAGGTCGATCAGCAGGTAGAGGCGGTACAGCGGGGTGATGATGACCTGCTGCGGCAGCAGGTTGCCGGCCGTGAACACCAGCAGCAGGGCGATGTTGAAGCGGAAGTCGAAGCGGCTGACGTAGAACGCGACCATCGACGCCAGCAGCAGCGTGAGCAGCACGGCCGGGACCGCGATGATCAGCGTGTTGACGAAGTAGTGCGTCATGTCGGACTGCTGGAACGCGTTCTTGAAGTTGTCGAAGTTCAGCGTGTCCGGCCAGGAGACGTAGCCCTTGTTGCTGGTCTCCGAGTACGGGCGCAGGGCCGCGTAGATCGCCCACAGCAGCGGGGCGAGCCAGGCCAGCGAGGTGACGACGAGGAACGTGTGCAGCAGGACCCGGGCGGGGCGGAGCGGGGTGCGCTGCTTCACGCCGAGCGCGGCGGTGGGGGTGGTCATGCGCGCCGCTCCTTCCGGAAGGTCGCGATCAGGTACGGGATGATGACCGCGAGGGAGATGACCAGCAGGACGACGGCGATCGCCGACCCGTAACCGATCCGGCTGGACTCACCGATGATGTTGTTGGTGATCAGGATCGACAGCAGCTCGGTGCCCTGGGCGCCCTTGTTGAAGACGAAGACCAGGTCGAAGGCGCGCAGCGACTCGATGATCGTGACGACCAGGACGACCGTGTTGGTGGGGCGCAGCGTCGGGAAGATGACGTTCTTGAACGTCTGCCACTCGTTCGCGCCGTCCAGTGCGGAGGCCTCCCGCAGGGACGGGTCGACACCCTTGAGGCCGGCCAGGTACAGGATCATCATGTAGCCGGCGTGCCGCCAGGACGCGGCGATCAGGACGGCCCACAGGTTGAGCTTGGGGTCGCCGATCCAGTCGATGTAGTGGCCTGGCTTGTTGGCCCCGATGAGGCTGTTGATCAGGCCGGTGTCCGGGTTGTAGATCAGCTGCCAGACGAAGCCGGTGACCGCCAGCGACATGACGACCGGCAGGAAGAACGCGGTCTGGTAGATGCGGCTGAAGCGGATGTTCTTGTCCAGCTGCACGGCCAGGAACAGGCCGAAGGGCGTCGGCAGCAGGATGAGCACGACGAACCAGATGATGTTGTGCTCAAGGGCGGGCCAGAACTGCGGGTTGTCGGTGAACAACTGCTTGAAGTTGTCCAGCCCGACCCACTTGATCGAGTCGAAGCCGATGCCGTCCCAGCTGGTGAAGGCCAGGGCGATCGAGGCGAGGGCGGTGACCCAGACAAGGGCCACGTGCAGGACCGTCGGCACGCCCGCCATGAAGGCGAGCGTGATGCGGTCACGGCGGGTCAGCAGGCGCTTGGCGCCCTGCGGGACGCGCTTGTCGGCAGGCGCGGGGCCCGGAGGCGGAACGGCGTCCGCCTCCGGGCTCGTCGTAGTCGTCTCGGAGATCATGAGGAGGCGAAGATCGTCTTCTTCTGGCGCTCGATCGAGGACAGCAGACTGTCGACGCCCTTGGGGTTCTGGAGGAACTTCTGCAGACCGGGCTGCATCACCGTCGAGGTGAAGTCCGGGCGGGAGTCACGGTCCATGAACTGGGTGAGGCTCTTGGCGGCGCCGATCATCTCGAACGCCTTCTTCTGCAGCGGCGAGTACGCGGCGGTGGAGGCCTTGTTGGAGGCGGCGACCACGCTCGGGTCGGTCTTGAGGTAGAGCTCCTCGGCCGCCGGGCTGCCCAGGTACTCCATGAGCTTCACGACACCGTCGTGGTTCTTCGGGGCCTTGCTGACCATGAAGCCGTCGGTGGGCGCCTCGACGGTGTCCTGGCCGTACGCGGAGTTGATCTCCGGGAAGGCGAAGAAGTCGAGGTCGTCGAGGTCGGCCTTGTTGGTGAACTGCTGGGCCACGAAGGAGCCGAGGAGGTACATGCCGGACTTCTTCGACACCAGGCCCTGGGCGGCGTCCTGCCAGGTGCGGCCCATGAAGCCGTCCTGGTGGTACGGGAGCAGCTCGGCCCAGTGGTCGAAGACCGCCTTGACCTTGGGGTCGGTCCACGACTCGGTGCCCGCCATCAGCGCCTTGTGGAAGTCGTAGCCGTTGAGGCGGAAGTTGATCTGGTCGAAGGTGCCCATCGCCGGCCAGGCGTCCTTGTCGCCGAAGGCGATCGGGACCAGGCCGTCGCTCTTCATCTTCTTGCACAGGGCGACCAGCTGGTCCCAGGTGGTGGGGACGGTGTAGCCCTTCGCCGCGAAGACGCTCTTGCGGTAGAAGATCGCCCACGGGTACGTCGTCAGCGGGACGAAGTAGTACTTGCCGTCCTCGCCCTTGCTGAGCTTCTTCATGGCGTCGGGGAAGTTGTCCCCGATCTTCGCCCACACGTCGTCGATCGGGGTGGCGAGCTTCTTGGCCGCGAAGAACTGCATGCGGTACCCGGCGAACCAGTTGAACACGTCGTCCGGCGTGCCCTGGAGGTAGGAGTTGATCTGCTCCTGGAAGGTGTTGTGGTCCTTCGTGTTGACCTTGACGGTAATGCCGGAGGTCTTCTTGAAGTCCGCGTAGACGCTCGCGAACGCCTTCTTCGGCACGGCGTCGGACGCGTTGGACCCGAGCGTCACGGTCTTCGAGTCGGACCCGCTGCCGCTGCTGCCACAGGCGCTCAGCAGGGGTATACCGGCTCCGAGGACGGCGGCGCCGCCTATGCCGCGCAGGACGGAACGGCGGCTCGCGGCGGGGAGGGAGAAGTCGGGCATGAACGGCTCCTGACGGACAGGGTTCGGCCGGAATGCGCCACGCCCCAGGTCGTCGTAACCGACCAGAAACCAACGCGACCAAACACGGTGGCGTAATAACAGTCCCATGTCTGGTCATGCGTCAACACCCGCCGCCTTCATTTGTCGAAACGTAATCGACACGCACCAGCAAGAGAAGCGGACGTACAGCCAAGTGGCCATACGTCCGCTGCGGGGCGACTGGGGCCACGGGGGCCGCGAGGGGCTCCCGTGGCACACGGGGCGACTACTGCAAGGCGGAGAAGGCCTTGGAGAACGCGGAGGGGGCCTGCGCGACCGAACTGCAGGTCGCGTCCGCGGTGGGCCTGGCTCCGCCTGCGCACTCCTTGTCGCGCGTCGCGGACCACATCGAGATACCGCCGAGCCCCTTCGCCTTGGCGAAAGCCACGAGCTGGGTCGCGTCGTCGACCTTGAATACCTCCGATGACACGTCATTCACGCCGATCATCGGAGTGACGGAAACCGCTTTCCATGCAGCACTTTCAGAGAGCCCGAGAACACTCTTGACTTGGGCCTGAGTAGCGGTAGCCGCTTGCTCTGAGTACGTTCCCATATCTCCGCTGTAGGCCGGTCCGTAGTCCATCGCCATGATGTTGACCGTGGCGATTTTCACGCCGTTGGACTTGGCATTGGAGAGCAGGTTCACACCGTCCTGGGTAAGGCCCTCGGGCATTACCGGGAGGGTGTAGGAGACGTCCAGGTTCGGGTGCTGCTGCTGGAGCCTGGCTATCGCCTGGGCGCGGATCGTGTTGGCCGACGCGTTGGGCAGCGCGGCGCCCTCGATGTCGAAGTCGACCTTGGTGAGGCCGTACGCGTCCACGACCTTGCCGTAGGCGCTCGCCAGCGCGCTCGCCGAACCGCAGGTCGTCGCCAGCTCGGAGCCGGACGCGCCGCCGAAGGAGACCCGTACGTCACCACCCTTGGCGCGCAGCGCGCCGATCTGGGAGGCCACGCCGTCGCTCGCGAGGTCCGTCACCCCGCCCCACTTCGGGGTGCAGCCGCCGCCGTCGGTGATGAAGGCGAGGTTGTAGTTCTTCACGCCGGTCGCGGTGACGTTCCCGAGCAGGTCGAAGGCCGGGTAGAGGGAGGTGTCCACGTAGGGGGCGAAGCCTCCGGCGGCCGTGGTGCCGGTGCCGCCGCTCTGGGAGGGCGAGGGGGTGGGAGTGGGGGTCGGGGTCGGGGTGGGAGTGGGCGTCGACTTGGTAGGAGTCGGTGTGGGGGTCGGCGTGGGCGTCCCCGTCGGGCGGCCGGTCGGCTCGGGGGTCGCGGTGCCGTCGGCCGAGCACTTGGCGTTGTCGATGAGGCAACTCGTGGGCTGGCCCGTGCCGTTGACCACGAAGCCGACCGTGACCGACTCGCCGGCCGCGAGCCCGTCCGTGTCCCACTTCGGCGGCTTCACGGTGACGTGCTGCCCGCTCACGCTCGACTCGGCGTTCCACAGCGAGCTCAGCTTCGAACCGGACGGCAGGTCGAACTGCAGTGTCCAGTCCGCCTTTCTGGCCCCGGTGGTGTTGGTGACGACGTACTGGGCGGTGTACCCCGTCGACCACTCGCTGGTTCTGGTGTAGGCCGCGCCGACGCTCGCCGCCTGCGCGACGCCGGTCAGCAGGATCGCGCCGCCGCCGACCACCGCCGCGGCGACCGCTCCGCCGATCACCTTGTTTCTCTTGCTGATCCTGCGCCGGTGGGTGCTCATCGCGTGCCTGCCTTCGCCGTACGGGGGTGGAGTGCGGCAGCACGCTAGCGATTCGGAATCGGGCAAAGGGCCTGATCCGGGCAGGGGTTGGCGATCTTAGGGCGCGCTTAAGGAAGAGATCGGGAACGGTTAAAGGTAGAGACCAATCTGCCGCGCCGACGCCGTCGTACGGCCCCGCGATGCCCCCGGCGCTCCGGCTCCCGCCCGTCCAGCTGGATCCAGATCCGTACCTCCGTGCCGCCGAGCATCGAGGAGCCGATCCGGACGTCCCCGCCCGTCGACTCGGCGAGCCTGCGCACGATGTCCAGGCCGAGCCCGGTCGACCCGTCGCTGCCGGAGCCGCGTCCGCGCGCCATTGCCGCCTCGGGGTCCCGTATGCCGGAGCCCGCGTCCGAGACGAGCACGATCACCGCGTCCTCGCTGTTGTGCACGTCGACCGCGAAGGCCGTGCCCTCGGGCGTGTGCCGGAACACATTGCCGAGCAGGGCGTCGAGGGCGGCGACCAGGTCGGCGCGGGCCACGGGTATGCGCACCGGCCGCTCCACCCCGGCCACCCGCACCTTGCGGCCCTCGTCCTCGGCGAGCGCGGACCAGAACCGCATCCGCTCGCGCACCACCTCGGCCGCGTCGCACCCGGCGCCGGGCCCGGCCGCCACGGTCTGCGGCTTGGCCTCCCGCGCGGTCCGGATGATCGTGTCGACCTCCCGCTCCAGCTGCGCGACGGCGGTCCGCGTCTGCTCGGCGGCCGGACCGTCCCCGAGCGAGGCCGCGTTGAGCCGCAGCACGGTGAGGGGTGTGCGCAGTCGGTGCGACAGGTCGGCCGCCAACTCCCTTTCGTTCGCCAGCAGTTGTACGACCTGGTCGGCCATGGAGTTGAACGCCACCGCCGCCAGCCGCAGTTCGGTCGGCCCTTCCTCGGGAACCCGCGCCCCCAGCTTCCCCTCCCCCAGTTCGTGCGCGCCCTCGACCAGGCGCTGCGCGGGCTGCACCATCCGTACGCCCAGCCGGTCGGCGACCGCGACGGAACCGACGATCAGCGCGATGCCGACCCCGGCGAGCACCGCCCAGGCCGTACCGACGCCGTTGCTCACCTCCGACTCGGGGACGAAGACCTCGACGACGGATATCTCGCCGGAGCTGAGCGCGACGGGCTGGAGCAGGACGGAGCCGCCGGGCACCTCGGTGGTGGAGGCGCGGCCCAGCTTCCTCACGGTCGCGATGTCCTTGCCGGCGGCGCGCTGCCGCCCGAGGTCGAGGGCGGCCTTCCCCTCCCCCGCCGGTATGTGGATCGCCATCCCGGAGTCCGTGCCCGCCGAGGCGACGACCTTCTCCAGCTGGTCCCGGTCGGTGGTGATGGACAGCGCGGGGGCGACGGCGGCGGCCTCCCGCTCGGCGTTCGAGAAGGCGCGGTCGCGGGCCATCTCCTTGATGACCAGGCCCAGCGGCACCGCGAAGGCGACGACCACCATGGCCGCGATCGCGAGACAGACCCTGACCAGTGCCCACCTCATCGCGGCGGCTCCGCTCCCGGTGGCTCCAGCTTCACGCCGACGCCCCGCAGGGTGTGCAGATAGCGCGGCCGGGCCGCCGTCTCCCCCAACTTCCGGCGCAGCCAGGACAGATGGACGTCGATGGTCTGGTCGTCGCCGTAGGACTGCTGCCACACCTCGGCGAGGAGTTCCTTGCGCGGGACGACCACGCCGGGCCGGCCGGCCAGGAAGGCGAGGAGGTCGAACTCGCGGCGGGTGAGGTCGAGTCGGACGCCGTCCAGGTCGGCCTGGCGGCGCAGCGGATCGACGGTGAGTCCGCCGACGCGGAGGACCGAGGACGGGGGCGCCTCGCCGGTGGTGGCGCGGGAGCGTCGTAGCACGGCGGACATGCGGGCGGAGAGATGGTCGACCGAGAAGGGCTTGGTGAGGTAGTCGTCCGCGCCCGCGTTGAGCAGCCGGACGATCTCGGTCTCGTCGTCCCGGGCGGTGGCGATGATCACGGGGACATCCGTGATTCCGCGCAGCATCTTCAGCGCCTCGGACCCGTCCAGGTCGGGCAGTCCGAGGTCCAGGATGACCACGTCGAAACGGAAATGGGCGACCTCGCGCAGCGCCTCAAGTGCCGTACCGACACTGCGCACCGTGTGTGCGGCGTCGGTCAGATGCCGGATGAGGGCCGAGCGTACGAACTGGTCGTCCTCGACCACGAGCACACTTGCCATGCGCCGCACCGTAGCCCATGCGGGCGACCCGCATCCGGGCCTGTGGACAACTCCCGCCCGTGGACAAAGCGATGGCCGTCGCCGCGACACCCGTGGGGCGCGTGAGGCAGTATGGCCGCGATGCCCAGAGGACTCGTCAACGGATTCATGCACGTGCTGGCCTGGTCGCTCGCCACCGGCGCGGCGGTCACGCTGTCCTGGTGGGGCGTCCACACGGTCATGACGGGCACGGCCTACGACCCCCCGCGCGCCCTGCCCATCACGGCGGCCGGCGCGACCGCGCAGGAGGCGACACCGCCCGCCGAGCCGACGGTTCGGGCCGAATCGGTCCCGAGCCCGTCGAGCACCCCGACACCGACCCGCTCCCCGAGCCCGACCCCCACGAAGCCGGCGACGGCGAGCGCGTCCCCCTCTCCCTCCACCGGTTCCGGCTCCGGCCAGGTCAAGAGCTACGACACCGACGGCGGGCGGGTGGTGCTCGAACTCGACTACGCGCCGGCCTACGTGACGCTCGTGTCGGCCACGCCGGGTACGGGCTGGTCGATGCAGGTGTGGAAGACGGACTCGTGGCTCCGGGTGGAGTTCACCAAGGGCACGGGGAAGGTGTCGGTGATCTGCACGTGGCACGACGGGGCGCCGCGGGTGGATGTGGGGAACTACTGAGGTTTTTCGGGTGGGTTGTGCCGGCTAGCGGAACACCGACGGCGGCGGTGCCGGTGAGGCGACCGCCGCGGCGTCCGTCACCGGTACGGCGCCGCCCGTGAAGTCGGTGAGTTCGCTGCCGTGTTGGAGCCGGCCGGGGTGCGGGTCGGAGGCGGCGCGCCGGGTGAGTTCGGCGAGTGGCAGCGGGTGGTCGGAGGCGACGAGGACGGCGTTGCCGAACCGTTTGCCGCGCAGCACGGTCGGGTCGGCGATCAGCGCGAGTTCCGTGAACCGGGCGGCCACGGTGGCGATCTGGCCCCGCAGGTGGGCGAGCGGGGGGCCGTCGGCGAGGTTGGCGGCGTAGATCCCGCCCGGTCGCAGCGCGCGGCGGACCTCGTCGAGGAACTCGGTGGAGGTGAGGTGGGCGGGGGTCCGGGCGCCGCTGAAGACGTCCGCGACGACGAGGTCCGCCCAGCCCTCGGGCAGTTTCGCGAGTCCCGCGCGGGCGTCGGTGGAGCGCACCCGGATCCGCGCGTTCGGGTCCAACGGCAGCTCGCGGCGGACCAGTTGGACGAGCGCCCCGTCGAACTCGACGACCTGCTGGGTGGAGCGGGGGCGGGTGGCGGCGACGTAGCGGGCGAGCGTGAGGGCGCCGCCGCCTAGGTGCACGGCCTGGATCGGCTTGCCCGCCGGTGCGACGAGGTCGATGACGTGCCCGAGGCGGCGCTGGTACTCGAAGGACAGATACGCCGGGTCGTCGAGGTCGACGTAGGACTGCGGCGCCCCGTCGATCAACAGAGTCCAGGCGCGTGCGCGGTCCCGGTCGGGTATCAGCTCGGCGAGCCCACCGTCGACTGCCTCGACGACGGCTTCGGCGGAGCCGGCACCACCTCGCCGGGTGTTCCTGGACTTTCCCATTGGCCCATTATCGGGGGGCGTGGGTGGTCCGGCGCGTTCGGCCTCGGCGCGTGGTGGTCGGCGCTCAGCGACAGCCGTCCGCCGCCTCGATCAGGCGGGCCGCCTCGTCCAGCGCGGCCCGCAGGACCGCCGGGTCGGTCGCGAGGTCGGCGTCGCCGGGGGGCAGCAGCCAGTCGGAGCCCTCGACCGGGGGTTCGGGGTCGGGGGCGAGGCGCAGGCCCCGGCCGTGGGTCTCCGTGCAGGTGCTGCCCGGGACGTCCCAGGCCGCCGCAGTGCCCGGCGGGACCAGGAAGCCGAGGGTGTCGCCGCCGTCGTCGTGCAGGACGGGGCCGACCCCGTCGCCCGTGCCGCGTCGCAGGATGTCGACGGCCTCCAGGCCCTGCCGCGTCGGCACGGTCACCAGATCGCAGGCGGAGTCCGCGAACGGTGGCGCGCTGCACTCCGCGCTCGGCATTCGAGGATCGACGCTCTGACTGGTCTCCATCCCGGTCTCCACCACGGAACCCCTCCTTGGACGAGCGGGTCGGGAGTCGGGTGGCTCCCGGATCCATGGAGTTCAACGCGTCGAAGCGTCAACGGCTACGGCACAAGTCCGCCGCAAAGGATGGCAGTTCATGGCAGATCCCGGATGAGATATCCGGTTTGTAGCCAAACCCTGCGTGGCGGGTCGTGCACAGCAGGTACGTTCTTGCCCGCTGGAAACAGGGCGTCACTCACACAAGTCACCCTGAATCCGGCATGGTTCGACGGTTCGCACGAGAGGACCCGGCCATGGCGTCGTCAACGGTGCCCCCGCCCCAGTTCCCCCAACCACCGAGACCCAATCTCGCCTTCCGGCGGCTGCGCGGACAGCGCTCACCGGCGGAGTTCGCCGCGGCCGTACGCCGGTCCGCGCGCGAGATCGGCGAGCGGGTCAGCTGCGACGCGCGCTACGTCGGCCGCGTCGAGGCCGGTGAGATCCGTTGCCCCAACTACGCGTACGAACGGGTGTTCCTGCACATGTTCCCCGGCCGCACGCTCGCCGACCTCGGCTTCGCGCCCCGCTCGTCCGTACGCGGACGCGGGGCGCGCACCGCCGAGGACGCGCCCCCCGCACACCCCACGAGCCCGGGCTGCGCCCCGGGTGAGACGGGTGGGACGAATGAGACGCGAGGGGCGTACGAGCCGTATGACACACAGGACCCGTACGACACGCACGAGAACCACGAGGAGAGCGACGTGCTGCGTCGCGCATTCATGAGGGGCGGCACCGTCACGGTGGCCGCCGGCACGCTGGGCCCCCTGGGGCTCACCTTGGACGCCGTGGCAGCGGAACGTTCCGTCCGCCGCCCCGGTACGAGCGAGGCGGGCGCCCTGGAAGAGGCCGTCCGCAGAATCCGGCTGCTCGACGACCGGCACGGCGCCGACGGCCTCTACCGGCGCGCGGCGGCCCCGCTGCGCGCCGCGTACGCCCTGCTCGACGCGGGCACCACGCGGCAGTCCGTCGCCGAGCGACTGCACTCCGGAGCCGGTGAACTCGCCATCTCGGTGGGCTGGCTGGCCCACGACTCCGGCCGCTTCGACGACGCCCGCTCGCACTACGCGGAAGCCCTCGCCACCGCCCGCATGACCGGCGACGCGGGCCTTGAGGCACACGCCTTCTGCAATACGGCGTTCCTCGCGCGGGACGCCGGACGCCCGCGCGAGGCGGTGCGCGCCGCACAGGCCGCACAGCGCGTCGCCCGCCCCCTGGGCTCCGCCCGTCTGATGTCGCTGCTCGCGCTGCGCGAGGCGGGCGGCTGGGCGGGGCTCGCCGACCGCACCGGCTGCGAACAGGCGCTGGCCCGGGCGCAGGCCCTCTACGAGCGGGGCCACTCGGACGCCGACCCCGAGTGGATGAGCTTCTACGGAGAGGCCGAGCTGGAGGGCCTTGAGGCGCAGTGCTGGTCGACGCTGGGCGACTGGCCGCGGGCTTCGCGGCACGCTCGGCGTGCCGCCCGGCTTCAGGATCCGCACTTCACGCGGAACATCGCGCTGTACACGACGGAGCTGGCCGACGATCTCGCGCGCGGGGGGCGGCCCGACGAGGCGGCGACTGCGGGGATGCGGGTGCTTGATCTTTTGGATCTGGTGCAGTCGTCGCGGATTCAGACGATGCTGGCGGGGACTGCGCGGGTGTTGTTGCCTCATCGGCGGGCTTCGGGGGTTTCGACGTTTCTGGAGAGGCATTCGAGCTTGCCTCGTACTGCTGCGTAGTTCTTTGGCCGCGAGCCGGTGGGGGCTGGGCACGCCCACGCGGCGGAGCCGCAGATCAACACAGCCCCGCGCCCCTGAGGGGCGCGCCTGTCCCTACGCGACCAGATGGCCCAGGTCGTTCCAGCTCTCGATCGCCGGTTCGTCGTAGGCCCAGCCGAGTATCGACAGGGACGTCGGGTTGAGGCGTATCCGGGACGCGAAGTCGATCGGGAGGCCGAGCCAGCGGGCGCCGATCGAGCGGAGGATGTGGCCGTGGGCGAAGACCAGGACGTCGCGGTCCTCGGCGCGTGCCCAGGCGACGACCTCGTCCGCGCGGGCGGTCACTTCCGCGAGGGTCTCCCCTTCGGGGACGCCGTCGCGCCAGATCAGCCAGCCCGGGCGCAGGGCCGCGATCTCCTGCGGGGTGAGGCCCTCGTAGGCGCCGTAGTCCCACTCCATGAGGGTGTCCCACTCGGTGGCGCGGTCGCCGAAGCCGGCGAGTTCGCAGGTCTCACGCGCGCGTGCCAGTGGACTGGTGCGGACCTCGACCCCGGGAAGGCCGTCCAGCGGGGGCCGGTGGAGTCGCTCGCCGAGCACCTTGGCGCCACGCCGGCCCTCTTCGAGGAGCGGGACGTCGGTCCTGCCGGTGTGCTTCCCGGACAGCGACCAAGCCGTCTGTCCGTGCCGGGCCAGCAGGATGCGCGGTGCCATGGGGGACCTTTCCGGGAGATGTCCAGAGGCGGGTCACTCCATCATCCCGCACCCTGGAAAAGGGCAACCCGGGGGGCGATCTCTGCGTCTTTGAGGTCCAGGGGCGCCCGAAACGGGCCGCGCGCATACGCCGTAAAGTGTCCCGACCGAGCAACCGGGAAGCCGGAGCACCGGGCACAGCACCAGGACAGAAGGGGGAGGGCGATCGGATGCCGCAGACCGAGACACCAGGCATCGAGGCGGACCGGCGAAGCCGGCTGCGCTGGTGGACCGAGCTGCCGCTGATCCTCATGGTGTATGCCTCGTACTCGGCGGGCCGCCTGCTGGCCAGGGGCGACACGGCGAGCGCCGTGAACCACGGGCTGGCGATCCTGCGTATCGAGAAGCTCCTGCACATCAACGCCGAGCACCCGCTGAACCGGCTCTTCACGCGCGAGGCCTGGCTCGGTATCCCGGCCGACTTCTGGTACGCCTCGCTGCACTATTTGGTGACGCCCGCGATCCTGATCTGGCTGTTCCGGTCACGTTCACAGGTCTACCGCGCGGCCCGCACCTGGCTGATGACATCCACGTTCATCGGCCTGATCGGCTTCACCCTGCTGCCGACCTGCCCGCCCCGGCTCCTCTCCCCGGACTACGGCTTCGTCGACACGATGGCCAAGTACAGCTCGTACGGCTGGTGGGGCGGCGACGCGAGCGCGCCGCGGGGCCTCGGCGGGATGACCAACCAGTACGCGGCGATGCCGAGCCTGCACTGCGGCTGGGCGCTGTGGTGCGGGGTGATGCTGTGGCGCTTCGGCGGCACGCGGCTCACCAAGGTCCTCGGCGTCGCCTATCCGCTGCTGACGGCGATCGTGGTCATGGGCACCGCGAACCACTATCTCCTCGACGCGGTCGCGGGTGTGGTCGTGATGGGGCTCGGGTTCCTGCTGGCACCGCAGGTCATGAAGGCCGCGGACCGGATCGGGACGCGGTTCGAGGGACGTGGCTCACTTGTCGCGGCCCGTTCGCGTGACGCCGCTCCGGGCGCCTCTCTCGGCTCAGAAACCTCAATTGTCAGTGGTGGATGCCAGACTTCCCCGGGTGAGCGAATTCCACGGCAGCGCGAGTCACAGCTCGGTACCGGAGCCGAGCCGGGTGCCTCCCCCACGGACGCGGGGGACGGCGCTGCGGCACCGGCTCGCTGAGCTGCGCGGCCCTGACGTCCCGGCCAAGGCACTGGACGCGCGCGCCCTCGCGGCCCTGGCCGCGAACCCGGGTTGCGAGCGACGGGCGATCCTGGACGGCGCGGGGGTGAACAAGGCGGTGCTGGCCGACGCGCTCGGCTCGCCGTCCGCCTTCGGGCAGTCCCAGTTCGCCTTCATGCGGGGCAACGCGTTCGAGGCCCGGGTGAAGGCGGACGGCGGCGCGGAGCTGCTGCGGCTGGTGCACGAGAAGCTGGACCCGGGCGCCGAGCCGCCGACCCGCGCGCGGGTGCCCGAGCTGACCGCGGTCGGCCCCGAGGGGCGCGCGGCGCGTACGGCGCTGGCGCTGCGCGAGGCGACCGACGCCGCCGTCTGGACGCTGCTGGACCACCCGATGCTCGCCCTGGACGTGGCGGGCTCCCCTGCCTTCCTGGAGCCGGACGCGGTGGTCGTGCACCCGGACGGCGGCTGGACGGTAGTGGAGATCAAGTCCTTCCCGATGCTGGACGGTTCGGCGGACCCGGCGAAGGTCGGCGCGGCGGCCCGCCAGTCGGCGGTGTACGTGCTGGCTCTGGAGGAGGTCGCCGCCCGCCTGGACCCCGCGCCCCGAGTCCGCCACCGCATCCTCCTGGTCTGCCCGAAGGACTTCTCGAACCTGCCCACCGCGTCCGCCGTCGACGTCCGCAAGCAGCGCGCGGTCACCCGTCGTCAACTGGCCCGGCTCACCCGCATCGAGGACATCGCCGACACCCTCCCCGAGGGCACCTGCTTCGCCCCCGACCGCCCGGCCGCCGAGCTCACGGCCGCCGTCGAGTCGGTCCCTGCGGCCTACGCCCCCGAGTGCCTGGCCGCCTGTGAGCTGGCCTTCCACTGCCGCGACCGCTCCCGCGCGTCCGGCGCGGTCACCGCTCTCGGCCGTTCCCTGCGCGCCGAGTTGGGCGATCTGACCACGGTCGACGAGGTCCTGGCGGCGGCCCACGGCGAGGCCGGCGACCCGGACGACCCGGCGGTGGCGGCACTGCGCAGGGCGGCCGAGTTGCGGGCCGAGGCGCTGGCACACCACCCGGAGGGACCGCACGGCGGACAGGGAGTTCTGGACGCCCACCCGGAGGAGCCGCACAACCAACACGCAGTCCTGGACGACGCCCGGCCGGAGGGCGCCCCATGTCGCTGATCTCAACTCTCGCCCGGCTGGAGGCCGTTCACACCGGCCGCGCCCAGCCCGCCGCCACGGTCCGGCACCGGCACCTGTCCGAGCGCCCCCTCGTCCTGGTGCCGCTCACCACCGCAGGCGAGGCCGGCGCGCCCCTCGGCGCCCTCGTCGGTACGGACCGGGACGCGCCGCGGCTGCTCGTCGTACCGCAGCCGCGCGACCGGGACCTCAGGTTCGCGTTCCTGGCCGAACTCGCGGACGTGGTCCTGCCGTACATCGACACGTTCGCCGACGCCGTGGAGGCCGCCGAGCGCAACGAGACCGATCCGGAGACCGGCAAGCGGGTCAAGGTCGAGGTCGAACTGTGCGCGGACGCACCGCAGTTGATCGTGCCGAGCCGCGCGGGCATCGAGCTGGTGCGGCTGCTCGGCCGCTCGATGCGCTTTCGCCGTACGGCCGAGCAGGACCCGGAGACCCCGCATCCCGCGCCGCCGCACGTGCCGTTGCTCGGGCGCTGGCTGACCCACTTCGGGGAGCGGGCCAGGGTGCCGGGCTCCGCGCTGCTGCTCGCGCTCACCGAGGTGCTCGGCCGGCACTGGGCGACCGGTCAGTCCAGCCTGGAGGACCAGCACCTGGGCGCGCTCCTCGCCTGGATCGACCCGCCGGACGGTGTCTCCGGTGCCGAGGCCGCACTCGACGCGGAGCTGCGGCGGGACGCGCAGGGCCAGTTGGTGTGCCCGCCCGCGGGCCCGGCCACCGACCCGGCGTTCGACAACAAGCTGCTCGCCCCCGCCATCGAGCGCTACGACCGCGCGCGTACCGCCCTCGCCGCCGCCGAGGACGGCATGGAGGCCGACGACCGGCTCGGTGAACTCACCGCCGCCGAGCGGGAGATCAGGGCCCTCGTGGAGAGTCGCACCCGACCCACCTGGGACGCGGTGTGGCACGGGCTCGACCTGTTGCGGGCACTCCCGGAGGGCGCGCACGCCGTCGACCGGTGGACGCGCGACCGCTGGTCGTTCACCGGCCACCGCGACCGGATCACGGCCGGTGAGCCCCCGCAGCCACGCCGCGACGACGCGGTGACCGCGGCCAACAAGCTCGCCACGCGCGAGCGCGAACAGGCCCGTCTGGACGCCCAGGAGGCTCTGGACGACCCTCTGGTGATGGCCGGGCGGCGGCTTGCCGGGGAGGCCTTCGCGGGCGAGGTCACGGATGTCGTCATGGCGTACAGCGAGGGCAAGAGCCCCCGGCCGCGCCCGCTGGTGACCGTGCGCACGGACGACCGGCCGCATCTCGGGGAGCGGGTGAAGGTGTTCCGGTCGCTGGGCGGCAAGCCGCAGTCGGCGGAGTTCGTGGGCCACGAGGAGGACGGTGCCCTGGTCATCCTCCGGGTCGTCGACAAGATGGGGCGGGGCAAGGAGCCGGAGACCGGTTCGGTGCCGGAGAAGGGCGACCGGATCTGCTTCACGCTCTTCGAGCACGAGCAGCGGGGCGGGGCGAAACTGCCCGACCCGGAGGAGACACCGTGGACCCACGGCGGCCCGCCCGATGAGGAGATCGCCGTACAGGAGTCGGCGGATCCGGTGACCGAGGAGGACGTCCTGTGACCCCGGACCCGACCTTCGACCCCGGTGCCGAGGCCGGCCGGGCCACCGACGCGATCCTGCGCGACACCCTGCACGGCACCGCGCGCGGGGTCGTCGTCGACTCCCCGCCCGGTGCGGGCAAGTCCACGCTCGTCGTCCGCGCGGCGCTCGAACTGGCCGACGCGGGGCGCCCGTTGATGGTGGTCGCGCAGACCAACGCGCAGGTCGACGACCTCGTCGTGCGGCTCGCCGAGAAGAACGGCGAGCTGCCCGTGGGCCGGCTGCACAGCAGTGACGCGGACCCGTACGACAAGGCGCTGGACGACCTGCCCAACGTACGGAAGTCGGCGAAGGCGGGCGAGCTGGCCGGGCTCCCGGTCGTCATCTCGACGGCGGCCAAGTGGGCACACGTCAAAGTCGACGAGCCGTGGCGGCACGCGATCGTCGACGAGGCGTACCAGATGCGCTCGGACTCGCTGCTGGCCGTGGCCGGGCTGTTCGAGCGGGCGCTGTTCGTGGGCGACCCGGGGCAGTTGGACCCGTTCGCGATCGTCGGCGCGGAGCAGTGGGCGGGCCTGTCGTACGACCCCTCGGCCTCGGCGGTGACGACCCTGCTCGCGCACAACCCCGAACTGCCGCAGCACCGCCTCCCCGTGTCCTGGCGCCTCCCCGCCTCGGCCGCGCCCCTCGTCTCGAACGCGTTCTACCCGTACACCCGTTTCCGCAGCGGCACCGGCCACGGCGACCGGCGGCTAGCCTTCGGTGTCCCGTCGGACGGTTCGGGCCCGGACCGGGTGCTCGACGAGGCCGCGGAGTCGGGCTGGGGCCTGCTGGAACTCCCCGCCCGCCACACCCCCCGCACGGACCCGGAGGCGGTGCGGGCGGTGGCGACGGTCGTACGACGGCTGCTGGACCGGGGCGGCGCCGCCACGTCGGAGCGCTCGCCCGACCCCACCCCGCTGACCGCCGACCGGATCGCGGTCGGCACCGCGCACCGGGACCAGGCGGCGGCGGTCCGCGCGGCGCTGACGGAACTGGGCGTCACGGACGTGACGGTGGACACGGCGAACCGGCTCCAGGGGCGGGAGTTCGACGTCACGGTAGTCCTCCACCCCCTCTCCGGCCGCCCCGACGCCACCGCCTTCCACCTGGAGACGGGCCGCCTCTGTGTCCTGGCCTCCCGCCACCGGCACGCGTGCGTCGTGGTCTGCCGGGCCGGGGTGAGCGAACTGCTGGACGACCACCCGTCGACGGAGCCGGTGCAGCTCGGGGTGACGGTGAAGTTTCCCGATGGGTGGGAGGCCAATCACGCGGTACTGGCGCACTTGGCGGAACACCGGGTGCGCTGGAGACCGTGAACCGGCGTTCCGGCGCCGGGCCGGCGGGCACCCGACCACCTGCCCGCCGGACGGAGTCCGGCACGCCGCCGGAGGCGGCCAAGGGATACAACCCCGATGGGTGGGAGGCCAATCACGCGGTACTCGCACACCTGGCGGAACACCGGGTGGTGTGGAGACCCTGACGGCTGGGAAGCCCCTCACAGGCGCGGATCCCGTGCCCCGGTGGTATGCCGGGGGCCTCTTGCGCGGTCGGGAGACAATGGACGGTGGTCCGGCTCGTGAGGCGGGCCATCGGTGACGTACGAGAAGGAGAAGACATGGCGGAGCACACGCCGCGTCGCAACGAATCGCGGCTACGCCCCGCGCCCCTGCTCTTCGAGCCCGCGCAGGCGGCCGAGGACCCGGAGCACTTCTTCGACCTGGAGTCGATGGACGACCCGCGCGCGCTGCTGGCGCGGGCGACGGAGCTGACGCACGCGTTCCGTGCCGCGACGGACCGCGCGGTGGAGTTCCAGGCGATCGCGGCGGCCCAGCTCGCCGACCCGCGCCGCTTCGACCGGCTGACGCCGGCGGACATCGCCGAGCGGGCCGGATGGACCGAGGACTACGCGAAGAAGATGGTCGAGTTCGGGCGGGATCTGCTGCGCGGCACCGATGGGCGGGGCAGCGGGGGCGCCGACCCGGTGTGACCCGAGGGACACGGGAGTTTTCGGCAGAGCTCTTGGCATGGCGTTTGGCATATGCCCGGCGGGCAAGATACTCCCTCCCGCCCCCTCCTGTCCCGATTTCTGGCAACCCTCGGAGAGCGCGCGCTCACGGCCGGTAGATCTGTTCGCCATGAGCCGCACTCAGGACGACCCCTTCGCCGACCGCTTCGACATCTCGGGCGTGACCCCGGACGGTGCCGCCTGGCTCGCCTCGGCAGGAACGTATCCGCGCAGCACGCTCGCCCTGTGGCGGGAGCGGCCGGACGCCCCGGTCGTGCTGCCCTGCGGCTCCGCCTTCGACGTGGTGAGCGCTCCGGCGATCTTCGGCCGCCGTATGGTCGACCAGTTGTGGGACGAGGGTCCCGGCTCCGGGCCGGTCGCGACATACCGGGGCCGGATGCTCCTGTTCGCCACCCCCGGGACGGCTCAGCGACTGCCCTCGCTGCTGGGCTGGGAGGAGTGGGGCGCGGAGGCCGCGGAGCGCGGTCGTACGGGGTCGGTCCCGCCGCTGCTGTGCCACGGAAAGGGTGACGCGGTGACCGTCCCGGCGCTGGTCGGCGCGGCCGCTCCGGCACCGTTCGACTCCCGCTGGCTGGTCGCTCCCGACACGCGCCGACCCTGGCTCCCCGGCGCGGAAATCCTGCTCTGGGCGGCCGTGCGCGCCGCTCGCGCGACCGTGCGCATATCGATTTTTCCTCCCGCCGATCAGGATGCTAAGGTCTACGACGTCAGCAGGCGCCGCTAGCTCAGTTGGTTAGAGCAGCTGACTCTTAATCAGCGGGTCCGGGGTTCGAGTCCCTGGCGGCGCACGCTAGCGATGGCGAGGCATGTTCGCGGAAAGCGCGAACGGCCTCGCCATCGTTGTTTCTGCGCGGCTTCGCCGCGCGTTGTGGGCGCTTCGCCACCCACACCCCCACGACCGGTGGCCCGGAGTCTTCAGCTCGCGTCCCCCGGCGTGACGCTCACCGTCCACGCCCCCGAATCCGTCCGTCGCTCCACCGCCACCCGTACGTTGTCGCCGGGCACGGTGAAGGTCTCGCCGAGGGAGACCGGGGCGTCGGCGAGGGGTGGGTAGACCGAGGTCTCCCAGCAGGCCTCGGTACGGGGGTGGGCGTCGACGACCTCGATCGGGCCGTTTCCGGAGGCCGCGCCGCCGCGTACGCGGTAGACGAGGATGCCCTGTTTGCAGGCCGTGCTGTCGTTGCCGACGGGGCTGCGGGCCTCGAAGGCCAGCGCGCTGTCGGCGCCGGTGCGCACCACGGCCAGTTTGACGCCGAGCCCGAGGCCGAACGCGGGCGATCCGGCGTTGCCGGCCGTCGGGGGTTCGGCGGCCAGCGGTTCCAGGGTCAGCCGGGTCGGCCCGGCCCCCCGTACGCACACCACCTGGCGCGGGTCCAGCCAGCCCAGCTTCCACTTGTGCCAGGCGAACAGGTCGGGGGACAGGCCGAATTGACTGCCCATCAGATCCCAGTCGCCGACATAGGTGTCCCAGTCGCCCTTGCCGTCCACCGGCCGGTGGTAGAGGTCGGGAAGGTCGAAGACATGGCCCGTCTCATGGGCGAGGACGAGCCGGTCCGGCGGGTGCTTCTCGAAGACGGTGACGACCCGCCGGATGTCCGTGCCGTCGGCCCGCAGCGGGGTGTCCAGGTTGACGACCTTCGTCGCGTCCGAGTCCACCCCGGGCGCGTCCGGGTCGGCCACGAAGTAGACGACGTCGTAGCGGGAGAAGTCGACCCGGGGGTCGGCGGCGGCGAGCGCGTCGCGGAGATACGCGGCTCGGTCCGCCGGGTTCCAGTCGCGCTGTATGGCGTACGACGTCGACGGCTTCGGCATGCGGATCCAGTGCCGCAGCGGGTGCGGGCGGAGCGTGAACCGGCCGTAGGAGGCGCGTTCGTAGAAGCGGGTGGTGGCCGGGAAGTGGTCGGCGGCCAGTTCGGCGGGGGTGGTGCGCGGGGTCGCGTCGGGGAAGGAGAGGAAGATCATCACCGCGTCGAGCGGGCGGACGGGGCGCGGGTAGGCGGCGTTCCAGGTGTCCAGGCCCTCGGAGTGGTGGGCGTCGGTGCGCCTGAGGGCACAGGGGGTGGACGAGTAGGGCTCGGCGACCGACTGGCTGGACATGATGGAGGTCGCGGCGAGCGCGGACATCGTGGTGAACACGGCCGCGGTGCTGCGCAGCCGGGGGCGCGTCCGCCACTGGGAGAGCCCCTGGAGCGCCGTACGGGAGAGCCCCTTGAGGGGGAGCTGACACGGCACGAGGACCTCCGGGAGCGGTTCGCGGGACACCGACACCCAGCCTGTGATGGTTTGTTGGGGTATGCCTCGTTTATCTGCACCAGATGAGTGAGGGGGACGCCCGGGACGGCTGAGACACGCCCGGGCCGACATCCGGAAACACTCACGGAACGTCACATGTGGTCGGCCATTTGGCGAACCCGCCCAGGTGCGGGCGGAATCGATCTGCCGGAACGGGCCGTTGTTCCGGGACACTGGTGAGTGGCTGGTAGGGCCGGGGGCCAACCTCTATGATCGGCACACTTTCCTGCACGGACACGGCACGGCGGCCTCCCACCCGGTCGGCCATCCCGACGAGACCCATCCGAAGATCGAGTGCACTGCGGGAGCGAGCGGTGAGCGGAACGTCCGAAGGGCCGGCGCCCGCGGCAGACCTCGTCCGGCCGGCCGTAACAGAGAGTAATGACGAGGCATCGCCTCGTGTCAGTCTTCCCGCGGACGGCCGGCTCGGGTCCGCCTTCTCCGCGTCCCCCCTCGCCATGGCCGTCGTGGACCGCGACGGGCTGGTGGTGAGCGCCAACGACACCTTCGGCGCGCTGCTCGGCAAGGGCGGTGCCGCCCTGGCCGGGCTGGTCGCGGCCGATCTGGTGGACCTGAGGTCGGACGCCCGCACCTGGCACGCCTATCGCGAGGTGCTGCGCGGCCGGCAGGCCAGGCTGAGCCGGACCCGCCGGGTCAAGCACCCCGACGGGCACTCCCTGTGGGTGCAGGTGACCGCGGCTCCGCTGCCGGCCGCCGAGCACGGGGTACTGCTGTCACTCACCGACATCAGCGACCGGCGTGAACTCCAGGCGCGGCTACGGCACTTGGAGATGCACGACCCGGTGACCCGGCTGCCCAACCGCACTCTGTTCTTCGAACGGCTCTCGGCCGCGCTGGAGGCGGAGTCGTACGAGCAGGGCGGCACCGGGCGGATCGGCCTGTGCTATCTGGACCTGGACGGCTTCAAGGCGGTCAACGACACCCTCGGCCACCGCGTCGGCGACCGGCTGCTGGCCGCCGTGGCGGAGCGGCTGACGCGGTGCGCGGACGAGGCGGGCCTCGCCCGGGCCACCGCCCCGCTGGTGGCGCGGCTCGGCGGCGACGAGTTCGCGCTGCTGGTCGAGGACTCGACCGGCACCGACCAACTGGCCGATCTCGCCGAGTCGGTGCTCAAGGCGCTGCAGGCACCCTTCGATCTGTCCGGGCAGCGGCTGTCGCTGTCGGCGTCGATCGGGGTGGTCGAGCGGCAGGCGGCCGGTACGACGGCCACCGGTCTGATGCAGGCCGCCGACACCACGCTGTACTGGGCGAAGGCGGACGGCAAGTCCCGCTGGACACTGTTCGATCCGGAGCGCAACGCGCACCGGATGACCCGCCAGGCGCTGGCCTCCACCCTCCGCCCGGCCATCGAGCGGGGTGAATTCAAGCTGGAGTACCAGCCGTTGGTGGGCATGGAGAACGGACGGCTGCGCGGGGTCGAGGCGTTGGTGCGCTGGGACCACCCCCAGTTCGGCATGCTGACGCCGAATCGGTTCATCGGACTGGCCGAGGAGGACGGCTCGATCGTGCAGCTCGGCCGCTGGGTGCTGGTCACCGCCTGTCGCCAGGCCCGCCGTTGGCAGCTCGACCACCCGGACGAGCCGCCGATCTTCGTGAGCGTCAACGTGGCCGTGCGCCAGGTGTGGGACTCGGACCTGGTCGCGGACGTGGCGGAGACCCTCGCGGAGACCGGACTGGCCCCGCATCTCCTCCAGTTGGAGCTGACCGAGTCGGCGGTGATGGGCTCGGCGGGCCGGCCGTTGCAGACCCTCCAGGCGCTCAGCGACATGGGTGTGCACATCGCCATCGACGACTTCGGCACCGGCTACTCGAACCTGGCGTACCTGAGCCGCCTCCCGGTCTCCGTCCTGAAACTGGACGGCTCCTTCGTGCGGGGCTTCCAGTACGAGGGGGAGGGCGTCCCGCCGAACCCGGCCGACGAGGTCATCGTCGAGGCGATGATCCAACTCGCCCACCGGCTGGGCCTGTCGGTGACCGCCGAGTGCGTGGAGACCTCGGCACAGGCCTCCCGGCTGCGCCGGATCGGCTGCGACACCGGACAGGGGTGGCTCTACTCCCGCCCGGTGGCGCCGGATCGTATCTCCGTGCTGCTGGACACGAAGGCCTGCAATCAGGCCTCCTGACCGGCCGTCAACTCATAGGCGTCGGCGATCAGTTCGTACGAGCGCAGCCGCAGGTCGGCGTTGTGGGCGTGGGACGTGAGCATCAACTCGTCGGCGCCCGTGCGCTTCTGCAGGTCGTCGAGGCCGGTGCGGACCTCGTCGGCGGTGCCGTGGATGACGTTGGCGTTCCAGGAGGTGATGAACTCCCGCTCCATGGGGCTGAATTCGTACGCCTCGGCCTCCTCCGGGGTGGGCACGAGTCCCGGGCGGCCGGTGCGCAGCCGGACCATGTTGAGGGCGGCGGCCAGCACCTGGCGGCGGGCCTCCTTCTCGTCCTCGGTCGCGAGGGCGGAGACACCGATGAGGGCGTACGGCGCGTCCAGCACCGCGCTCGGCCGGAACGACTCGCGGTAGAGGTCGAGGGCCGGGACCGTGTTCTGCGCGGAGAAGTGGTGGGCGAAGGCGAAGGGCAGGCCGAGCATGCCGGCCAGGCGGGCGCTGAAGCCGGAGGAGCCGAGCAGCCAGACCGGGGGGCGGTGCGGGGACTGGACGCCGCCGGGCGAGGTCGACTGGATCGGGCCGGGGACCGCGTGGATGCGGGCGTAGGGGTGGCCGCTCGGGAAGTCGTCGTCCAGGAAGCGGATCAGCTCGGCGAGTTGCTCGGGAAAGTCGTCGGCGCCCTCGTTGAGACGCTCGGTCCGGCGCAGGGCCGCCGCGGTGGCGCCGTCGGTGCCGGGGGCGCGGCCGAGGCCGAGGTCGACGCGGTTCGGGGCGAGCGCCTCCAGGGTGCCGAACTGTTCCGCGATGACGAGCGGGGCGTGGTTCGGGAGCATGACGCCGCCCGAGCCGAGGCGGATGCGGTCCGTGTGGGCGGCGAGGTGGGCCAGGATCACGGCGGGCGAGGAGGAGGCGACGCCCGGCATCGAGTGGTGCTCGGCGACCCAGTAGCGGTGGAAGCCGCGCGACTCGGCGAGCTTCGCGATCCGCACGCTGGTGCGGAGCGCGTCCGTGGCGGTGCGGCCGGCGCCCACGGTCACCAGGTCCAGTACGGAGAGGGGGACGGGGGCGGTGCCCCGCGCCGTACCCCGGATCTCGTCGGTCGCGCTCCGGACCTCGTCGTCTGCCGCCACGGTGGGTGCCTCCTGCTATGAGCTGTGCGGTGTCCTTCCGGCGCAACAGGAGGCTGTCTCCACTTATTCCCGGAACCCGGCCGGGCCGCTCAGTCGACCTGTACGAGCGGCTCCCTCGTGAACAGCGCGCCCAGCTCCGGCGCGTTGACCCTCCGGTCCGCCAGCCGCAGCGCCTCCCACACGGTGACCTGGTTGGCCGTGAGGACCGGCTTGCCCAGCTCCTTCTCCAGGTCGGTGAGATGACCGGCCGTGTGCAGGGCGGTGTCCGGCAGGAGGACCGCCTCGATATCCGGGCCGTCCACGGACCGGGCCAGTGCCAGCACCTCGTCCCGGCCCCAGGTGCCGACCTCCGCCGCGGTGATGATCCCGGAGGCTCGCACCACGGCGGGCTCCACTCCCCCGGCCCGCAGGAAGTCCGCGAACAGGTTCGCCACGTCGTCCGGGTACGTCGCTCCTACGGCCACCCGTCGCACCCCCAGCTCCTTCGCCGCGTACACGAAGCCGAAGGACGTCGACGACGCGGGCAGTCCGGCCGCCCGGGCCAGGCCGCGCGCCTGCTCGTGGGCGCCCTCCCAGCCGTAGACGAAGCTGCCGCTGGTGCAGGCCCAGACCACCGCCTCGGCGCCGGACATGCGCAGCGCCTCGACGCCCGCCGTGAGGCGCTCGGGGGAGCCCATCTCCAGGAGGGCGTCCACGCGGTGCGCGTCCTCGCCGATGTCCGTGTGGACGAGGTCGAGGCGGACGTCGCTGCCGAGGAGCTGCTCGATGCGCGGGTAGTCGTCCTCGGCGGAGTGGCCCGGGTAGAGGAATCCGAGTGCGGTCATGACCAGCCTTCCTGGTGTTCTTCCGGCAGTACCGGCCCCCGGTGGCGCGCCGACTCTCCCCCACTACCCAAAAGGGTGTGGGAGGTGCCCCCAAGCAGCGCCTGATAGGGGCCCACGGCACACGTACCCAGTCGGCGCAGGGCTGCCCACATCGTGACCTGGTTGGCGGATATGACCGGTATGCGGAGTTCTGCCTCCAGCTGGGGGATCACGTCGTACGTCGGAAGGTTGGTGCAGCTGATGAAGAGCGCGTCGGCGGCACCCTTGACGGCCCGGCGGGCCATGTCGACGACGTCCCGGTACGGCACCTTCCAGATGTGCCGGGTCAGGCCCATGAAGGCGCGCCCCGTGACCTCCACGCCGGCCTCGGCGAGGTACTCCTCCAGGGACTGGGTGACGGACACCGTGTACGGCGTGACCAGGGCGATACGGCGGGCGCCGAGTTCGGTCAGGGCGGCGAGCAGGGCGCCCGAGGTGGTCAGGGACGGGACCTCGCCGGCCCGGGTCATCGCCTCGCACATCGCGCGTTCCCCGGCGAGTCCGCCGACGAAGCTGCCGGAGGTGCAGGCGTAGGCGACGACCTCGGGGGTGATCGCGTTGAGCGTGCGGACCGCGTCGTGCAGGGTCTCGTGCTCGCTGACCAGCCGGGCCAGGTCGAGGCTGACCTCGACGGGCACGAACGGCGTCCGCGTGAGGTGCAGCGAGATGTCGTCGGGGACCCAGCGCCACAACTCGCGGTCCAGCGCGAAGTCGAAGGGGGCGACGACACCGACACCGCGCTGCGGGCGGGGTCCGCCCAGGAAGGAAACGTGCATGGCAACACCGGCCTCACCAAGAGAAACGGGGTGACAACGGTCCGTGCGGGCGTCCGTGTTGACGAAGGTAGGTTCGAGTGCGAGCGTGGTCAATCCGCGCATGTCAGACCGCCGCACCCCAGTTGTTTCCCGCGAGAAACGGCTCCGCATGACCGCAACGCCCACCGCCCCGCCCACCCTTCTCGTCCTGGACGCCGACCCGCTCCCCCGCCTCGGAAAGCTCACCGGCCGCGTGCGCGTGAAGCACGCCGACGCGTCGACACTCGCGGAGCAACTGCCGTCCGCCGACGTCCTGTTGGTGTGGGACTTCACCTCGCACGCGGTGCGCTCCGCCTGGCCGGGCGGGGGCCCGAGACCGCGCTGGGTGCACACCGCCAGCGCGGGCGTGGACCACCTGATGTGTCCCGAACTCGCCGACTCCGACACGGTGGTGACGAACGCGCGGGGCGTCTTCGACGATCCGATCGCCGAGTACGTCGCCGCACTCGTCCTCGCGATGGCCAAGGACCTGCCGAGGACACTGGACCTCCAGCGGGAGCGGACCTGGCGGCACCGCGAGGCACAGCGGGTGGCCGGGACCCGTGCCTGTGTGGTCGGCTCCGGGCCGATCGGGCGGGCGATCGTCCGCGTCCTCAAGGCACTTGGCGTGACGACCGCCCTCGTGGGCCGCACTCCGCGTACCGGTATCCACGGCCCCGGCGAACTCGACCGGCTGATGGCCCGCGCCGACTGGGTGATCTCGGCGGCCCCGCTCACCGACGACACCCGGGGCATGTTCGACGCCCGCCGGTTCGGCTGTATGCAGCCCTCGGCCCGTTTCATCAACGTGGGCCGGGGACAGCTCGTGGTGGAGGACGCGCTCGCGGAGGCCCTCACCAAGCACTGGATCGCGGGCGCCGCACTGGACGTCTTCGAGACCGAACCCCTTACCCCCGACAGCCCGTTGTGGCAGGTCCCGGGGCTCATCGTCTCCCCGCACATGAGCGGTGACACGGTCGGCTGGCGGGACGAACTCGGCGCGCAGTTCGTGGAGTTGTACGAGCGCTGGGCGGCGGGCAAACCGCTGCGGAACGTGGTCGACAAGAAGCGCGGGTACGTACCGGGTCACTGAACTCCCAATCCTGGAGGGCCGGATGACGACCGAACTCACCGAGCTGACCGCCGTGGAACTCCTGGACGGCTACCGCGGAGGGGAGTTCAGCTCCGTGGAGGCGACCCGCGCGGCCCTGGAGCGGGCCGAGGAGATCCAGCCCGTCATGAACGCGTTCGTACGGCTGGACGCGGAGGGCGCGCTGGCTCGGGCGGCCGAGTCGGCGGAGCGCTGGCGGCGCGGCGAGCCTGCCGGGCTGGTGGACGGGGTGCCGGTCACCGTGAAGGACATCCTGCTGCAGCGCGGCACCCCGACCCTGCGCGGCTCCAAGACCATTGCCGCACAGGGCAGTTGGGACGAGGACGCGCCCTCGGTGGCCCGACTGCGCGAACACGGCGCGGTGTTCATCGGGAAGACGACGACCCCGGAGTTCGGCTGGAAGGGCGTCACGGACTCCCCGCTGTCCGGCGTCACCCGCAACCCGCACGACCCCTCCCGCACGGCCGGCGGTTCAAGTGGCGGCAGCGCGGCGGCCGTTGCCCTCGGCGCCGGCCCGCTGTCGCTGGGCACGGACGGCGGCGGCAGCGTCCGTATCCCCGCGTCCTTCTGCGGGATCTTCGGTCTGAAGCCGACGTACGGCAGGGTGCCGCTGTACCCGGCGAGCGCGTTCGGCACGCTGTCGCACGTGGGCCCGATGACCAGGGACGCGGCGGACGCGGCGCTGCTGCTGGACGTGATCGGGGTACCGGACGCCCGCGACTGGTCGTGCCTGGACCGCCGGCCGGGCTCCTTCACGGAGGAACTCGCGCACGGCATACAGGGCCTGCGGATCGCGTACTCCCCGTCCCTCGGCGGCCAGGTCGCGGTGCGTCCGGCGGTCTCGGCGGCGGTACGGCGGGGCGTGGAGCGGCTGGCCGCGCTCGGCGCGTACGTCGAGGAGACGGACCCCGACTTCACCGACCCGGTGGACGCCTTCCACGCCCTGTGGTTCGGCGGCGCGGCCCGGGTGACGCAGAAACTCGCCCCGCAGCAAAGGGAGTTGCTCGACCCGGGACTGCGGGAGATCCGCGCCGCCGGGTCCCGCCTCTCGGCACTGGACTACCTCGCGGCGGTGGACGTCCGGATGGAACTCGGCCGCAGGATGGGCCTGTTCCACGAGCGCTACGACCTCCTCGTCACCCCCACCCTCCCGATCACCGCGTTCGAGGCGGGAGTCGAGGTCCCGAAGGGTTCCGGGCACCGCCGCTGGACCGGCTGGACCCCGTTCACCTACCCCTTCAACCTGACCCAGCAGCCCGCCGCCACCGTCCCGGTGGGGAACGACGGCGACGGGCTGCCGATCGGGCTTCAGATCGTGGCGGCCCGGCACCGGGACGACCTGGTGCTGCGGGCGGCGCACGCGCTGTACGGCGCCGGGGCCCCGGGGGACGCCGGAGTCAGGCCCGCCGGAAGCTGAGCGTCTCCCCCGCCGCCCCCGACCGCCACAGGTCGTTGCAGGCCTCCGCCATCTCCGCCAGCCCCTCGACGACCTCGCCCCAGACGATGCCGGGCACCCAGCCCACATCGCCGTTGAGGAGCAGGTTGTTGCGTTCGTAGAAGAGGGCCAGGTCGACGACCGTCGTTCCGGCGCGGACCTCGCGGTCGTAGCCGTAGGCCTTCGTACCGAGTTCCGTACCGGCGAAGGCGAAATAGCAGAGATCGCCCGGTATGGGGGTGACCGTGGGGTTTTCCAGCGGGGGTTCCGTTTCTGCGAATGGCGGGAAGAGGGCGTAGATCTCGTTGCGGGCGTACTTGGCGTGGTAGACCTCGCCGGCCAGCGGAAGTGCGTTCCAGATCGCCGCACAGGTCAGCGGCGCACGTTCCACCAGCAGTTTTGCCCGGCAGTGGACGTTCCGTTTTGCGAGTGAAACCTCGATGAACTGATCCGTCATGCCTTCCAGGGTGCATATCCGCGATGCGGTCGGGTAGCTGCGCGCCCATGGCTCCACCACTTGGGAACGACAGACACACATCCGGTCACACGCCGGGTCACACCCGCAGGGCACTGCTCGCCGGGGTGGCGGCGGCCGGTGCCCTCGGCGCGGCCGGCTGCAGCCGCGTGGCCACCGCGTCGGCCACCAGCGGCGGTGATCTGCTCGACCGGCTGAAGGCGCAGGGCGTCGTACGGCTGGGGATAGCGGGTGAGATCCCGTTCGGGTACATCGACAAGGAAGGCCGGCTCACCGGTGAGGCACCGAAGCTGGCCGAAGCGATCTTCAAGCGGCTCGGGGTGGACAAGGTGCAGCCCGTGCCCACCGAGTTCGGCTCGCTCATACCCGGCCTGAACTCGCAGCAGTTCGACGTCGTGGCCGCCGGGATGTACGTGACCCCGGAACGCTGTCAGCAGGTCGTCTTCGCCGACCCCGACTACCAGGTGCTCGACTCGTTCGTCGTGCGCAAGGGCAACCCGAAGGGGCTGCACACCTACAAGGACGTCGTCGCGAAGAAGGCGAAGTTCGCCACCGGCACCGGCTACGCGCAGATCCAGCATGCCGTCGACGCCGGGTACAAGCAGGGCGACATCCTGATCGTGCCGGACCAGGTCGCCGGGCTGAACGCCGTGGAGGCGGGCCGCGTCGACGTCTTCGCCGGTACGGCGCTCACCACCCGCGCGGTCGTGCGGAAGTCGGCGAAGGCGGAGTCGACCCGGCCCTTCGCACCGCTCGTCGACGGCAAACCGCGGATCGACGGAGGCGCGTTCGCGTTCCGCCCGACCGAGACGAAGCTGCGCGACGCCTTCAACGTCGAGCTGCACAAGCTCAAGAAGAGCGGGGAGCTGTTCCGCATCCTGCGGCCCTTCGGGTTCACCAAGGCCGAGATGACGGACCTCACCGCGAAGGAGCTCTGCGGCGGATGACCTCAGGACTCTGGGAACTCGTCCTCAAGGGGATCTGGACCACCGTCCAACTCCTCGTCCTCAGCGCGCTGTTGGCGACCGCAGTGTCCTTCGTCGTCGGCATCGCCCGCACCCACCGGCTGTGGATCGTCCGCTTCCTCGCCGGTCTGTACACCGAGGTGTTCCGCGGCACCTCCGCCCTCGTCATGATCTTCTGGGTGTTCTTCGTGCTCCCGGTCGCCTTCGGCTGGCAGCTCGTCCCGCTGTGGGCGGGCACGCTCGCGCTGGGCCTGACCTACGGCGCGTACGGCACCGAGATCGTGCGCGGCGCGCTCAACGCGGTCGACCCGGCCCAGCAGGAGGGCGGGGTCGCCCTGAGCTTCACGCCCTGGCAGCGGATGCGGCTGATCCTGCTGCCGCAGGCGGTGCCGGAGATGATCCCCTCCTTCTGCAACCTGCTGATCGAACTGCTCAAGGGCACCGCCCTGGTGTCCGTCATGGGCATGGGCGATCTGACCTTCAGCGCCAACCTGGTGCGGCTCGCGCTGCAGCAGAGCGCGGAGATCTACACGTACATCCTGCTCATCTACTTCGTGATCGCCTTCACGCTCACCCGGCTGATGCGCGGACTGGAGAAGCGGCTGAAGGCCGGGATCGGCAAGGCGCCCGGCGACGAGAAGACCGCGCGTGAGCTGAAGCGCGCCCAGACCACGGGTGTCGGAGGTGGCGTCGCGTGAAGTGGAACTGGAACGCCGTGAGCGACTTCATGCCGTACTTCTGGGACGGCCTGAAGGTCACCCTGCAGATCCTGGTGCTCGGGTCGCTGATCTCGTTCGTACTCGGCCTGGTGTGGGCGCTGCTGATGCGGACGCCGTCGCGCTGGGTGCGCTGGCCGGTCGGGGTCGTCACCGAGTTCGTCCGGGACACCCCGCTGCTGGTGCAGCTGTTCTTCCTCTTCTACGTGCTGCCGGAGTGGGGGCTGACCTTCTCCGCGCTGACCACCGGTGTCTTCGCGATCGGGCTGCACTACTCGACGTACACGATGCAGGTCTACCGCGCGGGCATCGAGGCGGTACCCGTCGGCCAGTGGGAGGCGGCGACCGCGCTGAACCTGCCGGTGCGCCGGACCTGGACGGCCGTGATCCTGCCGCAGGCGATCCGCCGGGTGGTCCCGGCGCTGGGCAACTACGTGATCGCGATGCTCAAGGACACCCCGATCCTGATGGTGATCACCGTGCTCGAACTGATGGGCCAGGCCCGGCTCTTCTCCCAGGAGCACTACCAGTTCACCGAGCCCGTCACCGTGATCGGCGTGGCCTTCGTCCTCATCTCCTATCCCGCCTCCCTGCTGATCCGAGCCCTGGAGCGACGCCTTGTCCGCTGACACACCCCTGATCAAGGAAACCGACGCCAACGCCAACCCCCCGGTGGACGGCAGTGAGCTGATCCGCCTGGACCATGTGACGAAACGTTTCGGGTCCAACACCGTGCTCGACGACCTCGACTTCTCCGTGGAGTCCGGCAAGCACGTCACCCTGATCGGCCCCTCCGGATCGGGCAAGACCACGATCCTGCGGCTGCTGATGACCCTGACGAAGCCGGACGAGGGGACGATCACCGTCGACGGGGAGCAGCTCTTCCCCGCGCCCGAGAAACAGATCCGCGAGATCCGCAAGAAGATCGGGATGGTGTTCCAGCAGTTCAACCTGTTCCCGAACATGACCGTGCTGCGCAATGTCACCGAGGCACCGGTCACCGTCCTGGGCCTGCCCAAGGACGAAGCGGAGGCGCGCGCCCTGGAGTTGCTCGACCTGGTCGGCCTCGCCGACAAGGCCGGCGCCCGCCCGACGCAGCTGTCCGGCGGCCAGCAGCAGCGGGTCGCGATCGCGCGGGCGCTGGCGATGCGCCCGCAGGTGCTGCTCCTCGACGAGGTGACCTCCGCACTCGACCCCGAGCTGGTCGCGGGCGTGCTCGACGTGCTCCGGGACATCGCCCGCACCACCGACATCACCATGCTCTGTGTGACCCACGAGATGAATTTCGCCCGGGACATTTCCGACCAGGTCCTGATGTTCGACGCGGGCAAAGTCATCGAATCGGGCCCGCCGGAGCGGATCTTCGGCGATCCGGAACACCAGCGGACCCGGGATTTTCTCGGCGCGATTCTTTGACGTTTGTTCAACTACGCCAAGTGAACGACCGAACACCCAAGGTCTACGCCACGTGGCATGCCGTAGGCATATGCCAAGAGTCCCGCGTCCCAGTTGGGAGGGCATGAGGAGGGACAGAATCTCGCCAACAGCCGCTCCACATCGGCCGTTTGACAGCTATCGTGGAGAGGATTCGCTGTCCGGTATCACGGCCCAAGAAGCGAGCGCAGGGAGAAACACCGTGGCGCTGATGCACGAGCCGACCGCTCCCTACCACTCGGTACAGGACGCACTGCGCATCCTGGAGACCGTCGCGGGACACACCACCGGTGTCACGGACACCGAACTGGCCCGCCGCACCGGCCTCGGCGTCGAGCGCCTGACCATACTGCTGCGGACCCTGCGCCGCGAGGGCTACGTCGAGCAGCTCACCGACGGCGCCTACGTCACCGGCGAGGCCCTGGGCCGGCTCGGGTCCGCGGCCGGCCGCGACCAGGCGGTGCGCGAGCAGATCCAGCGGACCCTGGACCGGCTGCGCGACTCCCTGGGCGCGGCGGTCTACGTCAGCCGGTACGTCGACGGCGAGGTCACGATCACCCAGTACGCGGCCGGGCCCACCACCCCGGCGGTCAACGAGTGGGTCGACTTCCGCTTCTCCGCGCACGCCACCGCGCTCGGCAAGAGCCTGCTGGGCCAGCTCGACCACAACGGCCGCCGCGACCATCTCTCCCGCCACAAGATGGCCCGCCTCACCTCGCGCACCATCACCAGCGACAAGCTGCTGCTCTCCCGCCTGGAGACCCAGCCGCCGACGGTCCCCCACCTCGACCTCCAGGAGTACGCGCTCGGCACGGTCTGCGCGGCCGTCCCGATCACGGCGGGCTCCTCGGTGGGGTGCCTGGCCCTGTCCCTCCCGGTCGAACACGCCCACCGCCTGCGCCGGGCGGCGGACACCCTGAACCGCGAGGCGGGTCCGGTACTGCTGTCCCTGGCGATCTAGCCGCTGCCCCGGACCTGGTCCGGAGCACCCCTCCGGACCAGGTAGTATTTTCTCGTCGCCCTCCGCGAGACTCAGATCCAGCGGAAGGCGTGAGTCATGCGCCGCTAGCTCAGTTGGTTAGAGCAGCTGACTCTTAATCAGCGGGTCCGGGGTTCGAGTCCCTGGCGGCGCACAGTGTGTGATCAAGGGCATCCTCCTTCGGGAGGGTGCCCTTGGTCGTTGGCGGGCCGCTCACGAGGACTGACTCATTCAGGTGACCGCACCGAGTGATCCGCACTCCCGCGCCAGGCGCTCGCCGGACTCGGACCGGGCCTTTCGAAAGCAGTCCGCCTGATGCTCTCCGGCCCGCATGGAGCCATCGCTATGGTTCGCACGAGGGGGACTTTCCGCAGGCAGTTGCTCGTTTGGAGCCCGCCCGCGGTGTGCGTCGGCCTGGCGATCGCGTACAAACGACCTGTCCGCCCGCCCAGCAGGACGGGCTTGGGGCCCGCCTCGTGACGAGCGCGGCATGCGCTGCTGCACGAGCCACGAAGGGTACGGAAGGTCGCGGATGCCGCTCAGAGCGCACCCCTCCGCACGCCGCCAGAGACGAGCGGTTCAGCGTACGAATCCCAACGGCGTGCCGCTCAAGCCGAAATCGACCACGCCGAAATACGCGATGCCTTCGAGGAAGTCGCTGAATTCTTGGGAGTCCCTCAGACCTCGCATGAGAACGCAGAGCGAATTTCTTCCGCGGCCGTCGCCGCTGAAGGACTGACGGAAACCTTTGGATCGCTCGGCCCTCCCCCTCCCGGACCCACGGAGAAGTACAAAGGCGGCGGATCCGGATCGGACGACGGCGTAGGCGCCGGCCCGAAGGAGCGGAATGCCTGAAGGGACGGCGACGGGAGAACCGAGGAACTCGCGGTCTCCTTCGCCGGAGAATGGACGCAACTACCGGCTCCGCACCTCAGAGTGGCCCTCAAAGCGTGGGAGAACGAAAGGCAGCGGCAACACGAGCTGGCACTCGTACGCGAGAACAACAGGAACCGGCTCGACGCGCTCGGCATGATCACCGGATTCGTCGTCTCACTCGCGTCCATCGGGGGCGCCATGACTTTTGACGTGCCGGACGAAAGACAAAGATGATCACGACCGATCAATTGATCATAAAATCCATAGATATCACTCTTTGCACCGACTCGACTGGAACCATCGTGCGATACCAGTAAGCATCACGAAGAGGAGCACACCGAGTGAAGAACCGTGCAATGGAGCGGTCCGCGGTACGCCAATCCCCGCGACGCCGATGGATCGCCGCAGCGCTGGGTGCCGCAGTCGTGACCGCCCTCGCCGGCGGTCTGCTGGCCGGCAGCACCCAGGAGGATTCCAAGAAGGCGACCAGCCCCGTCGCGGCCCGGCAGTTCGCGGTGAACCCGCAAGGACCGACCTCTGCCGAGTCGTCGGAGTGGGAGCAGCTGACGGCGACCCGAGAGAGCCGGGCGCGGCTCATCAGCGAAGTTCAGGCAGCCTTCGCCGGTGTGGCCACGGTCCGCACCGATGCACCGGTACAGAACACCGGGAGCATCACCTCCGCGACGTCCACCGACAAGGGACACGCCGTCCAGGCACTGGCGACCGGTGTGACCGGGGACCACTTCTGGATCATCGCTTCGTACGGAGACATCGCCCGGGGAACGATCGCAGGCGCCGTGCGTGCCTGTTCGGTCAAGGTCCCGGCCTGGCTCTGCACGAACGCGGGCAACCTGTTGACTTCTTGGAGCCGGGGCTGGGGAGCCGCGGCAAACCACGGAATCTGGGCCGCCGTCTATTGGAGGCCCGCACACGTCACCGGTGGCCGCTGGTAGTCCACCGCCGGGGGCACTGAGTCCCTTCCGAGTCAGCGGCACCGGCGCGAGCCGAGTGCCTCCGCACGCCGACGAAGCTCCTGGCAGACGGGTTCCCGAGCAAAATCCCCCGTGTCCGCCAGGAGCTTCGTGTGTTCGTTGCCGGTCAGCGGTGGAAACCAGGTCTTCTCAGGGCGGCAACCAGCAGTCCCGGGAAAGTCCGAGGCGAGATCGCCCGAGTGCGTGCCTCGTGGGTGGGCGCAGGAATCGTGCCGTCGAGACCCTCGCAGCGATTCCGCTCGCAATGGTGTGCAGCGCGGAGTCAAGCACCGTCACACCGCGCCCGGAGGTCGACGCCGGACTCGTGATGGCCCGCGCCGGGGGGATATCCCCAGTCCGTTCCTGGGGTGCACCGGATCGCGTCCCGTCGAGGGCGAAAACTAGCGTTCGGTCATGGCTTTGACTCTGCGAAAGCATCTCGCCATGGCAGTCGGTGCCGCCACGCTGCTCGCCACCGGGGTGGCCCCGGCCGTCGCCCAGCCCAGCGGTCCCTCCCACAAAGAGCAGTTGCGCCAGGACATCGAGGCGATCCAGGCCCTCGATGTCAGCGGTGTGCAGGCCCGCGTGATCGGGCCCGACGGCCGGCAGTCGGTCGCTACCAGTGGCACCGCCGACCTGAACACCGACCGCCCGGTCTCCGCCGACGGCTACTTCCGCATGGCCAGCACGTCCAAGACGCTGGTCGCCACCGTGGTCCTCCAGTTGGAGGCCGAGGGCAGGCTGTCCCTGAACGACACCGTCGACCAATGGCTGCCCGGAGTGGTGCACGGCAACGGCAACGACGGCAGCCGGATCTCCATCCGCCAACTGCTCCAGCACACCAGCGGCATCCGCGGCGACCTGCCCGGATACACCACGCCGAAGGAGTACTACCAGCAACGCCACAACGTCTACGAACCCGAGCAACTGGTCGACCTCGCCATGGCCCACGAGCCGGAGGACTTCCCACCCGGCGAGGGCTGGGCGTACTCCAACACCGGTTACGTCCTGCTCGACATGATCATCCAGAAGGCCACCGGTCGCCCCGCCCACCAGGAGATCGAAACCCGCATCCTGCGCCCGCTCGACCTCGACCGGACCCGGTGGATGGGCATCGCGCCCACCCTGCCCCGGCCCCACGCCCAGGCCTACCAGCTCTTCGGTCCCGGTTCCCGGGTGGACGTCACCGACCAGATACCGGTGGACTACGAGAACCTTTCGTGGGTCACGACCACGCGGGACGAGAACCGCTTCCTCCGCGCGCTGCTCGACGGCCACCTGCTACCGGCACGGCAGCTGGCCGAGATGAAGCAGACCGTCCCCGTGAGCGCGGAGGTCCAACAGCTGTGGCCCGACGGCCGTTACGGGCTCGGCCTGGTCGAACGCCCCCTGGGCTGCGGCGGAACCTACTGGAGCCATGAAGGCGGGGACGGCGGCTACATCACCCTCAACGGCGTGACCGACGACGGCAGACGAAGTGCCGTGGTCTCCATGTCCGAGGCACGCGGCGACACCCTGAAGCACATACTGGACCAGGAGAACGCGGCCAGCGCCCTGATCGACCACGCACTGTGCGCCGAGGGTTCCAGCACCCCGTGAGCGGACCTCGCCTCCCGCGATCCCTGGATCCCAGTACCCGGCCGTTCGTGCAGGCATGGGGAGGCCTGGCCGCCGCGGCCGCGTTACTGGGCGACTTCGACACCGCCGAGGCGGCCGTGGTCCGGATGCGGACCTACCCGGTCATGGGCCACCCGGCGGGTGAGGAGCGCCTCGGCGAGGCGTGGCTCCAGGCCGCCCGCGGACACCTGTCCCGGGCCCGGGACGTCCTGGCCGCCGCGGCCTCGGCCGCCCGCGACACCGGCCAAACCACTTCGGAGATGCTGCTGTTGACGGACATCGCCCGCCTGGGCGGCGCGAAGGAGGTCTCCGCCCGGCTGGCCGAGCTGAGCGGGCACTGCGACGGAGATCTCGCGCCGGCCCGGGTCCGCCCGAGCAATGCCCTGGCCGTCGACGAGCCGGACCCGTTGCTGGCGGCGGCACGTGAACTGGGCGCCGTCGGCGCCCAGTTGCTCGCCGCCGAAGCCGCGGTGTCGGCCGCCGCGGCCTGGCGCCGGGCCGGTCATCCGCGCCGCGCGACCGCCGCGTCCCAGCTGACCCGCACCTTCACCGCCGGCTGCCCCGGGGTGCGCACCCCCTCCTCGTGAGCGCGGAGGCCACCTACGCCTTCACGGAGCGCGAACGCGAGATCGCCCTGCTCGCCGCGGCCGACCTGCGCAGCAAGGAGGTCGCCGAGGCACCGCACCTGTCCGTGCGCACGGTCGACAACCATCTCCGGCACGCCTACGCCAAACTCGGCGTCCGTACCCGCCGCGAACTGGCCGACATGCTCAGCCGATCCGACTGGTCCCCGCCGCTACGACGGCGTCCCGCGGAGTCAGTCGTCGATACGCCGCCTCCCCCGGCGGCCGCCACCACACCGGATCGGCGCACCGGATCCCCTCCCGCCGCAGCCCCGCGCGATGGATCTTGTTCGTCGCCGTGACCGGCATCCGCCGCACCACCCGTACGAAGCGGGGTGCCATCTTCGTCCCCAAGTCCGGCTGGGCCAGCAGGAATTCGGCGAAGGCGAGCGGGTCGAAGTGCCCCGCGATCGTGGCCATGACCTGGTCGCCGGTCACCGGGTCCGGCACCGCGTACACCGCCACGGCGTCGGCGCCCTCGTAGCGGGCGAGGATGTTCTCGATCATCGCGGCGGCGAGGTTCTCGCCGTCGACGCGGAGGCGGTCGTCGGTGCGGCCGGCGAAGTAGAGGTAGCCGTCGGTGTCCCGGTAGAAGAGGTCCCCGGTCCAGTACCAGCCTCCCCCACCCTCGGCTTCGCTCGAGCGGGGGGACCCCCACCGGCGGCGTTCCGCGTCCGCCTCCGGATTGCGCCAGTAGCCCTCGAAGGGGTTGGCGGCCCGATTCACCAACTCCCCTATTGCCTCCTCCCCGTTGAGCAGCCGTCCGGCCGAGTCGAAGACCGCCCGCGGGCACTCCGCCCGCGTCTCCGGATCGAGTACGGCGAGCCCGGGCGCCGCCCGTCCGACCGCACCGGAAGGTGTCCCGGGCGACCACTGCACCGCCGCCCCGCCCTCCGAGGACCCGTATCCCTCCACCAACCGCACCCCGAACCGCCGCTCGAACGCCGCCGCGTCCACCGCCCCCGCCTCCGTGCCGAAGCCCATCCGCAGCGGATTGTCCCGGTCGTCGGGGCGTTCCTCCGTGGCCAGGATGTACTGCACGGCCCGGCCGACGTAGGTGAAGTACGTGGCCCGGTACGCCCGTACGTCGTCCAGGAACCGGGACGCCGAGAACCTGCGGCGCAGCGCCACCCCCGCCCCGGCCGCCAGCGCCGGTGCCCAGTCGGCGATCACCGCGTTGCCGTGGAACATCGGCATGCAGATGTAGTGCACGTCGTCCGGGCGGACCCCGAAGCTGTCGACCAGCGAGGCTCCGGCGGCGGCCAGGCGGCCCTGGGTGCAGATCGCGGCCTTCGGGGCGCCGGTGGAACCGGAGGTGAAGTAGAGCAGGATGCGGTCGTCGGGGGTGGCCCGGGAGAAGGCGTCCGGTTTCGTGTGCGCGTACGGCGCGAGGAGGTCGTCGTAGGCCTGGGTGTCCGTCACCATCAGCCGCACACCGGGGAGTTCGAGGCCGTCGAGGAGCGGGAGGTGTGCCCGTCCGGTGACGAGGATCCGGCATTCGGTGTGCAGGATGTCGCGGGCCAGCTCGGGGCCCCGGCGGGTGGGGTTGATGCCGGCGACGGCCGCGCCCGCGAGGGCCGCCGCGCTCAACCACAGTGGGTATTCAGGGGTGTTGTCGAGCAGGACGCCGACGTGGGGTGCGGTGCCGGGTGGCAGGAGGTCGGTGAGGAGCGCCGCTCTGGCCGCGGCGCCGGCCGCCACCTCGTGGTGGGTGAGCGTCCGCCCCTCGCACCACAGTCCCGGGCGGTGGTCCTCCCACCGTGCCTGTACGAGTTCCGCGACGGTACGCCTCCTGGACTCCATGGGGGCGCACGGTAGTTGACGTACCGTCAGATGTGGAGAGGCGTGCCGGTCAGAACCCGTCTGGGCCCGAGCCCGCGAAGGTGGTGGCGTAGGAGGCCATGAAGCCGATGCAGAACACGACGATCACGCCGAGGAAGGCCAGGATGCCGAAGGTGGCCGCCGCCTGCTTGCCCCGGCTGGGCTCGTGCGCGGTGGCGACCACCTCGCGGCCGTCGGTGTAGTACACGGTGACGTAGTCGCCCTCGATGACGGTCCCCCGGCCGCCCCCCTCCTCGAACCGCACGGAGCGGCCGTCACGGGCGGTGAACTCGTACACGTGGTGCAGTGTCGTGCGCACGGAGGTGTCACCGTGGCCGCCGCTCACCGTCGTGTACGAGCGCAGGCAACGCCCCTCGGCCGTCAGGCCGCTGTTCCAGGCACGGCGCACCTGGAGCCAGCGGCGTGTCACGCGATACCCCATGAGGAGGGCGAAGGCCATCACGAGGCTTGGGATGAGGTAGAAGATCAGGTCCATGGTGCGTCCCCCGAGGTCGGATACCGCTTGGTGGAGGGAACCTACCCCCGGGGAACACCGGACTGTCTCAAGCGAAGCTCAGAACGTGACGTCCGAGCAGGCGTAGAACGCGTTGGCCGTGTCCGCGATCGTCCACACCGCGACGATCACATGGTGGCCGGTCAGGCCGGACGGAAGCGTGCCGCTGTGCGAGAGGGTGGCCGGCGGGCGCTGGCCGTTGTAGGGGACGGTGAGGAACGGCGTGGTGTTGAGGTCCGAGCGGGCCAGGTTGTGGTTCTGGTTCCAACCCTGCCTGGTGACGTAGTACTTGAAGTCCGTGGTGGCGTGCATGGCCGTGAACTGCCAGCGGAAGGTGTACGACTGACCACCCGTCACCTTCGTCGTCGGCCAGGCGCCGCCGGACGGGGTCGTCGGTGAACTGAGCTGACTGAAGCGGCTGATCCCGCCGCTGCAGATCTGTCCGTCGGCGGGACCGGCTGCCGGGAAGCCCTTGGGGCCCTCGACGCTCTGCGGCTCGTACTGGATGTCACCGCAGTTCGTCACCGTGCCGTTGGCACAGAGTTTCTGCCTGCTGATGGGGAGGTCGGTGTAGCCGTGGCTGCTCGCGGCCCCGGACGAGAGCACGATGGCCCCGGCCGTGGTGAGCCCGAGCACGCCCGCGTACCACTTGGTCTTTTTGCGCATGCTGCCGCTCCTGGAGAACGTGTGGGGAGTTCCGTGAGCCGTGCAGGTCTAGACCAAGTCCCAGATTATTGCCCTTACTTGACCGTGTCCATACCACTCACGGCGCGGCTTCTCCGCGCCCCGAACAGAACGCGACCGTCAAGTCCTTGACCAGCGCCTTGCGTTCGTAGTCGTCCAGCTCGACCAGCCCGCGCATGGTCAGCCGGGTGACGGTGTCCTCCACCGAGTCGACGACCGACGTGAGCATCGTCGCCCGCTGTTGCGCGTCCAGCGTGGCGATACGGCGCCGGGTCATCGCCGCGGCCACCTCCGGGGCGTACTCGACGCGCAGCGGCTGCACCGAGAACACCTCGATGCCGACCGGCCCCGCGTCCGCCGCGACCAGCCGGGTCAGCGCGTCGACGGCCAGTTCGGCCGCGCCCTTCGCGCCGCCGCCCGGCGGCTCCACCGGCACCCGGGTCAGCGCCGCCTCCACGCACTCGCGCAGATACGTCTCGTGGTCCTCGACCCCGAGCGTGGCCCGCGCGGTGTCCCGCACCCGCCACACCACGAGCACGGCGACCCGCAGCGCGACCCCGTTCGCGTCGGCGGCCGGCATCGGCTCGCTGCGCCAGTGCCGCAGCCGTACGTCGACCCGGCGGCGCAGCAGCAGCGGGTTGACCCACATCAGCCCGGTGCGCCGGACGGTCCCCCGGTACCGCCCGAACAGGCCGAGCACCCAGGCCCGTCCGGTACGGCCCCGGGCCAGACCGCCGAAGCCGAAAAGACCGAGCGCGCCGGCCCCGGCGTACGCGGCCCACTGCGCGGGACCGAGCCCGGCACCGGCGTAGACCGGCAGCCGTAGCGCGTCGGCCGCGTGCGGGGGCAGGACGCCCGCCCACCACGAGGTGGCGAGACAGCCGGCGAGTCCGCAGGAGCCGGCGAGCACGCCCGCCGTACCGGGCAGCACCCGGGCCGGCCGCTCCACCAGCTCGGGGTCGACCTCCGGTGCCGGGCGCGGCTTGGCCGGCAGGGGGCGGCGGAAGCGCGGCTGTTCGCCGGTGCCCTGTCTGCGTCCCACGACAGCGGGTCGGAGCGGCAGCGACACCGGGTCGGGGTCGTCGCGGAAGAGCAGGTGGACGGGGATCTCGGTGGTCGCCTCGTTCTGGATGAGGCGCGCGGGCCGGGTCGGCGCCGCCTCGGGCGGCCCCGCGGGTTCCTCGTTCTCGGGCGTCTGTGAAGTGGTCGTCGTACTCATGGTTGCCTCCAGCCTCCGCGCCAGATGCGTCACAACGGGTGGGGGTGTACGTGCCTACGAGAAGAGCCGGCGCCAGGTCTCCGGCCCCGGGTAGCCGTCCGCCGCGCCGCCGCGCCAGCCCTGGGCGCGCTGGAAGGCCTCGACGTTGCGCCGGTCCGGCTCGCCCCAGCGCGGTCCCGGGCCGGTCGTGTAGTACTTGCCGAAGCCCTTCTTGACCAGCTGCTTTCCGAGCTCGGTGACGTACTTGTTGGTCGCGCCGGGGCGGAACATGCCCCGGCCGGGATAGCCGGGGACACCGTGCGAGGCGGGGGTGGCGGCGGGCGGGCCGGCCGCTCCCACCACCGCGCCGCCGATGTTCCTGCCCTTGCCGGTGATCAGCAGTTCCCAGGTCAGCGGTCCCGGCAGGCCGTCCGCGTCCGCGCCGGTCCAGCCCTGGGCCTGCTGGAAGGCCTGGGTGGCCAGCCGGTCCGCGTCCGACCAGACCGGGCCGGGACCCGCGGTGTAGTAGGAGCCGGCACCCCGGGCGACGAGCATCGTGCCGAGCTGGGTGACGTACTTGTTGTTGGCGCCGGGGCCGAAATACGCCGGTCCCGGGTACGCCGTCTTCGGCGTGACCGCGCCGGCCGGCGTCACCGGGGGCACCGCGGGCTTCGAAGGCACAGGGGGCTTCGGGTTCACCTCCCCCGCGCTCACCGTCAGGCCCCTGTAGCGGTAGGGGACGTAGTTGGCGGAGTGGCTCCAGTACGCGTACGGCGTGGACTGGCGCCGGGCGTGCGAGGGGGTCTCCTCCAGGGCGATGTAGTAGGTGTGCGTGTAGTCGGTCCAGCCGCCGAAAATGACGACGTGCGAGCCCTTCTCGGGATTCTCCGGATTGTGGAACAGCAGAATGTCGCCGGGCTCCAGTTCCTCCTTGGAAATACGCGTCCCGTACTGGTCGAGACTGCCGGTCCATTCGTTCCCCGGCAGCCCCCAGGCCATCGAGACGAACCCCGAGCAGTCCTGCCGGTAACCGTCCGACCAGTATTCGTTCATGCTGTACGGCACCTGCGCCGCGATCCAGGTCTTGGCCCGGTTGATGATCTCGGCGCGGGTGGTCGCGGGCGCCTTGAGGACACCGGCCGGCTTCGCCGGTTTCCCGCTCGGGCCGTGCAGCGGGGCCTTGGTGCCCTGCGGGGTGGCGGGCTCGTCGCCCGTGTCACCTGCGGGGACGCCGGGGCGGGGCGAGGTGTGGGGAGCGGCGAGGGCCGGTACGGCGTGCCCGGCTGCGAGGGTCGCGGACGCGGCGGCGGCCACGACCAGGACCCGCCCGGCGACGGTGTGGCCGGTCGGGGAATGCGGCAGGGCGCGCCGTCGGCGAACACATCCTGGGCAATCACAATCGCTCGCGGGATCGAATTCCTCGAATACCGGAGTCTCCATGCGATGCCCCTCACACTCCAGGTGGAAAATTCCGCACTCGTGCACGTCCGCCAGTTTCTCAACTGTCTTCCGGACTCGCATGTTGACGGTCCGAATGATGTACAGGGGCCCGCCGGGGGCCGGAGGGGGTGGTCGGGAGCACCCCTGGGCATCCGGTACAGTTGTCCAGGTCAGCAGGCGCCGCTAGCTCAGTTGGTTAGAGCAGCTGACTCTTAATCAGCGGGTCCGGGGTTCGAGTCCCTGGCGGCGCACAGACAGCGAGGCCCTCCGCACTGCGGGGGGCCTTTTGCATGGACGGAACACAGGCCTCACCCCGTTTGGCCGGATACCCTCTCGCCATGGCAGCCCGTGACCTCCAGGAGCGGATCAAGAAGCTCATCCTCGACCGTCGGCTGCCCTCGGGGGCACCTCTGCCGACCGAGCCCGAGCTGATGGTGTTCCTCGGCGCGAGCCGGAACTCGGTGCGCGAGGCGCTCAAGGCCCTGCAGGCGATGGGGATCGTCGAGATCCGGCACGGGTTCGGGACGTACGTCGGGCCGATGTCGCTCGCGCCGATGGTCGAGGGTCTCGCGTTCCGTACGGTCGTCGGGCACTACCGGGGCGAGGACAGTCTGCTCCAGCTCCTCGAACTGCGGGAGGCGGTGGAGTCGGGGCTCGTCGCCCGGCTCGCGGGGCGGCTGCCGGAGCGGGATCTCGCCGAACTGGACGCGCTGGTGGGGCGGATGGAGCGGGAGGCCGCCGAGGGGGTCGGGCTCGCGGCCACCGACCGCGCCTTCCACGCCACCCTCTACCGGGGGCTGGACAACGCGCTGCTGAGCGAGGTCCTGGAGGCCTTCTGGGACGCCTTCCACCGCGTCCGCGCCGATCTCGCGGCCGGCCCGCAGGACCCCGAGGTCACCTGCCGCCAGCACCGGGAGATCCTCGACGCGGTCCGGTCCGGGGATGCGAAGCGCGCCGAGAAGGCCATAAGGGAGCACTTCGACAACGTGCGCACAAGGCTGTCCACAACGACTCCACCTGATCCCCACACGCGCCCCAATGAACGCGTATGACCGGTAAACACCGCGTTTCGTGTCTTGCGATCAAGATGAACACCGTAGAACCCTGGTTTTGAAGATGCTGTCGGTACACGGCAGTTGAGGGGGTAAGGAACCGGTTGTACGGTTTCGCGGGGAGGAGGGGCCCCGCCGGGGAACAGATGTCTGAGGGGGCATCGCGCAACCGGACGGTCGCAGTCGCATGTCTTTGTGAGTGGACTGTGTGGTGACTGTGGCCACCACTGACACGCCCGTCGCGGGTCGAGGGGGACCCTGACGGACGGCCGCGACAAACAGACACGCGCGTTCTCGCGTGTGGGGGGATGACTCATGACGTCGACGCCGACGGGCGCCCGACAGGGCTTCGACCCGTCACAAACCACCGAACTCAGAGTCCCGGGACACCGGACCGGCAGCTTCCGCCGGATCAAGAACACACTTCCGAGATACGACTACGAGCACTACAGCCGCCTTGCGGGACCCCTCACCGAGCCCGCCCCGGACCGGCCGTACAAGGTCCAGTACCGGTCGCTGCTGTCGCAGGAGACGCACCGCGTCCGCGCCGCGCTGATGCTGGGTGCGGCGCCGCTGCTCTCGCTGATCCTGCTGGGCTGGCTGCTGCAGCCGGGGCACTGGACCCAACGCGACTATCCCGCCTACGACTTCCTGCCCGCGCTGGACATCGTGATGCTGGTCGCGATCGGTCTGATCGAGTTCTTCCGCTGCATGAACGTGCTGTCCAACGCGCACGCCACGCTGGTCGCCCGCGACCCGGTCCCGGTGGTGCCCGAGACCGGCACGAGAGTCGCGTTCATCACGACGTTCGTGCCCGGCAAGGAGCCCCTGGAGATGGTCACGAGGACCTTGGAGGCGGCCGTACGGCTGCGCCACCGGGGGCTGCTCCACGTGTGGCTCCTCGACGAGGGCGACGACCCCGAGGTCAAGGCGGTGTGCGGGCGGCTCGGCGTACATCACTTCTCCCGCAGGGGAGTCGAGAAGTGGAACCGGCCCAAGGGACCCCACCGCGCGAAGACCAAGCACGGCAACTACAACGCCTGGCTGGAGGCGCACGGCGACGAGTACGACTACTTCGCCTCCGTCGACACCGACCACGTGCCGCTGCCCAACTACCTGGAGCGGATGCTCGGCTTCTTCCGCGACCCGGACGTCGGCTTCGTCATCGGCCCCCAGGTGTACGGCAATTACGACACCCCGGTCACCAAGGCCGCCGAGTCGCAGCAGTTCCTCTTCCACGCCCTGATCCAGCGGGCCGGCAACCGCTACGGCTCGCCGATGTTCGTCGGCACCTCGAACGCCGTACGGATCAAGGCACTTCAGCAGATCGGCGGGCTGTACGACTCGATCACCGAGGACATGGCCACGGGATTTGAAATGCACCGGGCCAAGAATCCGGCGACCGGGAAGAAGTGGAAGTCGGTCTACACGCCGGACGTGCTCGCGGTCGGTGAAGGGCCCAGCGCCTGGACGGACTTCTTCACCCAGCAGCTGCGGTGGTCGCGGGGGACGTACGAGACGATCCTCAAGCAGTACTGGAAGGGCTTCTTCTCGATGCCTCCGGGCAAGCTCTTCAACTACACCATGATGATCATCTTCTACCCGATGTCGGCCCTCAACTGGATACTGGCCGCGCTGAGTTGCGCCCTGTTCCTCGGTCTGGGCGCCTCGGGTGTGAACATCGACCCGACGGTGTGGCTGATGCTCTACGGCAACGCGTCCGCGCTGCAGATCGGCCTCTACATCTGGAACCGGCGGCACAACGTCTCCCCGCACGAACCGGAGGGCTCGGGCGGGGTCGCCGGCATGGTGATGTCCGCGCTGTCGGCACCGATCTACGCGCGCTCGCTCTTCGACGCCGTACTGCGCCGCAAGAGCAGGTTCGTCGTGACGCCCAAGGGCGACTCGGCCAGCCCCGACACGCTGTTCGGGACGTTCCGGGTGCACTGGTTCTTCATCCTGATCTTCGGCGGCTCGCTGATGGCCGGGTTCGAGAACGGGCACTCCCACCCGGCGATGATCACCTGGGCCACGTTCGCCCTGCTGATCACCGCGTCGCCGATCCTGGCCTGGCGGTACATGCTGCGCCAGGAGAAGAAGCAGCCGCCCGCCCTGATGGGCGAACCGCAGGACGCCGTCCCGCCGCAGCCGGTGCCGGCCGCGCATGTGCCCCAGCAGAAGCCCAGTTGGGCGGCCTCGGCCACCAACAGCGAGCAGACGATGCAGATCGCGCTCGGTGGACCGGGGGGACGTAAGGAATGAAGGAAGCCGGCCGGCGCCGTGCCCGTCGACTCGCGATCAGCACGGTGGTCGTCATCGCCCTGGCCGGGATGAACGGGCCCTGGCTGTACAGATTCAGCACCGAGAGATACCACCAGTACGTCATCAACAAGCCCGAGTACAAGGCCGACAACGGGCACTGGGACATCATCCGGTTCCCGAAGAAGTACCGGCAGGACACCATCCACGCGGCGCTGCTGCGCACCGGCAAGGTGCTGCTCATCGCCGGGTCGGGCAACAACCAGGACAACTTCAACGCGAAGAAGTTCGACACCCGGATCTGGGACCCGGTCAAGGGGACCATCAAGAAGGTGCCCACCCCGGCCGACCTGTTCTGCACCGGGCACACCCAACTCGCCAACGGCAACCTGCTGATCGCGGGCGGCACCCAGAAGTACGAGAAGCTGAAGGGGGATGTGAAGAAGGCCGGGGGCGTGATGATCCTCTACAACGAGAACCCCGACAAGCCGATGACCCTGCCCCAGGGCACCAGGTTCACCGGCAAGGCGAACGGCAAGTCGTTCGTGTCGACGGACTCGGTCCTCATTCCGCGCGCCACCAAGATCTTCGACAAGAAGACCGGCAGGTTCCTGCGGAACAACCCCGGTTACGCCCGGGTCGTCGTCGAGGCGCCCAAGGAGGGCACCAAGTACGAGACCGGCACCCAGGACAACTACCGCGTCCAGGGGCTGACCGGCGCCGACGAACGCAACACGTACGGCATCGGGAACAAGTTCGGGCTCGACAAGCGGGACTTCGAGGGGATCAAGAACGCGTACGAGTTCGATCCGGTCGCCGAGAAGTACATCAAGGTCGATCCGATGAACGAGGCGCGCTGGTATCCCACGTTGACGACGCTGTCCGACGGCAAGGTGCTCAGCGTCTCCGGGCTCGACGACATCGGGCAGTTGGTGCCGGGTAAGAACGAGATCTTCGATCCGGCGACGAAGAAGTGGACGTACACGAAGACGAAGCGGCAGTTCCCGACGTATCCGGCGCTGTTCCTGATGGAGAACGGGAAGCTGTTCTACTCGGGGTCGAACGCGGGGTACGGGCCGGACAACGTGGGCCGTGATCCCGGCATTTGGGACGTCGGCACCAATCGGTTCACGAAGATTCCCGGGCTGAGTGATCCGAACATGATGGAGACCTCGGCGACCGTGCTGCTGCCTCCGGCGCAGGACGAGAAGTACATGGTGATCGGGGGCGGGGGTGTCGGTGAGTCGAAGCTGTCGACCGACAAGACGCGGCTGGTCGATCTGAAGGACGCCGACCCCCGTTTCGTGGACGGGCCCTCGCTGGAGAAGGGGACGCGATATCCGCAGACGTCGATCCTGCCGGACGACACCGTGCTGGTGTCGGGCGGCTCCGAGGACTATCGGGGGCGGAGCGACTCCGACATCCTTCAGGCTCGGCTGTACCACCCCGACACGAACACCTTCGAGAAGGTCGCCGATCCGCTGGTGGGGCGGAACTACCACTCCGGGTCGATCCTGCTGCCGGACGGGCGGGTGATGTTCTTCGGGTCCAACTCGTTGTACGCGGACAAGGCGAACACGAAGCCGGGGGTCTTCGAGCAGCGGATCGAGATCTATACGCCGCCGTATCTGTACCGGGATTCGCGGCCGGATCTGTCCGGGGGGCCGGAGTCGATCGCGCGGGGGGCGTCGGGGACGTTCACCTCGCAGCATGCGTCGTCCATCAAGAAGGTGCGGTTGATCCGACCGAGTGCGTCCACGCATGTCACGGATGTGGATCAGCGGTCGATTGCGCTGGACTTCAAGACGGCCGGGAACAAGATCACGGTGACTGTGCCTAAGGGCAAGAACCTGGTGCAGTCGGGGTGGTACATGCTGTTCGTGGATGACGACTTGGGGACGCCGAGCAAGGCTGTGTGGGTCAAGGTGCCCTGATTGGTTGTGTTTTGACGCGGGGGTGTGGGGGCTGGATACGCAGTTCCCCGCGCCCCTTCAGGGGGTTGAGGCCCGCGCCAGTTTCAGGGCGTAGGTCGGCCACCATTGGCCTGCCTTCGGGCCGCCTTTGCAGGTCCCGTCCGACTCCCCCGGGCGTTTGATCCACAGGTAGGCGTCCACCAACGGGTCTGCCGTCTTTGTCGTCGGGGTTTCGCCCAGGGAACGGCCCGGCGGGTTGCACCAGTTCTCGTCCTCGTCGCCGGACGTATACGGTCCGTTGCCGTTGCGGCTGGTGTCAATGACGAAGTGTTTGTCGCCGGTCTTGGCCGAGAGTTGTTTGCCGTAGGTGATGGAGTCCTCGGTGGAGTAGAAGTTGGAGACGTTCACCGCGAAACCGTCGGCCTTGGCGATGCCCGCTCGCTGGAGGGGCTGGTAGATCTCGTCGGGGTGGCCCCAGCCGGCGTTTCCGGCGTCGAGGTAGACCTTCGTGTGCTTGAGGGACTTGAGCTTGGTGACGGCGTAGTTCAGGAGGTCGTAGCGCTCGTCCTGGAACTGGGCGGGGGTGCAGCCGTCCACCAGGTGGAGCACGGCGTCCGGTTCGAGGATCACCGTGGCGGAGCGGTCGGCGATGCCCTGGGCGACGGCGTCGATCCAGGCGCGGTAGGAGTCGCCGTCGCCCGCGCCGCCCTGGGAGTACTGGCCGCAGTCGCGGTGCGGGATGTTGTAGAGGACGAGGAGCGCGGTGCGGCCGGCCTTGTCGGCGGCCTCGGTGAAGCCCTGCGCCTCCGCCTTCGGGTTCTCCGGGCCGATCCACTCGCCGGTCGGCTGTTCGGCGATCTTCCTGATCTGTTCGGCGTCGGCGGTCTTGCCGGCCTTGGCGTAGGCGGCGAGCTGCCGGGCCGCGTTGGTGTCCGGGTTGACCCAGATCGGGTCGCTGCCGCCGGGCTGTTGGCCGATCTTCGCCCCCGCGTCGGGTTTCCTGCCGTCCCCGCCCCCCGAGGAACAGCCCGCGAGGAGCAGTGCCGCCCCCAGGACCAGTGCCGACGCCCGTGTGCCGAAGGGGACCGGGGTCCCCTGGCTGCCGTACATCCAACTCCCCCTTGGCTGTACCGATCCAAGGCTCAATCGTGACATACGTGGCGTGCCGCCCACGAGAACGCCCGGGATGTTGTCGGCCGGTTGTTACAGCACCGCCACGTTGGGTAGGCGCCCGGCCTATGGGCAGGGGAAGGTGGCCGTCATGCACCGAACGAACCGGGAGGGCCGGCTCGCCGCGGCGCTGGTGGAGGCGGCCGACACCCTCACCGAGACCTTCGAGACCGGCGACTATCTGCGCAGGCTGTCCGACCACTGCGTGGAGTTGCTGTCCGCGTGGACGGCCGGGGTGATGCTGATCGACGGCGGTCAGGCCGTGTCGCTGGCCGGGAGCAGTCACCGGGAGGCGGTGGCGCTCGATCTGCTGACGGCCCAGCACTCCGGCGGGCCCTGTCTGGAGAGCTACGGCTCCGGGCGGGCCGTGGCACCGGTGTCGATCGGGGTGGCCCATGCCGCCGCCCGCTGGCCGGAGTTCACCGAACGGGCGCTGCGGCACGGGATCGTGGCGACGTTCGCGGTGCCGGTGCGGCGGCGGGACACGCTGCTGGGCGCGCTCAACGTGTTCGCGCCGACGCTGCCCAACGGCGGCCCGGACGGGGAGCGTTGGGACTTGGTGGTGGCGCAGGCCCTGGCCGACGCGGCGGGACTCGGCCTGCAGAACCATCGCACGTACGCCCAATACCGGTCCCTGGCCGGGCAGTTGCAGGAGGCGCTGTCGAGCCGGGTGCGGATCGAACAGGCCAAGGGGATGCTCGCGGAGCGCTGGCAGGTCGATACCGACGAGGCGTTCATGGAGCTGCGCCAGTACGCGCGACGGCGTCGGCTGCCGCTGGACCGGGTCGCGCGGTCGGTGATCGAACGGGGCGTGGACGATGCCGAGTTGAGGGGTCCGTAGCAGCGCCGACGACCTGTGCATATGACAGGGTGCTACCGCATCGGGACATGGCGTCATTCACCCTCTAGGCCCGGGCGCTCATTCGTTCTACAGTCGACTCCAACGGCCCCGGTCCCCGGCCGGTTCATACCCTCCACCACGGTGTTTTCCCATGCCTCCCGCGCAGTTCGCCGGGTTACTCCCGCAGCCCGGGCACGCGCGGTCGAGGACCAGCCCGGTCGGCGGCTTCGGGGGGAGCGGGTCGCCGGCCGGGCCAGGTACGGTCAGGAACCGGTTCCGGTGAGGTACGCGGACACGACGACGTTCGCCGTGTAGCTGCGGTCGGCGCGGTCGAAGGTGCCGCCGCAGGTGATGAGGCGCAGTTCTGCGCGGCCCGACTGCCTTGTGCCGTAGGCCTGTTGGGCGTCGAAGTGGGCGCGGGTCAGCACGCGTACGTCGTCGACGGTGAAGTCGGCGACCTTGCCGTCGTCGCGGACGACGCGGATGGTGCGGCCCGGGCGCAGCGTGCTGAGCTTGTAGAAGACGGCGGGCCGGGTCTCGGTGTCGACGTGCCCGACCATCAGCGCGGTACCGGCGGCCCCCGGCCGAACTCCGTTCTCGTACCAGCCGACCACACCCGCCTGGTCGAACGGCGGTGCGTCGATCGCACCCTTCGCGTCGAGGCCGCGGGCCACGACCGGTGCCTGTACCGCGAGGTCGGGGATGTCGATGCGCTGCGGCAGGGCGTTGCCCAACGGCTTCGCGGCGGGCGGGAGTTCGGCCTCGGCGGGGCGGCCGACCGCGGCCACGTCGCCGGTGGTCGGCGCGGATATGCCCTGCCGTATGTCGGTCAGGTCCTGGCCCCACAGCCACAGACCGAGCAGCAGCATGGCCCAGGCCACCCCGGTCAGCAGCCGTCCGGTGCCGGTGGAGCGCTCGTGCTCGGCGGGCCGGTCGTGATCGAACATGGCCGGTCAGTCCGTCCGGCCGGGCCTACGGCTCCGGCGGGCGCTGCGCAGGGCCACGGCCGTCGCGGCGAGACCGGCCAGCAACAGCCCGACCACCGCCTGCGCGGTACCGGGACCGGCCGCACGGGCGTCCACGGCGGCGAGGTGCGCGGTGCCGCCACCGCCCGCGTGGACGGGGGCGACGGGCGAGGCGGGGGGCTGCGCGGAGGGGGACCCGGACGCGTTCTCCACGACCTTGATCGCGCCCTTCACCGTCACGCTCCCGCAGGTGATCTTCACGTCGTAGCTGCCCGGTTCCAGCGAGGAGCGGACCCGGGTCTCGCCGGCGAGGGTGCCGACCGTGCCGACGAGTTTCGCGTCGGCGACGAACGCGTCCGACGCCGCCGAGCCCGTCGTACCGGAGCAGCCGCTGATCCTGAGCGCCACGTCGGCGCCGGGGGCGGGGGACGCGGGGGTCACCGAGACCGTGCCTCCGTCCGCCGCGTACGCCGTCGGGGTGAGCGCCGCCAGGACCGCGGCACTTGCACAGAGAGTGACTTTCAGTGAGCCCATCGTGAACCTCCAGATATCTGGAGACTCCTCCTGGTCACCTGGTCGCGCATCCCTGGCGGGGCCCGATTGCTCCGTATGGGGGAGGTGACATCCGGAGTGCATAGCATGGTCGCCATGACAGAGCGCAAGCCCATCGAATCGTGGCTCACCGACATGGACGGGGTGCTGATGCACGAGGGCGTCCCGGTTCCGGGCGCCGACGCGTTCATCAAGAAGCTGCGGGAGACCGGGCGTCCGTTCCTGGTCCTCACCAACAACTCGATCTACACCGCGCGCGACCTGCACGCCCGGCTGAACCGGATCGGTCTCGAAGTACCGGTGGAGAACATCTGGACCTCGGCCCTGGCCACCGCCGCCTTCCTGGACAACCAGCACCCCGGCGGCACCGCCTACGTCATCGGCGAGGCCGGGCTGACGACCGCGCTGCACGACGCCGGATACGTGCTGACCGACTCGGACCCCGACTTCGTGATCCTGGGCGAGACCCGGACGTACTCCTTCGAGGCGCTGACCAAGGCGATCCGGCTGATCAACGACGGGGCCCGGTTCATCGCCACCAACCCCGACAACACCGGCCCCTCCCCCGAGGGCGCCCTCCCCGCGACCGGCTCGGTCGCCGCGCTGATCACCAAGGCCACCGGCAAGGAGCCGTACTTCGTCGGCAAGCCGAACCCCCTGATGATGCGCAGCGCGCTGAACACCATCGGCGCGCACTCGGAGACCAGCGCCATGATCGGCGACCGGATGGACACCGATGTGCTGGCCGGTCTCGAAGCCGGTATGACGACCTTCCTGGTGCTGACCGGCCTGACGACCAGGGCCGACCTCGACCGTTACCCCTACCGCCCGACGAGGGTCGTGGACTCCATCGCGGACATCGTCGACCTGGTCTGAGGCTCCGACCGGGCGAGCAGTGCGGGCAGTTCGGCGACCGAGCCGAGGACGTGCGTCGCGCCCGCGCCGCTCAGCGCGTCCCGCCGGTGTGCCCCCGTGAGCACACCGGCGACCACGCCCGCCCCGGCGCGGACGCCGCTGAGCATGTCGTACGAGGTGTCGCCGACCACGGCCGTCTGTCCTACGGCGTCGGCGGCGCCCGTCCGCAGGAACGCGGTGAGGACCATGTCCGGGTACGGGCGTCCCCGGCCACCGGCGTCGGCGGGGCACAGGGTGAGGTGCGCGAGGTCCTGCCAGCCGAGGGCGGCCAGGATCGCGTCCTGGGTGGTGCGGGCGAAGCCGGTCGTCAACACCACTGTGCGGCCCTGCGACTTGAGGGTCTCGACGGTCTCGCGGGCACCGGGGAGGGCGGCGACCCGGCCGCCGTCGACGAGGTCGGCGTAGGCCGACTCGAAGACCCTGTTGGCCTCCCGCGCCTTTGATTCCGTCCCGAACAGGTGCCGGAAGACGGAGATCTTGGACTCGCCCATGGTGGCGCGGACGTGGTCGAGCATCGCGTCGGGTTCCGCGCCCATGTGCCTGGCGGCGGCCGTGAACGCCTCCTCGACGAGGCCGTCGTCGGCGACGGTGGTGCCGGCCATGTCCAGGACGACCAGGCGGATGTCGTGGTTCACGGGGCTCATGGGGCTCATGGGGGTGTCACCAGTCCAGTTCGTTCGCGGTGGTTTCGGCGATCGCCGGGGAGCAGGTCATGCCGCGTCCGCCGGGGCCGGTGACCAACCACACGCCGTCGCGCACCTGTTGGCGATGGACGACCCGGGCGGGGTCGGTGCACTGCGCGTACACGCCGGCCCAGCGGCGGCGGATCTTCGGCAGGGGGCGGCCGAGCAGTGACTCGACGACCTCGGTTAGGTGGTCGTAGGGGTCCTCGACGGTGTCGAAGGCGAAGGGGTGCTCGTACTCGTGGGTGTCGCCGATGGTCAGGCCACCGTCGGCGCGCTGCACCATGAGGAGTTGCATGGCGTGCGCGGCCGCGGTCGGCAACTGCGGCCGGTGTGCGGCGAGTTGGTCGAGGGCGGGGCCGCGGTACGCGGGGTAGTAGCGGAAGCTGTCCGCGTCGGCGACCGAGGTGGGGAGGGGTTCGCCGAGCGGGTCGGTCTGCATCATCTGCAAGCGGACGCGGCGCACGGGGAGTTGGGGCCCGGCGAGTTCGCGGACGAGTCCGCCGAGCCAGGCACCGGTGCACAGGATCACCACGTCGGCGGGGTGCACGTCCCCGTGGTCGTCGCGCACCGCGTGCTCGCCGACGACCTCGCGGACCTCTCGTCCCGGCAGGAAGGTGTAGTGCGGGGACTTCGACAGCTGGGCGCGCAGGGCGAGTTGGGCGGTGCGGGGTTCGACGGCCGCGTCACGCTCGCAGTACAGGGCGGCCGTGAAGTCGCCGCGCAGGGCGGGGTTGAGGGCGCGGGCCTCAACGGGGGTGAGGAGTTTGTAGCCACGGGCGGCGGAGTCCTCGCGGGCCACGGCGGCCTCGGCGACGGCGAGTTCGTGCGGGCCGCGCACCGGGGTCAGTGAGCCGTTGGCCCGGAAGCCGAGCGCGGGGACACGGCGGCCGATCTCCTCCCACAACTCCCTTGCCCGCAGGGCGGTTTCGAGTTCCTCGCCGCCCGCCCGGCCGCTCACCCAGATCTGCCCGAAGTTGCGCAGGGACGCGCCGCGCGCCTCCGTCTCGCGCTCGATCTGTACGACCTCGTGGCCGCGTTCCACCGCTTGCCAGGCGTGCATGGTGCCGACCACGCCGCCTCCGACGACTGTGACTCTCACGTCTAGAGCGTGAACCAGGGCTACCATTTGGGCTAGACCCGTTATCGATTCGTTAGCTTGGTGACGAAAGAGAAGCGGTCGCCCCGGTACAGACCCCGCACCCGTTCCAGCGGCCGCCCCTCCGCGTCCCTCGACACGCGGTGGATCAGCAGCATCGGCAGGGCGGGCGGGGTGCCGACGAGCAGGGCCTCGCGCGGGGTGGCGAGCACGGTCTCGATGCGTTCGTCGGCGTCGCCGAAGCGGATGCCGCGGGCGTCGAGGTAGCCGTAGAAGGAGGAGCCGGGCTCGAAGTCCGTGTCCAGGTGAGGGAGTCGGGCGACGGAGACATAGGTGCTTTCGAGGCCGACGCGCTCCTCGTCGGCGAGCAGCAGGCGCTCCAGGTGCCAGACGGGTTCGCCGCGGGTCAGTCCGGTCTCGGCGGCCAGCGCGTCGGGGCACGGGAAGCGGTCGAGGGTGACGAGGCTGCGGCCCGGGGTGCGTCCCTGCCGCCGTACGCCCTCGGTGTAGCTGGTCAGGGACAGCGGCTGCTCCAGTTTGGGGCCCGCGACGACCGTGCCCCGGCCCTGCCGGCGCAGCCTGCCCTCCAGGACGAGTTCGCGCAGCGCCTGCCGGACGGTCTCGCGGGCGACCTCGTACCGCTCGGTGAGGTCGCGCTCGGTGGGGATCACCGCGCCCTCCCCCAACTCGTCGAGGAGCGCGGCGAGTTGGGCCTTCACCGCGTAGTACTTGGGGATGCGGCCGTGCTCCGGGATGCCGGAGCGGACGGGGGCGCCGGGGGCCTGGTCGTTCGGGTAGTCCACGCGGAGATGGTCGCAGAAACGGCGTCCCGCGTTATCGGCGTCTCCGGGCCAGCAGCAGGGCGCCGGCGGTGACGAGGAGGACGGAGGTGGCGGCGAGGACGAGGTGGGCGGTGCCGATTCCGGTGCGGGCGAGTTCGTCGGTGAACGAGAGGTCCGCGGGGGGCGGGGTCGCGGCGGGGGCCGTAGTGGGGGCGGTGGGTGTGCCGGCTCCCGGGGCTGCCGCTTCGACGTCGAAGCGGTAGTCGTTCGACTGGCCGACCCAGTCCCCGTCGTCGGCATGGCGTTGTACGACGGCCGCGTTGGCGGTGATCTCGTTCGGTCCGGTGTCCGGGGCGAGCGCGAGGCGGACCTTGACCGTGAGGGTCTTGCCGGGGTCGACGGTGAAGCCCGGGAAGCCGTCGTCGAAGGCACCGACGAGTTCGGCCTCGTCGGTCGTGGCGAAGCGGACGGGGTGCGGGCGCGGGCCGGTGCCGTCGTAGAAGTCGAGTCGGGGCTGGGACGGCTTCAGGGCGCGCTGCTGGTCGGCGAGGACGACGACCGGGTGGATCGCGGTGCAGCGGCGGGCGGTGGTGTTGGTGAGGTCGAGGTACCAGATGCCGTAGCCGCCGCCGGCCTCGTAGGTGTCGGGGCCGTCGTGGATGCGGGTGGTGAGGGGGAAGGCGCGGGCGTCGGAGGCGGCGCAGCCGGGGGTGGTGTCGGCCGCGTGGACCGGTGGGGCGGTGACGAGGAGGGGGGCGGCTGCGGCGAGGCAGAGGGACAGGGGTGTGCGCAGTGGGGTGCGCGGTCTCAGGGGCAGTCGCATAAGCACATGAGCGTGCCGGAGACGGGGGCCGATGGAGGGTGACGCGGCCGTCGATGTGCCTCGAACGGGCGCGGCGGGACCCCTGTTCGGCGGAAGTGTCACAGTTCTCGGGGGAAGTGACACACTTTTTCAGAACACCTCCCCCGCCGGACAGCCGGAGGGCCTACCCGTCCGCCCGCCCGAACAACGGTCCGAGCAGCAGCTGCGCCGCCCCCTCCGCGACACCCCGCGCCCCGCCGGAGGCGATCCGCACCGGTACGGCGGCCTCGCCCGCGCCCTCGCGCCGGGCGCGCTCGCCGAGGACGGCGGCGACTCCGCGTACGAAGGGCTCCGGGTCGGCGGCGACGGTACGGCCGCCCAGCAGCACGAGGTCGATGTCGAGCAGGCCCACGAGGTTCGCGGCGCCCGCGCCCAGCACCCGCGCCGCCTCCCCCACGTCCCCGCGCGCCACGGCGGCCAGGCACAGGGCCTCGATACAGCCCCGGTTCCCGCAGTCGCAGGGCGGCCCGTCCAGCTGGATGACCTGGTGCCCGAACTCCCCGGCCCCGGTCCGCGCGCCCCGGTGCACTCCGCCGCCGATCACCAGCCCCGCCCCGAGCCCCGTACCGAGATGCAGATAGGCGAAGGCCCCGCCCTCACCTCCGACGGCCAGCCCGAGCGCGGCGGCGTTCGTGTCCTTGTCCACGACGGCGGGCACCCCGAGCCGCCGCGAGAGTGCGTCCCTGAGCGGAAACCCGTCCCACTCGGGGAATCCGGTGACGCGGTGCAGCACACCGTGGATGTGGTCGAGGGGTCCGGGCAGGGCCACGCCGACGCCGAGCAGGTGACCGCGGGCGGCGAGCCCGGCAGGCCCGAGGCGCACGGGCGGGGCGGACGCGAGGCGCGCGGGGCCGCCGTCCCCCGCCTCCCCCACCAGCGCCTCGACCTCCCGGGCCACCCCCTCCACGACCACCGCGGCACCCGCCCCCAGATCCAGCGGAGCACCGCGCTCCCCGACCACCGTCCCGGTGAGATCGACGAGGACGACCCGCAGTTCGTCCCGGTCCAGGTGCACGCCGACCGCGTGGCCGGCCCCCGGGACCAGGCGCAGCACCGTGCGCGGTTTGCCACCGGTGGAGGCCCGGCGCCCCGCCTCGGTCACCAGCCCGGGCTCCCGCAGCCGGGCCGTGATCTTGCTGACGGCCTGGGGGGTGAGCCCGGTGCGGTCGGCGAGTTCGAGACGGCTGATCCCGTCCGGTCCCGCGGTCCGCAGCAGGTCGAGCACCAGCGCGGTGTTGTGACTGCGCACGGCGAGCAGATTCGCACCCACCGCACCCGCTGTCGTTCCGGCTCCGCTCCCGCTCCGCGCACTGTTCACTCCCCCATTCTCCCCACCACTTGCACTTTGGCAACAGCGTTGCGAAAGTGGAGGGCATGACTGGACGCACCACTCGCACACCCCTCCGCGTCGGCCTCGTCGGCTACGGCCTCGCGGGCTCCGTCTTCCACGCCCCGCTGATCGCCGCCACCGAGGGCCTCGCCCTCGACACGGTCGTCACCTCGAACCCGGAGCGCCAGGACCAGGCCAGCGCCGAGTTCCCCGACGTCCGCATCGCCGCGTCCCCGGACGAACTCCTGGACCGCGCCGCCGAGTTGGACCTGATCGTCATCGCCTCCCCGAACAGGACGCATGTCGCGCTCGCGACGAGCGCCCTGAAGGCCGGCCTGCCGGTCGTCGTGGACAAGCCGATCGCCGGCACGGCGGCCGAGGCCCGCGAGCTGGCGGCCCTCGCCGAGGACCACTCGCTCCTCCTCTCCGTCTTCCAGAACCGCCGCTGGGACAACGACTTCCTGACCCTGCGCAAGCTCCTGGCCGAGGGCGAACTGGGCGACGTCTGGCGCTTCGAGTCCCGTTTCGAGCGCTGGCGCCCGCAGCCCAAGGGCGGCTGGCGCGAGTCCGGCGACCCGGCAGAGATCGGAGGTCTCCTCTACGACCTCGGCAGCCATGTCGTCGACCAGGCGCTGACCCTCTTCGGACCCGTGGCCTCCGTGTACGCCGAGTCGGACATCCGCCGCCCGGGTGCGGAGGCGGACGACGACACGTTCATCGCGCTGACCCACGCGAACGGCGTCCGCTCGCACCTGTACGTCTCCGCGACCACCGCCCAACTCGGCCCGCGTTTCCGGGTGCTGGGCTCCAAGGCGGGCTACGTCAAGTACGGCCTCGACCCCCAGGAGGCGGACCTGCGGGACGGCAGGCGCCCGGGCGCAGCGGCCGGCTGGGGCGAGGAGCCCGAGTCGCTCCACGGCCGTGTCGGCGTTGGGGGTCCCCCCTCTGGGGGAGAGTCCCCGCTCACCGGAGGCGGCCGCCCCGAACCCACCCTCCCCGGTGACTACCCCGCGTACTACGCGGCCGTCGCCGCCGCCCTCCGCGACGGCGCCCCCAACCCGGTGACCGCCCTGGAGGCGGCCGCCGCCCTCGACGTACTGGAAGCCGCGCGCCGCAGCGCCCGCGACGGAGTGACGGTGACCCTGTGACCCAGCACAAGCCCGCGATCACCCAGCGGATCGCCCCCGAGATCACCCCGACGGTGGAGGAACTGGAGGCGCAGGAACGCCGGTTGGTGTTCCAGCACTTCACCCACGACGACGCCTGGGCGCTGGGTTCCCTCCTCGTGGAACTCGCCCGCGAGAGCCAGGCCCCGGTCGCCGTCGACATCCGCCGCGCCGGCCAGCAGCTCTTCCACGCGGCACTGCCGGGCTCGACCCCCGACAACGACGCGTGGATCGACCGCAAGCGCAGGGTGGTCGAGCGCTTCGGCGCCGCCTCCTACCTGGTCGGCACCCGCTTCCGCGCCAAGGGCAGCACCTTCGAGGACTCCTCCCGCCTCGACCCCGACGAGTACGCGGCCCACGGCGGCTCGTTCCCGATCAGGGTCGAGGGCGTGGGCGTCATCGGCACGGTGACGGTGAGCGGGCTGCCGCAACTGCAGGACCACCGGTTCGTGGTGGCGGCGCTGGAGCGGTTCCTGGGCGACGACCGGAATTAACCCCGGGCTCCCTCCGGTTGGCACTGTCCAGCACGTCCAGCGCATCCGACACCGGAGGGAACGGGACCGATGAGCAGTGCCCTGAAGGAGAAGGTCGGCCGGTACGGCATCTGGAGCGTGGCTCTGCGCTCCGAAGATCCGTCCCGGCAGGGCGAGTTGACCGAGGCCGCGGCCGAGCTGGAGCAACTCGGGTACGGCGCGGTGTGGTTGGGCGGCAGCAGCGCCGCGCGCAACGCCGTACCGCTCATCGAGGCGACGTCACGGATCGTCTTCGGGACCAGCATCCAGAGCATCTGGCAGTACCCGGCGGCCGAGAGCGCGGCGAGCTTCACCGAACTGGAGCGGGCCCACCCCGGCCGCTTCCTGCTCGGCCTCGGGGTGGCCCACTCCGCGAACACGGCCGGGTACCGCCGCCCGTACTCGGCCCTGGTCGACTACCTGGACGCCCTGGACACGGCCGGTGTACCCGCGGACCGCCGCCTCCTCGCCGCACTGGGCCCGAAGACGATCGAGCTGGCCCGGGACCGGGCGGCGGGCTCGATCCCCTACCTGGTCACCCCGGAGCACACGGCACGCTCCCGCGAGATCCTGGGCGAAACCCCGCTGCTGGCCCCGGAGTTGAAGGTGGTCCTGGAGACGGACGCGACCCGCGCCCGCACCCTGGCCCGCGAGGCCCTCGCCCCCTACCTCGCCCTCCCGAACTACACCGCCAACTTCCTCCGCAACGGCTTCACCGACAGCGACCTCACGAACGGCGGCAGCGACCGTCTGGTCGACGCGGTGTTCGCGTGGGGCGAGGAGACCCGGATCCGGTCCCGGATCGACGAGTTCGTCGACGCGGGCGCGGACCACGTGGCACTCCAAGTGGTCGACGGCGGCTCACGCGAGTCCCTCCCCCGCGAGGCGTGGCGCAGGCTGGCTTCTCTGCTGACGTGAGCGAGGACACCTAGGCGTCCTTGAACTCCTGCCGCTGCCTGCCCAAGCCCGAGATCTCAAGCTCCACGACATCCCCGGCCCGCAGGAACGGCTTCGGCTCCGGCTGTCCCAGCGCGACCCCCGCCGGCGTACCGGTGTTGATGACATCCCCGGGGTACAGGGTCATGAACTGGCTGACGTACCGCACCACTTCGGCCACCGGGAAGATCTGCTCCGCCGTGGTGCCGTCCTGCTTCAGCTCCCCGTTGACCCAGAGTTTCAGCGAGAGCGCCTGCGGGTCCGGCACCTCGTCGGACGTCACCAGCCACGGGCCCAGGGGGTTGAACGTCTCGCAGTTCTTCCCCTTGTCCCAGGTCCCGCCCCGCTCGATCTGGAACTCCCGCTCGGACACGTCGTGCGCGACCGCGTACCCCGCGACATGCGCGAGCGCCTCCTCGTGGGAGTCCAGGTAGCGGGCCGTACGGCCGATGATGACGGCGAGTTCGACCTCCCAGTCGGTCTTCACCGACTTCCGCGGGACGAGCACGGTGTCGTAGGGCCCGACGACCGTGTCCGCCGCCTTGAAGAAGACGACCGGCTCGGCGGGCGGCTCGGCGCCGGTCTCGCGGGCGTGGTCGTGGTAGTTCAGCCCGATGCACACGACCTTGCCGATCCGCGCCAGCGGCGGCCCGACCCGCAGCCCGTCGGCGTCCAGCGCGGGCAGCGAGCCCGCGTCGGCCGCCGCCCGGATCCGGCCGAGCGCGGCGCTGTCGGCGAGCAGCGGCCCGTCGATGTCCGGGACGATGCCGGACAGGTCCCGCAGGGTCCCCTCGGCGTCGAGCAGCGCGGGCCGCTCCGCCCCTGCCGTACCGACTCGCAGCAGCTTCATCTTCACCATCTCCATCGATCGCGCGGGCCGTCGACCGATGGGTGCAGCCATCGGAGGACTGGTCGATCCTCCAAGCTCAAGGTCCAGTCCGCAATACCCGGTTCACGGACTGGACCGTGAACACTGCCCCCTACTGCCCCGCTGCCGGGTCGCTCTCGAACGGCTGGAGCAGCCGCCTCGGCTTGAGGAGGGCGCGGCTGATCGGGTCCGCCGGGTTCGGGTCGAGTCCGGGGCCCGGGTCCACGAGGACGTCGGGGACGGGGACGACGACCGCGCAGCGCGGGCACTCGCCGTACAGGCCGAGTTCGGTGCCGCAGTCGGCGTGCCGGAAGTAGCGCAGCTGGGGTTCGTCGAACTGCTCGCGGCCCCAGCGGCCGAGCGAGCGGAGCGTGGGCCACAGGGCGAGCGCGCGGCCCGTGGGGACGTACTCGTCGCGCGGCGGGGACTCCTGGTAGCGGCGCTTTTCGAGGATGCCCTCGGCGGTGAGCGCCTGGAGGCGGGCGGCGAGGACCGCGCGCGGGATGCCGAGATGAACGAGGAAGTCGTTGTAGCGCCGTACGCCGTAGAGGGCGTCGCGGATGACGAGCAGCGTCCAGCGCTCGCCGACCACCTCCAGTGCCCGGGCGATCGAGCACTCCTGCGTCGCGTAGTCCTTGCCCAGTGCCATGCCGACCACCTTAGCCATTTTCCGACTCAAGGTTCAATGAACGAACCCACAGTGCTACGGTACTCCGCATGACTAGGTTCAATGAACGAACCCTCTCCCCGGTTTCCGAGAAGCACGAGCTCACCGAGGCCGACGCGCCCCGCCCGCGCGCCACCCTCGCCCTGACCAGCGCGGCCACCGCCGTAGCACTCATGACGTACACCGCGCCGATGGTCACGCTCCCCGACATCGCCGCCGCCCTGCACACCCCGCTCTCCGCCCAGGCCTGGCTGCTGAACGGCACCCCGCTGGGCCTCGCCGCGCTGCTCCTGGTCGCCGGCAGCCTCGCCGACGACTACGGCCGCCGCCGGATCTTCCTCGCCGGCACCTTCGCGCTCGGCATCACCACCGCGCTCTCCGCGCTCACCTCCTCGACCCTGCTGTTCACCCTGACCCGCATCGCGCAGGGCGCCGCCAGCGCGGCGCTCCTCGCCAGCAGCCTGGGCCTGATCGTGCACGCCTTCCCGACCCCGCGCGGCCGACTGCACGCGACCGGCGTCTGGGGCGCGTTCGTCAGCGGCGGCATAGCCGTCGGCCCCCTGGTGACGGGCGCGCTGCCCGACTGGCGCCTCGCCTACGCCGTCCTCGGCGCCGCCGCACTTGTCGTGGCCGCTCTCGGCGTCCGTACGTTGTCCGAGTCCCGCGCGCCCCGAGGCGGACGCCCCGACCTGGCCGGAGCGGTCACCTTCGGCCTGGCCCTCGTAGCCCTCGTGGCCGCCCTGACGCTCGGCCGCGACGGCTGGCTGCGGGCACCGGTGGGCCTGCTGGCGCTGGCGGCCGTGCTGCTCGTCGGCGTGTTCGCGCTGGTGGAGCGCCGGGTCGCGACCCCGATGATCGACCTCGGCCTGCTGCGCCACCGCCTCTTCCTGGCGTCGTCGGCGGGCGGCCTGTTCACGGGCTTCGCGGTGATCGGCCTGTTCAGCTTCCTGCCGGCGCTGTTGCAGCAGACGGTGGGGCTGTCCGCGATCGACACGGCCTGGCTGTTCCTCCTCTGGTCGGGCCTGTCCTTCACGGTCGCCCTCCAGGCCCGCCGCCTCGCCGGCCGCGTCTCCTCCCGCCACCAACTCGCCCTGGGATTCCTGTTTCACGCGGCCGGCGTCCTGACGATGCTCGGCGCGCTGGACTCCGGTTCCTGGCCCCGGCTGCTGCCGGGCCTGGTGATCGCCGGGGTGGGCAGCGGCCTGCTGAACGCCGCACTGCCCCTGCTGTCCGTCGAGTCCGTACCGGCGGCCCGGGCCGCGATGGGCTCCGGCGCGCAGCAGACCTTCCGCTACATCGGCTCCTGCGCGGGCGTCGCGCTGACGATCGCGATCGCCACGTCGGCGGGCAGCGGTCTCGCCCGCGGCGCGGACATCGCGATGGTGGTGTCGGCGGCACTCGCGGTGCTGGCGGCGGTGAGTGTGGTGGTCCTGCGCGAGCGGGCGTGACCCCTCACCGGGCCCTCATTGGCTCTCACCAGGCCCTCACCGGGGGCGCGTTGACGTGAGCGTGCCCCACACCGCCATGCGGTACCGGGAGGTGAACTCCGGGGTGCAGGTGGTGAGGGTGATGTAGTAACCGGGCCGGCTGTAGCCGTAGGACGGCTTGACGGTCGAGCGCGGAACCGGCCGGATGACGCCGGAGTCGGCGGCGGAGGTCTGCGGCAGGATCTTGTCGACCGTGTAGGTGTAGGTGGCCGTGCTCGTCTCGACCTGGACGGTGTCCCTGAGCCGCAGCCGCGGGAGATACCGGAAGGGTTCGCCGTGGGTGTTGCGGTGCCCGGCGAGCGCGAAGTTCCCTGCCTGGCCCGGCTGTTGGGTTCCCGGGTAGTGGCCGACGTACCCCTTGTTCAGCACGTTCCGCTTGCTGACGCCTTCCGCGATCGGGACACGGAGGTGGAGGCGGGGGATGGTGAGGATGGCGTAGGCCTGGGAGGGGTGGGGGGTGGTGGACCCTCCGGACCCGGTGCCGGTGGTGGTGGTCCGGTGCGGTGAACCGCCGTCGGCGGCATCCGTGCTGGCCGGTGTCGATGGCGTTGACGATGGCGATGTCGATGTCGGCGTCTGAGTCGCCCATTGCCGTTCCAGCGCCTGCACTTGGTGCTCCGCGCCCCGGCGGGCCTCCCGGTTGGTCCACCACAACTGCTGGACGACGAGAAGGAGCAGGACGACCCCCGCGGTGACGAGCAGCTCGCCGCCGGTCCACAGGGCGCGTCGGCGCAGCGCACGGCGCCGACGGCTGTGCTGCTGCACGACGGGGACCCGCATGGGCGGCACGATAAGGGCGGGTTCCCGAACTCACCAGAGCCGCGGCTCCTGTTGGTGCTCCCGTTGGGCTCCCGTTGGTACTCCCGATGGCGCTCCCGCCGGCGCGTGAAGGCCGCCGTTCGATCCTTCGTACACGGGTTTTAGAAAGGGGTGTCACAACCCTCGACAATCCCACACACCACACCCGATGCTTCCTGGTGGCACGAGCCGGGGGGATGGCCGACGCCGGTGGGACGACCGGCGTTTGAGCGAATCGGGAGTAGAGATGATCCGACGCAGAACCCTGCTGGCCGCGGCGGGCGGCGGCCTCCTCGGCACCGCCCTGGCGACCGGTACCGCACGCGCCGACGCGACGATCGCGGTCAACCCGGCTACAAAGTACGGCACTTGGGAGGGCTGGGGCACCTCGCTCGCCTGGTGGGCGAACGTCTTCGGCGCCCGGGACGACTTCGCCGACATCTTCTTCACCACCAAGTCGACGACGTACAACGGCACTTCGCTCCCCGGCCTGGGCCTGAACATCGCCCGCTACAACCTCGGTGCGTGCAGCTGGAACACGGTGAGCGGCGAGTCGATGGTCGCCTCCGCCAACATCCCCGCGTTCAAGCAGATCGAGGGCTACTGGCAGGACTGGAACAACGAGGACCCCACCTCCTCGGCCTGGAAGTGGACGGCGGACGCGACCCAGCGCGCGATGCTGGTGAAGGCGACGGCACGGGGAGCCACGACCGAGCTCTTCGCCAACTCCCCCATGTGGTGGATGTGTCTGAACCACAACCCGTCCGGCGCCTCGGGCGGCGGCAACAACCTCCAGTCCTGGAACTACCGCCAGCACGCCTCCCACCTGGCGTCCGTCGCCCTCTACGCGAAGAACAACTGGGGCGTGAACTTCGCGACGGTCGAGGCCTTCAACGAGCCCTCGTCGAGCTGGTGGACGGCGACCGGCACACAGGAGGGCTGCCACATGGACTCGACGGTCCAGGCGGCCGTACTCCCGTACGTCCGCAGCGAGTTGGACGCGCGCGGCCTCACCAGCACGAAGATCTCGGCGTCCGACGAGACGAGCTACGACCTGGCGCGCACGACCTGGAGCTCCTTCTCCTCCACGACGAAGGGCTACGTCAACCGCGTCAACGTCCACGGCTACCAGGGCTCGGGCGGCCGTAGGGACCTGCTCTACACGGACGTGGTGACGACGTCGGGCAAGGCCCTCTGGAACTCCGAGACGGGCGACAGCGACTCCACCGGCCTCACTATGGCGAGCAACCTGCTCTACGACTTCCGCTGGCTGCACCCCACGGCGTGGACGTACTGGCAGGTCATGGACCCGTCCTCCGGCTGGGCGATGATCGCGTACGACCAGAGCACGCTCACGGCCGGCGCGGTGCAGACGAAGTACTACGTGATGGCCCAGTTCAGCCGCCACATCCGCCCCGGCATGACGATCCTGGACACGGGCGTGAGCTACGCGGCGGCGGGCTACGACGCGTCGGCGAAGCGGTTGGTGATAGTGGCGGCGAACACGGGCTCGTCGTCGACGACTCTGACCTTCGACCTGTCCAAGTTCACGACGGTGGCGGGCGGTACGAGCGGCCTGGTCCCACGCTGGAACACGGTGACGGGCGGCGGGGGCGACCTGTACACCTCCCACTCGGACACGTATCTGAGCGGCAAGACGGTGAGCGCGACGTTCGCGGCCGGGGCGGTGCAGACCTTGCAGATCGACGGGGTGGTGATCTGACCGCGCAGCCCGAACTCCGCTACAGCGGTGGACAGTTGGGCCTGCCGGCGCTGGCGCTCGGCGGTTTCGGAATCGGTCTCACCGAGTTCGTGATCGCCGGGCTGCTGCCGCAGGTCAGCCGCAGCCTGAACGTGTCGACGGCTGCCGCGGGCTGGCTGATCTCCGGCTACGCGCTGACGGTCGCGGTAGGCGCGATAGGGGTGACGGCGGCGACGGCGGGCCTACCGCGCAAACCGGTCCTGCTCGGCCTGGTGGCCCTGTTCGTAGCGGGCAACCTGCTCTGCGCGATCGCTCCGAACTACCCGACCATGCTCCTGGGCCGCGTGGTGGCCGCCCTCTGCCACGGCACGTTCTTCGGCATCGGCTCGCTCGTCGCCCGCCGCCTGGTCGCACCGGAACGGGCCTCCCGCGCGGTCGCGATGATGTTCGCCGGCCTGACGGTGGCGAACGTCCTCGGCGTCCCGTTCGGCGCCCTCGTCGGCGAACGGTGGGGCTGGCGGGCGACGTTCTGGGCGATCACGGCGACGGGGGCGGTGGCGCTGGTGGCGATCGCGGTACTGGTCCCAGGCTGGGCGGGACGGGTAAGTGGGGGCGCGAGTCTGCGGACCCAACTCCACGCCTTCCGCTCGACCCAGGTATGGCTGACCCTGACGGCAACGGCCCTCGGCTACGGCGGCATGTTCGGCGCGTTCAGCTACCTCGCGTACACCTTCACCGAGGTCACGGGCTTCTCGACGACGGACGTCGCCTGGCTCCTGGTCGTCTACGGCACGGGACTGGTCGTAGGCAACATCGCGGGCGGGCGGGGCGCGGACCACAACAGGGACACGACGCTGATCGTCTCGTTGGTGGGGCTGGCGGCAACGCTGACGGCGTTCGGGCTGCTGGCGAGCAGCCGTCCGGCGTCGGTGATCCTGGTCTTCTTGTTGGGCGTGTTCGGGTTCGCGACGGTCCCCGGGATGATCACGCGCGTGACGGACGCAGCGGGCGGCGTACCGCTGGCGGCCAGCGCGAACGTCTCCGCGTCGAATGTGGGGAACGCGGTGGGGGCGTGGCTGGGGGGCTTGGTGATCAGCGCGGGGTGGGGGTATACGGCTCCGTTGTTCGTGGGGGCGGGGATTGTGGGGGCGGGGGTGGGGGTCATGGGATGGGCGGCAGGGGCGGTGAGGTCGGCAGGAGCTGCCGGGTCAGCAGGGGCTGCGGGGTCAGCAGGGGCTATGGGGTCAGCAGGGGCTATGGGGGCTACGGCGCCGGCAGAGGACACGGTGACGCGACGGTCGTAAACCTGCTGGAAGCCCAGGATCCACCCGGCGTTCCCGGTGACCCGGCCTCCCCACGCCTGCCCGACGTCTGCTCGACGCCTGCCCCACGCCTGCCCGACGTCTGCTCACGTCCGTCTCACACCTGTCCCACGTCTCTCTCACTGGCCGACCTGCGGATATCTCTCCCCTTGCCTCCATCTGCGTCGGCATCGGCAGTACCGTGTCGTTCATGCGCCCCGACACGCCCGCCGAGAACGTCGACCACCCCGCCGAAGCGGCCCGCCTGGAGCGGACGGCCGCCCGCTACCCCGAGGACGCCGAGGCCCTGCTCATCCAGGCCGCGGCCCACCTGGAACTGGCCGGCGACCGCCCCGCCGCCACCGCGCTCTACGACCGCCTGCTGTCGTCGCCGGACACCCTGGAAACCCCCCACCTGGTACGGGCCCTCAAGGCCTCGAACCTCTGGGAGTACGGCCACGAGGCCGAGGCCAGGGCGATCATCGACGGCGTGCGGGCAGCGTCCCCGCGCGATCCCGCCCCCTGGGTGATCGTCGCGGAGTCCCTGGAGTCCCACGACGAGCTGGAGGCGGCGCAGGAGACGTTCACGGAGGGGGTGCGTCTGCTCCTGACCGACGTACCCGAACCCCCGTACTCCACCCACCCGTTGCTGTTCGGCCGACACCGGGTCCGACGCATGCTGGGCGTGTCCCACGACGAGTGGGACACGCTGGCGGACACGCTGCACTCGTCGTCGGTGTCGCTGGACGAACTGCACGACCCGAAGCGGGTGTGGTCACTCGGTTCCGACAACCCGGCGGAACTTGAGGCCGAAATCTCACGGCTGCGGGCGGAGCTCGGGGCGTTCCGGGAGGCGCTGTCCCGCCCGTTCCCGGTGGCCGTACTGCACTGGCCGGAGGGGGAGTTGGCGGAACTGGTGGGGTCGTATGCCTCGCTGGCCGAGGAGTACCCCTCGCACGAAGAACACCTGGCGACGATAGAGGGGTCACTGCGGGAGCTGGCCGCTTCAGGCACCCCGAACCTCGGAATCGTGACGGGGACGGTGCCTTCTTATGAGGCGTTCGCGGCGTCCGAGGGGGCGTCACCGGGGGACGTCGACTTGCTGCCGCAGTATGCGACGACGCTGGCGGCGCGGGGGCGAGCTGTGGTGTGGCCTCCGCAGCGGGGGGCTTCTTGTTGGTGTGGGTCGGGGCGGGCTTATGGGGAGTGTCACGGGGGCTGAGGGGCGAGCGTGACGACTGAACAACACACGCCCTCTGAACGCCAGTTGGTGCTCCGCTACTTCGAGATGTGGAACACCGGCGATTCGACGGTCGCCGGTGAAGTGCTTCATCCGGAGTGGCGGGACCATGCGCATCCGGAGATCACGGGGCCGGACGATGTTCGCCGGGCGGTGGACCGCGTCCGGACCGCCCAGCCGGACCTGCGCTTCGACATCAGCGCGGTGTTGAGCGAAGGGGAACTGCTGGCCGCGGTTGGGGAGGTGAGCCGGGGAGCAGGTTCGGCGGCGGCGACGGTGAGCGGGCTGATCTGGCTGATCCGAGTCCGGGGTGGCTTGCTGGCGGAGATGTGGACTTACCGGCGCGACGAACGGGCGTGATCTGCGGCTCTCGACACAACGTCTCAAGTACGCCGGCACAATACGTTCGTGCCAGATGTCGTCCCCTCCTCCCCTGCCGTGTCCGCCCGCATGAGCCGACAGAGCTCCCGCGACACGGCTCCCGAGGTGGCGGTACGACGCCTCCTGCATGCCGAGGGCCTGCGGTACCGGGTGAACGTGCCGGTGCCTGGCATGCCACGTCGCACGATCGACATCGCGTTCCCGAAGGCCAAGATCGCCATCTTCATGGACGGTTGCTTCTGGCACGGCTGTCCGCTGCACGCGACGCAGCCCAAGTCGAACGCGGAGTGGTGGCGGGCCAAGCTCGACAAGAACATGGCGCGCGATGTCGAGACGACCGAGCATCTGCGAGCCGCGGGGTGGTCAGTCCATCGATTCTGGGAGCATGAGTCGGCTCAGGACGTCGCTCAACAAATCGCCACCAGCGTGGTGAAGTCGCCCGCTACTGCGCCTCACGGCGACGAAATCCGACAGCCTCGACGCTCAACCTGAAAGGGATCCCGTGGGTGGCCTATCCCTGAAGCTCGTCAGGCAGGCGCTCCAGATCGAACTGGCAAATCTCAATCTTGGAGCCATCAGGCGCAGGCGACTTGGACACGGCAGTGCGGACAGCTGTGATCTTGTACAAGCCGTCATACCTGTAGTCATCGGGCAGCGAGTAACGCGGGTCACCGCCATAGCCACGAATGACACGAACAGGATGATTGCGGTCATGGCTGCGCTTCAGAGCAGCGTTGTCCCGATACGTCCATGACTGACTCCGCAGAAGACTCCTGGTCTTCTCGTCCTTGTCTTTGTCCGGAGAAGCGCCCGTGTACCGCACCCAGGTCCAGTGATCCTCGTCGTCCTCGTACCCGCCGTTCAGAACGATGGCATCGCCGACCTCGCTACCGTCCTCGTCCGTGAGCCATGAGATGCCCTTCTGGTTGGTTCGGTGCAGCTTGGCGCGCATCACATCCAACCGCCGATGGAAGACCGCTCCCACGTCGACACCTTCGACATGACCGATAACTCGTTCGATTTCCACGACTCCATATTGGATCGAGCTCGATCACTCATGTCAAACATGATTTCGAGGTTGATCACTTTTGACGCATGGGCACTCTCGACCAGGCCCTGACCGTCTGACGTCAGAACCCTCTGTTAGACATGGGCGCAACTGTCTGCTGATCGGGGGAGCCGGCGTGTCCGAGCCACTGAGTGTTGCGCAACCGTCTACCGGCCTCTACGAGGAGCTCATCACGCTCCGGTTCGCGCAGCAGTTGAAGGAGCTCGCAGCCCTCGGCTGGCACCCGGTGACCGACCCAGTGGGAATCGAATCCGTGCCTCACGTCTTGACGCGGCACGTTGCTCAAACAGTCCGACGCGTGCTGCAAAACCTACCGGCCGACGAGCGGGTATATGCCGCCAATCACATCCTGGAGTCCATCGGCACACTTCAAGGTGCTCAGGAGTGGGTCGACCTGGTGGCTGACGGCCCTCGTCAACTCCTCGCGCTGACAAGGCAAGAGGCGCCAGGCGTCTTTGCCGTGCGCCCGGGCATTCCCCTCTCCGACACAGCCCTCATCACCAACTCGCCGGAGGACCCCAGTCTCGGTTTCGAACTGCGCGCCGAACTCGCCACCGCCGACCATGTGGACCTGCTCTGCGCCTTCGTGAAGTGGCACGGCCTGCGCATAATCGAACAGTCTCTGAAGGCTGCACACGACCGAGGCGTGCCGATACGAGTCATCACCACCACCTACATCGGCGCGACCGAGCGGCGTGCGCTGGACCGTTTGGTGCAGGACTTCAACGCGCAGGTCAAGGTCAACTACGAGACGCGATCGACACGGCTGCACGCCAAAGCCTGGCTGTTCCGTCGCAACAGCGGCTACGACACGGGATACGTAGGCAGCTCCAACCTCTCCAAGGCCGCGCTCCTCGACGGCTTGGAATGGAATGTTCGACTGTCCTCGATCGCCACGCCCGACGTCATGCGGAAGTTCGCGGCGACTTTCGAGGCGTACTGGAACGATCCGTCCTTCGAGACGTACGACCCCGACGCTGACGGAGCACGGCTCCAGGAGGCACTGGCCGTCGCCGGAGGCACCTCTTCAACTGCCGCCAAAGACCGCGGGATCACCCTGTCCGGTCTCGAAGTACGACCGTATCCGCACCAGCGCGACATGCTGGAGCGACTCCAAGTCGAGCGCGAGGTGCACGACAGACACCGGAATCTGCTTGTAGCAGCGACAGGTACCGGCAAGACAGTAATGGCCGCACTCGACTACAAACAACTCCGGAAGAAGCACGGCCGCGACTTGCGCCTGCTGTTCGTCGCGCACCGCAAGGAGATCTTGCAGCAGTCTCTACGGACGTACCAAGACGTGTTGATGGACGCGAACTTCGGGGAGTCGCTGCACAGCGGTGAGATCCCGGAACGTTGGACTCACGTGTTCGCCAGCGTCCAGTCGCTCAACGCACGAGCACTCGACCGCTTGCCCCGTGATCACTTCGACGTGATCGTGATCGACGAGTTCCACCACGGGACTTCACCGACGTACCGGAAAATCCTTGACCACTTCCAGCCAGTTGAGTTGCTCGGGCTCACTGCGACGCCCGAGCGCATGGACGGCAAGAACATCCAGGACGAGTTCTTCGACGGTCGGATCGCCGCCGAGATGCGACTGTGGGAAGCGCTGGAGAACGAACTCCTCAGCCCCTTCCACTACTTCGGTATCAGCGACACCACCGATCTGAGCACCGTGGAGTGGAAGCGCGGAGCGTATGAGGCCAGCGCTTTGAGCAACGTGCTGACCGGGAACACGGCACGAGCACGGCTGGTCGTGAAGGCCGTCAGGGACAAGGTCACCGACCCTGGGGCGATGCGGGCGCTGGGTTTCTGCGTCTCGGTTGCGCACGCACACTTCATGGCCGAGGCCTTCCGGACGGCCGGCCTCAATGCCGTAGCGCTGTCCGGGGGATCGTCTGCCGAGGAACGCGGACAGGCACTGGCAGACCTCAGGTCAGGGGCTCTGCAAGTGATCTTCTCGGTGGACCTCTTCAACGAGGGGCTCGACATCCCCGACGTGGATACGTTGCTCCTCCTGCGTCCCACCTCCAGCGCCACCGTCTTCCTTCAGCAACTCGGCCGAGGTCTGCGCCGCACCGAGGACAAGGCCGTGCTCACGGTGCTGGACTTCATTGGGCAGCACCGCAAGGAGTTCCGCTTCGAGAACCAGTTCCGCGCGCTCACCAACCTCACCCGCAAGCGTCTCCTGGACAACATCGAGCACGACTTCCCGCAACTGCCGTCCGGCTGCCAGATCATCCTTGAGGAGAAGGCGAAGAAAACCATCATCGCCAACATCAAGGATCAGATCGGCGTCAACGTCACGGTGCTGGCACGCGAGGTTGCCGACTATGCCGAGCCGAAGCTCAGTCGGTATCTGCACGAGAGCGGTCGCGAGTTGAAGGAGCTCTACCGAGGCAGCGGCAACTCTTGGACCGGGTTGCTGCGCCGCGCTGGCCTTCTGAAGGGTGAATCGCCGGAAGGGGAAGCGGCGCTTCTCAAGCGGGTGTCGGCGTTTCTCCACGTAGACGACCCGTTGCGGGTATCCGCCTACACGCGGATGCTGAAGGACGACGCTCCCTCTTACGGCGAACTTGACGAGCAGGGACAGGCCTATGCGCGCATGCTCTTCTTTCAGCTATGGCCTCTTGGTGGCGTCACTCGCAAAGGCTTCGCGGACTACGACGCCGGATTCTCAACTCTGCGCGAGCAGCGGGCGGTTCGCAGTGAGCTGCGCCAGGTTCTGGAGTTCAACCTCGCGCACACGGAGCACGTCCCGATCCCGCTGCTGGGCGTTGGCGGGCAGAACGGCGTTCCGCTGACCGTGCATGCCTCGTACAGCCGCGAGGAGATCCTCCCGGCCCTTGGCCAGTCCTACATCGGTGGCTTCATGCCGGGCGACTTCCGTGAGGGCGTGAAGTGGTGTGAGTCGATCAAGACCGACGCACTCCTCATCACTCTGGAGAAGGACGAGAAGGACTTCTCTCCCCAAACCCGTTACCACGACTACGCGTTGAGCGAGACTCTCTTCCACTGGGAGTCCCAGAATCAGACATCGGCAACCTCTCCCACAGGTCTGCGCTACCAGAACCACGTAACCGAAGGCAGCCATGTCCTGCTGTTCGTGCGTCGCTACAAAAGCACGGACATCGGGAGCGCCCAACCGTGGATGCTGCTCGGTCCTGCTGAGTTCGAAGACTCCGCAGGGAGCAAGCCGATGGCGATCAAATGGAAGCTGAAGCACGCACTGCCGGCGGAAGTCTGGACGTATTCGGCGATTGCCGCCGGGTGATGTGGTCTTCAAAGCGGAGCAACGCGACCCCTTGACGGGCCAGAGGGGACCAGTCCTGCAAAGTGTGACACTTGAGCACCAAGCGTCACACTTTCCAGCCCAGCCCACCCGGCACCGAGGATTACCGCACACCGCCCACCCTCGAAGAGCTGTCAGTCGCCCACGAGACCGAGGTCTGCCTCGAAACGCATCTGCGCCCGATCCAGAGCATCCTCCGGGTCACGCCCATGCACCCGAAGCCAGTGCAGGAGATCGGAGATGAGTTCGATCGCCGCAGCCTCGGTCACCGCCGCCCTCAGCCGGCTTGCGCGATGACACCCGCACTGCCCGCCAGACGCGTTCAGATCCGTGCCGAACTCACACCACGTCACCTTCCGATCAGCGAGAAGCTGAACACCCCAACGGTCAGTGGCGGCTGTCACGAGAGCCATACCCCGTCCCGTTTCAGCATCGTCGGTTGCGTCCACGAGCGTCGGTAGGGCGCGGGTGTCAGGGTCGTGGACTTCGATGCGCAGGCGGCTGCCATTCATAGAGACGGCGAGAGTGGTCGGAGTACCTGCGCCCACGTGAGTGATCACGTTGGAGACGAGCTCGCTGACGCAGAGCTGCACCACGTCGGTCAATTCCTGCAGCCCCCAGATCCTCAGGTGGAGCCGTAACACCCGCCGCAGAGCCGCTACTTCCACGGGTTCCGCCAGGAACGGGAGCTCCCACGCCTTCCTCGGTGTGCACGTAGTGCAGTCCATGCCCCAACCCCTCCACCTGCACGGCAGGTTGCGATGCGTAACTACCTTCACACTGAGGGTTGCACTGGAACTCCCGAAATGGAACTCTCATTTTGCGTGAGGAGGAGTGCACATCGACATCGCGCGCCCCCGGCGCGCGATGTCTTGCCGTCCGACTCGCGCAGGCAGCACGATCTGACAGATCGACATGAAGGGCTGAAAGCATGCCAGTTGGACCCACCACGCGCAGGCGCCAGCTGGGCGCTGACCTGCGCCGACTCCGTGAAGCCAAGGGCTTGACCCTGGAGGAGGCAGGCACCAGCGTCGGCATTTCAAAGGCAACGCTGAGCCGCTATGAGACGAAGGAGGGGACGGTCAAGTGGCCGGCCGTTGACGCCCTTTGCCGCGAATACGGGGCCTCCGACGCAGAACGCCTCGCCCTCGTCGAGCTGGCCAAGGGAGCCAAGATCCAAGGCTGGTGGCGATCACTCGCCGACCCCATCCCCGAGTCCATGAACCTCATGCTCACGCTTGAGGACGAGGTCGTACGCGAAGACCACTACGCGTGCATGTATGTCCCCGGGCTACTCCAGACTCGCGCCTACGCCGAGGCAGTTCATCGAGCGTCGGAGGTGCAATGCCCGGAGCGCGAGGTACAGCACATGGTCGACATCCGCATGAAGCGCCAAGAGCTCCTCGATCGAGACGAACCACCCCGCATCTGGTGCGTGATCGACGAGGCGGCACTCCGTCGCCAGGTCGGCGGTCGCGGAGTCATGCGAGAGCAACTCGGGCACCTGCTCGCCCTGACAGAGCGCCCCCACGTCACCATCCAAGTACTCCCCTTCTCAAAGGGCGCGCACGCAGCGGCAGTTGGAAGCTTCGCCATCCTGCGGGGACCGACTGCGGACCTGGACGTGGTGTACGTAGACCTACTCAGCGGCGGCCTCTTCATGGAGAAGCCGCAGGAACTGGGCCGTTATAGGTTGGCGTTCGAGTACCTCAGCGCACAGGCACTCGACCTTGAGTCCTCCACGGACATCGTCCACCGCATAAGCAAGGAGTCCTGATGCCAGCGCCCTCGACGCACCAGTGGTTCAAGTCCTCGTACAGCGGGGGCAGTGGGACGGAGTGTGTCGAATGCGCCTACACCAGTTATGGAGCCCTGATACGCGACTCAAAGGACCAAAGTGGTTCTTCGTTCGCCGTCCACAGACAGGCTTGGCTCGCATTTACCCAAGCGTTGCGGGGCGGCGCGATGGCGCAACACTGAGGGACACGGCGTCAGGCATGCCGCCCCCACTGCCCCCGATGAACAACATCCTCCACGCCCCGCCGCCGCTCCGCAATACGCCCGCTCTGCTCGGGAACATCCTCAGCCCGGTACCCGACCGTGATCCCGCCGATCGGGTCGTACTCCTCCGGCACCCCGAACTCCGTCCGGAACGGCTGGAGTTGCTCAGGCATGATGCCGAAGAAACAGGCACCCAACCCTTCGTCGACCGCGGTCAGGAGCATCAGCAGGGCGGCCATTCCCGTGTCGATGTGCCAGTACGGCGCGGGCCAGCGGGCCTCGGCGCGGTCCTCCCAGCCCTTGTCGGGTTCGGCGTAGCGCTCCAGGTAGGCGGCTTTGTGGGCCAGGGGTACCACGACCAGCGGGGCGTCCTGCATGGTCGGGGTCTTCTCGACCCGGGTGGGGACGAAGGGCCAGAAGCGGGCGCGGTCGGCCGGGTCGGTCAAGGCGAGGAACGCCCAGCCCTGGGAGAAGCCGGCCGAGGGGGCTCGTAGCGCGGAGGCGAGGATGCGCTCGGTCACCTCCGGGGGCAGGGGCTTGTCGGTGTAGTGGCGGATCATGCGCCTGCGACGTACCACCTCGGAGAATTCCATGGCGGCAGATCCTGTCACGAACCAATCGGTCACAGGGAGTTGCTGATCTGCCAATCTCGCGTCGCACGCCCAGGGTCACTGCGGCAGGCAGCGGCTCGACCGACAGTCAGACAGGCCTACCTGCGGTCGTGGGCGCGCTAAGAACAGACGGGTGCCGCCCCCGCACCCCGCCACGCCGGCCCCCTCAGGTCGATACCAACTCCCCAATCCCCACTGCCCCGTTACGCACTTATTGCACAAGAGATCTTCACCATTTCCGACCTGGGTCCATATGATGCGGAGATCAACAGGCCCGGCCAAGGCGAAACTTGGGCGGGCCTCTCAGGTTCCTGTGGGGGTTTCATGCGTATACGCGTTGCAGCCGGCGTTGTCTCCGGTGCCGTGGTCCTGTCCGCGCTCGCTCTTCCGGTTGCCGCTCAGGCGGCGGAGCGCAAGGGGGCCGCGGCGGGGCTAAGGTCCTTCGCCTCGGCGGCCGTTCAGCCCAGAGACTCCCTGGGCAACACCAAGTTCTCGCACGCCGTCATCAACGGGGGCAAGGACATCGTCCTCGGTACCAGCGGCACGAAGTCCGTCACCGTGACGTACACCGCGACCGACCAGAACGGTGTCGCGCTCACCGAGGCCTTCCTGTGGCAGGGGACGGACAGTTCGACCACGGACGGGATCACCGGTGGGCTGGGGACGGACGACGACCCCGCCTGCACGGAGACGGCGACGCAGGGGACGTACACCTGCAAGGCCGTTTTCAACATCCATCCCGCCACCGACATGAAGGACAACGGCGTGGCCGGGACCTGGAAGTTGTTCCTGGGGGCCTGGGATCTGTACGCGAACGCCAGTTACAACGACGACGTCGCCACCACCTCGATCAAGAAGGCCTCCACGCTGACCGCCGACGCGACGCCCGAGCCGGTCAAGAAGGGGAAGACCATCACGGTCACGGGGAAGCTCGCCCGTGCGAACTGGTCGACGGGCAAGTACGCGGGGTATGTGTCCCAGCCCGCGAAGCTGCAGTTCCGCAAGAAGGGCAGCAGCACCTACACCACCCTCAAGACGGTCAAGACCAACAGCACCGGCGTTCTGAAGGCCACCACCACGGCCACGGTCGACGGGTACTACCGGTACGTCTTCGCCGGTACCTCCACCACCGCTGCGGCGACCGCGCCCGGCGACTTCGTCGACGTACGGTAAGCGGCTCAACTCCGCTCGGTTCGGGTTCCGTTCAGGCTCGGTTCGGTCAGCCACAGCTCGCCGTTCCGCCCGCCCGTTCCTTCCAAGTAAGAGATCTACGTGAACCGGCGGGAGGCCCTCCCGCCGGTCCCGGTCCCGTGTGTACCGTCCTCCCTTGTGTTGATCGGTGATCACTCAACCACCGTTCTACGCGCGGAGATTCACCGCAGTTCACCACCGTCGGCGACATCCGCAGCACCCGCACCCCCTGTTCACTCCACTTCATTCCACCCCCACTCATGGAATCCCCCCACTTCACGGAGGTTCACCGGATGCTCAGCCTTGGCACGCTCATGTCATGTACGGCGCCCACGTCACGTCGTAGGCTCACCACCGCGCTCACCGTCCTCGGCCTGCTCGCCACCGGAGCCGTCGCCCAGGCCGCCACCGTCACCCCCGCCGCCGCAGCGACTACGCACCGCGTGCTGTTCGACGACGGGCACGCCGAGGAGGCCGGCAACGCCGACTGGATCATCTCCACGAGCAAGCCCGATCCGCTTGCCCAGGACTCCTCCCCCTCCTCCGACAAGGACTGGACGGGAGCGCTGTCGTCGTGGGGCATCGCGCTGCAGAAGACCGGTGACTACAGCCTCAAGACCGCTACCAGCGCGCTGACCTACGGGGGTTCGTCGGCGAACGACCTCTCGAACTTCGACACACTGGTCCTCCCCGAGCCCAACATCAAGTTCACCACGGCCGAGAAGACCGCCATCATGAACTTCGTGAAGGCCGGTGGCGGACTGTTCATGATCTCCGACCACACGGGGTCCGACCGGAACAACGACGGGTACGACGCGGTCCAGATCCTCAACGACCTGATGACCAACAACAGCGTTGATTCGACTGACCCGTTCGGGTTCTCGATCGACTCGCTGAACATCAGTTCCGGCTACCCGGCGGCCATCAGCGACAGCAGCAACCCGGTGCTGCACGGCTCCTTCGGTACCGTCACCAAGAGCCTGATCGCCAACGGCACGACCGCCACGATCAAGCCCGCCGACAACTCCGCCGCCAAGGGGCTGCTGTACCGCAGCGGTTACTCCGGCAACACCGGCGCCTTCTTCGCGACCAGCACCTTCGGGAGCGGCAAGGTGGCGTTCTGGGGCGACAGTTCGCCGGTCGACGACGGCACCGGGCAGTCCGGCAACACGCTCTACGACGGCTGGAACGACACCGGCGCCACCAACGCCGCCCTCGCCCTCAACGCAACCGAGTGGCTCTCCTCGTGAACCACTGAGTACGGGTACAGGTAGGGATACGGGTACAGGTACAGGTACGGGCCGGGGAGCACACACCCCGGCCCGCATCCGCCTCTACGTCACGAATCGCTACGTCGCTGTCCCCAACTCCGCCAGCTCGCCTCCACGTTGACTCCGGCGCTGACGTTGGCGTTGACGCGTGACCAGCATCCAGCCGACCGCCACCACCGCCCCCACCCCAAGCACCGTCAGCATCCCCGTCGTATGGGATCCGGCGCTGTCCGCCGCCCTCGCCACCGGGTTGGGCAGCCCCAGGCGGTCCGCCAGCCAGCCGATCGCCGCCGTGGCCGTGATCAGCGCGCCGGTCACCCGCAGGGCGGGCTGTACCCGAAGGCGGGCCAGTACCAGCAGGGAGGGCAACGCCAGGCAGACCAGAAGGAGTTGGACCAGTTCGATGCCGAGGTTGAAGGCGAGGAGGCTGGACGCCAACTGGCCTGTGGACAGGTGCATTTCGGCGAGGACGAAGGAGAACGCCATGCCGTGGCCGAGGCCGAAGACGCCCGCCACGAGGGCTTCCCTGCCGGGGAACAGCGGGCGGATCGCGTGGACCGCGCCCACGAGGATGCTCGCCGCGATGAACGCGTCGACCGGTCGGCCGGGGATCTGGAGGCGGGTCAGCGCGGAGGCGGCCAGCGCGAGCGAGTGGCCGACGGTGAAGGCGAGGGTGATCCGGGCGATGCGCGTGAGTGCCGTACGGGGGCCTGCCAAACCGCCGTTCCAGCGGCCGCCCGCCGCCAACAGCGGTGCGGGCAGCAGCAGGATGAGCAGGAACAGCAGGTGGTCGGTGCCGGTGAGGATGTGGTTGGCGCCCAGTTGGAGCATGGCCACGAAGCCTCGCCACGCGCTGCCCTTGCCGAGGTCGACGGTCAGCGGCGGGACCTTCATGTGGCGGACGTCGAGGCGGATGGTGCCGACCTGGGTGGCGCCGTCGCCGGTGACCCGGCCGGCCGCCCAGTCCTGACGTACCGTCACCAGAGTTATGTGGGTGACCACTTGGTGCACGATCACGTCGTAGTCGAAGGTGAAGTGCCGTACGTCGGCGCCGGCCGGCGGGGTGAGTACCGCCTTCGCGACCAGTTCGCGGTAGGGGCCGGTGGAGGTCTGTTCGGTGCGGCTGAGGCTCAGGGCGCCGATGGTGACCTGCCAGGCCTCGCCCTTGAGGGTGGTCGGGTGGATGTGGGCGGCGAGGTAGGTGCGGATGGCCCGAGCCCTGGTGGAGGGCGCCGTCGACTTGACGGTGTTGAGGTCGATGCCGCTTGCCGTCGTGAAGTCGCCTACCGGTAGGGCCAGTTGGGCGGTGACGGAGTCCTTGTACACGTCGAGCCGGACCACCGAGTGCGGCATCGGGTGCGCGGCGGCCGGCGACGCTCCGAGGAGGAGCGCCGCCGGTACCGCGATCGCGATCCCGGCCACCAGGCGAAGCGCTGTGGTCAGCCAAGTTCGCGGTCGGATCATGAGAAGGTGAACTCGCTGCCGTAGTCGCGGGTGTGGTCGCGGTACACGGTGTGGTAGTGGATCTGGTCCCGGTACACGACACCGTTCTGGCAGACGAACTCGACCCAGACGCCGGGGCCGTCGATGCGCACGTAGTCGCCCTGGGTGTCGAGGGCGGTGGTGCCGGAGTAGGCCACGTAGGTCTGGTTCAGCTCGTGCTCGTACGTCTTCATGAGCTTCTTCGCGGTGGCGTCGTCCACGTTGGCGATCCAGGGGTGGATGGCCTTGAGGACCAGCTGCTTCTGCTTCGGGGAGAGCGTGCTGACCTTGATGCCCTCCTTCGTCTCCGGGAACTGGCCGTCCTGGCCCGGGCCGAGGAGTACGTCGCTGAAGGACTCCGACAGCTTGGCGGTGGCCAGTTGCTCCGTGCTCAGGCTGCCGGTGAGGGCGAGCAGGCCGTCGCGCATGGTCGCGAGCGGGGAGTACGTGGTGCCGTCGTCGTCGGTCCAGGTGGTGGGCTCGACGCCGACGAAGAACGGGCTGGCGCCGGCCACCTTGCCGTTCTTGTAGGTGAGGTTGAGGGCCAAGTGGTGGCCGCCGAAGTGGAGTTGCCAGGTGCCGGTGGCCGAGGGGGTGCCGAGGAAGGCGAGGAAGTAGACCCCGCTGCCGTAGCCGAAGGCGCCGCCGCCGGTGCCGCCGGAGGGCGGGGTGCCGGTGGGGACGTCGGTCGGCGCGTCCGTCGCCGAAGAGCTGGGGTCCGCCGTGGCGGACGGGTCCGCCGAGGCAGTGCTCGACGCGGTGTCGGACGGTGCCGGGCCCGCGGAGCTGGTGCTCTGGGCCGAGTTGAGCACGTCGTCGGCCTTGATGATCTGGGTGATCTGGTCGTACCCGGTGTTCTTGCCGGTGCCCGTGGCGAGCTTCAACACCTTCATGGCGGCGGCCAGTTGGGTGTCCGTCAGGGAACCGAGCTGGATGCCGGGGCGGCAGGTGGAGCCGCAGGGGAGGTTCGACCAGGCGGTCGCGTTGGCCTGTGTGAGGTCGAGCAGGGTGGAGGCCTGCTGGTCGGCGTCCAGCGTGTTCAGGAACTCGTTGGCGGCGCTGACGACGGCGCCGACGCCGGTGGCCTTCTTGTCGACCGGGCGCTTGACGCCCGCCGCCGATGTGCCAGTCCCGGTGTCCGTCGAGGCATTCGCCACGGCGAAACCGCCGCCGACCAGCACAATTGCGGTAACGGCTCCGGCTATGCCGCGCCAGGTCCGTCTGGTGCGTATCAGACGGGTTCTGTCTCTGCTCACGAACGACTCCTTCGATTCCAGAAATTACAGGGATTCCGCTCGTCAGCGGAGCGCCGACCGGCCGTTCGCGCGATTGTTGACAACATTATCGATGTTCTTACCGAAATCTCAATGCACTGCCACGTGGATAAAATAAGTTTCAGGTTCCACAGCAATGCGGCCTGAATTCAGAGAATTCACTTAAGTATTTGACAGGCTATGCTTGTCGCGCGAATAGGGTTTTCTGCTATCGGAGAGGCACATCATGGCGAAGGTCCCGAACGTTCCCGGCGCGGTGGTCGCCGCGGGCGGGCTCGTGGGCGGGTACGGCGTGGCCCGCTGGACGAAGAAGCGTCAACTGGGCGGGGCCGTACTGGCAGTTGCCGGTGCTGCCGCCGCGCAGCAGTGGCGGCAGCGGGCCGGCGGGAAGGCGGCCGGGGCACTCACGGTCGCCTATGTCGCCGCGTTCGCCGGGTCCCACCCGCTGGCCAAGAAGGTGGGCGCCTGGCCCGCCGTCCTCGGCGTCGCGGGCGCCGTCGCGCTCGCGTCCTGGGCGGTGGCGGACCGGCACGCCTGAGTCGTTCGGCGACACCGGCGGGCCCGGCGAAAGCGTGACATTCCGCGCCGAAGCGTCACGCTTTCACGGAGAGGGTCCCCTCCCCCCTCCGGCGACCGCCGGAAAGGGCCGCGTCGCTCACGTTCGAAGACCCGCGCTGTCACCGGGAAGCGTGTCCGCTACGGCGGTTCAGCAGCCGTGGGCCGACAGCACGCCCTCCGCCGAGTCCTCCTCGCACGGGCGGAAACGTCGGCCCACCGCCGATGCCACCAGCACCCCCGCACCGATCACGAGCGTCGCGAACGCCCACTGCTGGGGCCATTCGGTCTCGTCGGGCCAGTTGGCATAGCCCCGCGGGTGGGTGACGTACATCAGGCCGGCCGGGGGCACCGCCACCAGCAGCACGGGCCAGGCCGGCTCGTCGCGGCGGCCGAGGTAGCCCGCCAGGAGCAGCAAAAGCGCCGCGAGGACCAGCACGCCGGGGACGGACGCCCCCGTCCAGGCGACGCACACGAAGTACGCCGCCGACGCGAGGGCGGCGCCGAGGGTGCGGGTCAGCCAGCGTTCCGGCCAGGGGCGGGTCCGCAGGGGGCTCAGCAGCTTCTCGGTCATGCGTACGAGGGTTCCTTCACCGGCCGGGGCGCGACAGAGTACGCGTACTCAGATCCGCCCGCCCTCTCACGCCGGGCGCGCGGCAGCCTCCGCCGCACGCCCCGACCCCACCGCCGTCAGCGGCGTGGCCACGTCCTCCAGCGACCGCCGCTCCGCGCGGACCGCCAGCACCGCCGCCACCAGCCCCGCCGCGCACATCAGCCCGGCCCCGATCCGGAACGCGAGCACCGTGTCGGCGACCTTGCCCGTGCCCGTGAGGTCCGCGAAGAGCAGCGGGCCGCTGATGCCGCCGGCGGCCGTGCCGAGGGCGTAGAAGAAGGCGATCGACATGGCGCGGGTCTCCATCGGGAAGATCTCCGACACCGTCAGATACGCGCTGGACGCGCCCGCCGAGGCGAAGAACAGCACCGCGCACCAGCAGGCAGTCAGCGTCCCCGCGCTCAGCGAACCCCGGTCGAACAGCCACGCCGTGCCGAACAGCAGCAGGCCGGAGAGCAGGTATGTCGAGGAGATCATCACCCGGCGGCCCAGCGTGTCGAAGAGCTTGCCGAGCAGCAGCGGGCCCATGAAGTTGCCCACCGCGATGACCGCGAAGTAGTAACCGGTGTTGCCCGTGGGGACGTCGAAGAACTTCGTCAGGATCGCGCCGAACCCGAACGTGATCGCGTTGTAGAGGAACGCCTGGCCGATGAAGAGGGAGAAGCCGAGGGTCGCGCGCCTGGGGTAGTCGCGGAAGATCGTGCGGGCGATCTCGGCGAAGGAGACCGTCTTGCGCTGGTGGATGGTGATCTCGCCCTCGGCGGGCGGGAGTTCGTGGCCCTGTTCGGCCTCGATCCGGCGCTCGATCGACGTCACCACCTCGTCCGCCTCCCGGTCCCGGCCGTGGATCAGCAGCCAGCGCGGGCTCTCCGGTACATGCCGCCGTACGAGAAGGATCACCAGGGCGAGTACGGCGCCCAGCGCGAAGGTCAGCCGCCAGCCCACGTCCGGCGCGAAGACGCTCGTGTTCAGCGCGAGGATCGAGAGCAGCGAGCCGCCCACCGCGCCCACCCAGAAGCTGCCGTTGATGATCAGGTCCACGCGGCCCCGGCAGTACGACGGGATCAGCTCGTCGATCGCCGAGTTGATCGCCGCGTACTCGCCGCCGATGCCGAAGCCGGTGAGGAAGCGGAACGTGAAGAACCACCAGGTGGAGAAGGAGACGGCGGTGAGCGCGGTGGCCGCCAGATACACCGCGAGCGTGATCATGAAGAGTTTCTTGCGGCCGTAGCGGTCGGTGAGGTGGCCCCAGAAGAGGGCGCCGACGCAGGCGCCCGCCACATACAGCGCCGCGGCGATGCCGGTGACCTGGCCGGAGCTGATCGGCAGGCCGCTGTCCGGCTCGGAGAGGCGGCCGGCGATGTTGCCGACGACCGTGACCTCCAGGCCGTCGAGGATCCAGACGGTGCCGAGGCCGACGACGATCGTCCAGTGCCAGCGTGACCAGGGGAGGCGGTCCAGGCGGGCGGGGATCGACGAGGTGATCGTCCGGCCGGTCCCGGCCGGGGTGTCGGCACTCGCGCTGGCACTCGCATTCGCACTCGCCATGGGGTCCTCCTCGTCGAGCGAACCCCCTCCGGGTGCCCCCGGGAATCGCCCCCTACACCCCGCCTACACGCCCACCACCCGCGACACCGTGTAGATCAGCAAGCCCGCCAACGACCCCACCACCGTGCCGTTGATCCGGATGAACTGCAGGTCGCGGCCGATGTTCGCCTCGATCTTGCGGGTCGTGTGCTCCGCGTCCCAGCTCGCCACCGTGTCCGTGATCAGGGAGGTGATCTCCTTGCGGTAGGTGGTGACGACGTACACCGCCGCGCCCTCCAGCCAGCCGTCGACCTTTGCCTGGAGCTTCGGTTCGACCGCCATCCGGGCGCCGAGCGACAGCAGGGAGGCCCGCACCCGCAGCCGTAGCTCACTGCGTTCGTCCTCGGCGGCCGACACGATCATCGAGCGTACGGACGTCCAGGCGCTGGCGATCAGGTCCTGGACCTCGCCGCGGCCGAGGACCTCGCCCTTGAGGCGCTCCACGCGGGCGCGGGTGTCCGTGTCGGACTGGAGGTCGGCGGCGAAGTCGCCGAGGAAGCGGTCCAGGGCGCCGCGGGCCGGGTGGGAGGGCATGTCGCGCATCTCGGTGACGAAGCGGAGCAGTTCCTTGTAGACGCGCTCGCCGATCCGCTTGTCGACGAATCTCGGGGTCCAGCCGGGGGCGCCGCCCTCGACGGCGTCCATGACCTGCTCGTCGTGCAGGACGAGCCAGTCGTGGGCGCGGGCGACAATCAGGTCGACGACCCGCTTGTGGCCGCCGTCGGCGACGATCTTCTCCAGCATCTTGCCGATGCCGGGAGCGATCTCCTGGGCGTCCGCGCGGCGGGTGATCGCCTCGCCGACCACCGCCTGGACGTCGGAGTCCCGCAGCACGGTGAGGGCTCCCCGGAGGGCCGCCGACAGTTCCGCCGTCACCCGGTCGGCGTGGTCCGGTACGGCCAGCCAGGCGCCGAGTCTGCTGCCGATGCCGACGGAGCGCAGCCGCTGTCGTACGACCTCCTCGGAGAGGAAGTTCTCGCCGACGAACTCGCCCAGGGAGACGCCCAGTTGGTCCTTCTTGGTGGGGATGATCGCGGTGTGCGGGATGGGCAGGCCGAGCGGGTGGCGGAAGAGCGCGGTGACCGCGAACCAGTCGGCCATCGCGCCGACCATGCCGGCCTCGGCCGCCGCGGCGACATAGCCCGCCCAGGGGCCCGCGCCCGAGTTCGACGCCCATTTGGCGAGCACGTACACGACGGCCACGAAGAGCAGCAGGGCCAGCGCAGTCAGCTTCATCCGGCGTACGCCGCGCTGCTTCTCCTCGTCGGCCGCGCTGAACGTGGTCATCGTGCGGCGGGACCCGTCACTCTCGGTGCCCGCTTCTGTACGTTCCACCCGCTCCACCCGCTCCACCCGTTCGCCGGTACCGTGCATATTGTCCCTTCCTGACCGACTCCCGGGAGGGAACAGGAGTTCCCGACGTCACCCGAAAGGGCAAAATGGCAGGGCCCTGCCACTCACCCGAGGAGACCCGCACCGCGTGACCGAACGACCCGCCGGGGACGAGGGGGTGTCCCCCACCAAGCATCGTGCCCTGCTCTCCGCGATCATCACCCTGGTCGTGGTCCTTTCCGTCGGCATCTACGTCGGTGTCTCCGCCTCCGACGGCAGCGCCGGCGGCTCCCCCGCCGGAGGCCGCGCCCGGCACAACTCCGCCGACCCCGCCTCCGCCGGCACCTGGGTCGGCGCCTGGTCGGCCGCACCGGTGGGCGGTGAGCCCGGCACCGAGCCGGCCGGCATGGCGGGCCGCTCGGTGCGCAACGTCGTCCACACGAGCACCGCCGGGACGAGCGCCCGGGTCACCCTCTCCAACCTCTACGGCCAGTCCCCGCTGACCCTCACCCACGCCTCCATCGCCCTCGCCGCCGGCCACAACAGCTCCGCCGCCGCCCCCGGCACCATGCGCCGGCTGACCTTCGGCGGCGCCGGCTCCGTCACCGTCCCGGCCGGACAGCAGGTGCTGAGCGACGCCGTCCGCCTCCAAGTCCCCCAGGGCGCCGACGTGTTGGTCACCACCTACGCCCCCGCCGAGTCCGGCCCGGTCACCATCCACCCGTACGCCCGGCAGATCTCCTACCTGGCCGACGGCGACCGGGTCGAGAACCCGAGCGCCACGCCGTACACCCGACGCACCTCGGTGTGGCGCTACTTGACCGCGCTGGACGTGCTGAGCCATGACGCGAACGGCACGGTCGTCGCGTTCGGCGACTCGATAACCGACGGCTCCACCTCGACCGTGGGCGCCAACCGCCGCTGGCCGGACGCCTTTTCGCAGCGGCTGCGCGCGGCCGTGGCGGCCGGGCAGCAGGGCGTGCCGCGCTACAGCGTCGTCAACGCGGGCATCAGCGGCAACCAGATACTCGCCGACCACGCCGGCCGGCCCGCCGAGAACCAGAGCGGCCTGACCCGCTTCGCACGCGATGTGCTCGGCCGGCCGAACGTCAAGGTCGTCGTCCTCGACCTCGGCGTCAACGACACCCTGCACGGCGCCGACGCCGACCGGATCCTGACCGGTCTTCGCACCCTGGTCCGCGAGGCCCACGCCCACGGCGTCAAGGTCGTCGGCGCGACCCTGACACCCTTCGGCGGCTACCCCCGGTACACGGCCGCCCGGGACGCCGTACGGCAGCGGGTCAACGCGGAGATCAGGAGCGGCACGGTGTACGACGCCGTCGTCGACTTCGACAAGGCGCTGCGCGACCCGTACGCCCCGCGCAGGTACGCCCCCGAGTACGACTCGGGCGACCATCTCCACCCCAGCGACCGGGGCTACCGCAGGATGGCCGCCACCATCGACCTGACGGACCTCAAGGGCGCGGTCCCCGCCCGGTTGTGAGCCCGCCGATCAGTCCCAGTCGCGGTGCCTGCGCTCCCGCCGCTCCCGGTGCCGCTCGCGCCGCTCCTCGTGCCGTTCCCGCCGCTCCTCGTGCCGGCGGCGCATCGCCTCGCGGTGCTCCTCCATGGCCTCGCGGTGGGCGTCGTGCAGACCGGACAGGGCGTCGCGGTGGGAGCCGTAGAGCTCCTTCTTCGGCGAGCCGCCCTCCAGTTTCTGCCGGCGCCGCTCCTCCTTGAGCCGCTGGCGCTCGGCCCGGGGGAGCTTGCGTTCCACGCCGACCCCGCCCCAGAAGGCGAAGCCCGTGACGATCACGCGCGGGGCGCCCGGGTCGCCCGGCACGCCCTCCTGGCTGTGGTCGAAGCCGCCCATGATGCCGATGCCGCGCACGACGACCTCGACGCCCGGCGGCACGATGACCTGCGCACCGCCCATGATCGCGATGCAGTTGATCTCGACCTCGCGGTCCGCGAAGTTCGCCTCGCGCAGGTCGATCTCGCCGCCGCCCCAGAAGGCGAAGGCGGTGAACCGCTTGGGGACCGTCCAGCGTCCCTTGCGCTGGAACCCGGACATGATGGCCACGGCAGCGGTCGAGGACCCCTCGCCGCCGACGATCCGCGAGGCCCAACTCCCGCTCTCCACCAGCTCCTTGACCATGTTCACCGGCGGCGGGGCGACCCCGGGGGCCGGCAGGTCGGCGGTGATGGGCGTCAGTTCGCCGTACGTCCGCGCCTTGTACGTCGCCTCCAGACGCTCCTCGAACTCCTCCATGTCGAGCCGGCCCTCGGCGACGGCGTCGCGCAGGACCTCGGCGACCCGCTCGCGGTCGGCGTCGGATGCGCGGAGCTCCGGGACTGCGTCGTCGGTCATACAGGGCAGCCTACGAGACCGTTCGACGGAGGGCTACGAGGGACCGCGACGGACTACGAGACCGCTTTCTCCGCCTGCTCCGCGTACATCTTCGCGATGACCGCCTCGATGTCCGGCTCCCGCACCGACAGGTCCACCATCGGGTACTCCGCCGCGATCCGCGCCACCAGCGGAGCCGCCGACGCCGAGGCCGGGAACGTCAGCCACTGCCGCGGCCCCTCCACCTTCACCGTGCGCGCGTCCGGCACCTCGATCGGCGGCAACTCCCGCTCCAGGTCCACCACAAGGGTCCGCTCGCTGTCCCCCGCCTCGTGCAGCCCGGCGAGCGGACCGTCGTACATCAGACGGCCGTGGTCGATGACCATCACCCGCGAGCACAACTGCTCGATGTCCTGGAGGTCATGGGTGGTGAGCAGCACCGTGGTGCCGCGCTCGGCGTTCAACTCCCGCAGGAACTCCCGCACCTTGGCCTTGGAGATGACGTCCAGGCCGATGGTCGGCTCGTCGAGGTAGAGCACCTCGGGGTCGTGCAGCAGCGCCGCCGCGATGTCGCCGCGCATCCGCTGGCCGAGCGAGAGCTGCCGTACGGGGACGTCCAACAGGGCGCCCAGTTCGAGGAGTTCGACACAGCGGTCGAGGTTCTCGGCGTAACGGGCGTCCGGGATGCGGTACATGCGGTGCATCAGCTTGTACGAGTCGATCAGCGGGAGGTCCCACCACAGGGTCGTACGCTGCCCGAACACCACGCCGATGCGGTGCGCGAGGCGGGTGCGCTCGCGGGACGGGTCGATGCCGGCCACCCGCAGCCGGCCCCCGGACGGGGTGAGGATGCCGGTCAGCATCTTGATGGTGGTCGACTTCCCGGCGCCGTTCGGCCCGATGTAGCCGACCATCTCGCCCCGCGCCACGGCGAAGGAGATCGAGTCGACGGCCCGCACCTGGCGCCGTTCCCGTTTCATGAACCCGGTCTTCTTGCGCACGTCGAAGACCTTCTCGACGCGGTCGAGCTGAATGAAGTGCTCGTCCACCGAGCCGTCCGCGAACCCGTCCATTGTCCTCAACTTCCCGTGCTTCGGTACGACTTGAGCCCCGCCCGCCAGGCCAGCCCGGCCAGCGCGCAGCAGAGAAGCGCCACCAGCGGCGAGGCGAACTCCGCGCCCGGCGGCAGATCCAGCGGGTACGGCCGCCCCAGCACATAGGAGGCGGGCACCCAGTTGACGAAGGCGAGCGGCAGCATGAAGGTCACGCCCCGCACGAAGTCCTTGCCGAACACGACCGGCGGATACGACAGCAGGGTGTTGCCGCCGTACGTGAACGCGTTCTGCACCTCGGCCGCGTCCTGCGCCACGATCTGGAAGGCCGCGCCCGCCACGAACAGCGCCCCGAAGATCACCGCCCCGCAGACCAGCATCACCGGCACCAACAGCAGCTTCCCGACGGTCCAGTCGACGTCGACGGCGAACAGCGCGTACCCGAGGACCAGGCCGCCCTGGGTGATCCGGCCCAGCCGGCGCAGCGCGAAGTGGTCCGCGCCGATCTGCGCCAGCACCGGCGCGGGACGCACCAGGAGGGTGTCGAAGGAGCCGTCGCGGATGCGGGTGCCCAGCACGTCCATCGAGCCGAGGACCAGGTCGGAGATCCCGAACGCGGTCGCCGACAGGCCGTACAGGAAGGCGACTTCGGGCAGCGACCAGCCGCCCAGCGAGTCGACCCGCGAGAACATCAGCAGGATCGTGGCGAAGTCCAGACCGGTCACCAGCAGGTTGCCGACGACCGTGATGACGAAGGAGGCGCGGTAGGTCATGCTCGACCTGATCCACATCCCGGCGATCAGCCCGTAGGCGCGCAGCCCCTCGCGCCAGCGCGGCAACTCCCGTGCACTGTCCCGCAGTTGGAGATTCTCGGTCACCGTCTCAGCCACCCTGCACCACCACCCTCCGCGTAGCCACCGACTGCAGCAGCCGCCCCGCCGCGAGCAGCGCAACCGCCCAGGCCGCCTGGAAGACGTACGCGTGCAGCGGATCGGTCTTCCCCATCAGCACGTCCGCTGGCATCTGGATCTGCGCCGCCCACGGCAGGGCCCGTACGACCTCGCCGAGCGCGCCCGGAAACGCGTTCAGCGGAAGCACCATGCCCGAGCAGAAGATCCCCAGGATCATCATGGCCTGGTTGACGCCGGTGCCGTCCAGCAGCCAGAACGTGCTCAGCGCCGCCAGATAGCGGATGCCGAAACTGACGAGCACCGCCAGGAGCAGCGCCACCAGCAGAGCCGCCCAGGAGCCGACGTCCGTGGGCAGCGCCATCGGGAAGAACAGCGCGCCGACGGCGAACGGGATCACCCCGCGCCCCAGCATCTGGAACATGGCCCGCCCGAAGTCGCTTGCCAGCCACCACAGTTGGAGATCGGCCGGCCGGTACAGGTCGACGGCGATGTCACCCGTACGGATGCGCTCCATCAGGTCCTTCTCGAACCCGCCGCCCTGGATCGCCAGCGTCGCGTACAGACACTGCCCGAGCCACACATAGGTCACCGCCTGCGCCTGGTCGTAGCCCCCGAGATGCGGGCGCTCGTCCCACAGCGCCAGATAGGTGTAGACGAGGACCACGCCGAAGACCGTGTTGGTGAACACCCCGGCGAGCGTCGCCGCCCGATACGTCGCGTACCGTCTGAAACCCCCCGCCGCGACGGCCGCGTACAACCGACCGGCACCCACCAGAAACCCACCCTCCGCGACCTCTTGACACCGAAGCGCAGGAGCCTAGTGCGCAGGTGGTGACGCACGCCACGCATTTTCCGGGCAAGTGCGTGCCGATGGTCGGGAACGGAACGCATGGTGCGAGAGTCTTCGTCTGGGGGCGCAGAAGCGCACAAGGCCGTACAGGAACATACGCGACCGTATGGGAACATGCGGGGCCGTACGGGACGGTACGACGCGAAACAGGAGTCCGTGCACGACATGAGCGACCAGCCGCAGCCGCGACAGCCCGAGCAGGGCTGGGCACCGAGAGAGCCGGAAGCGGCTGCCGCACCCGAGGCGCCCGGGGCATCCGGGGGCGAGAAGCCCAAGAAGCCGAAGCGGCCCAAGCGCACCGGGTGGCGGCGGATCATCCCGACCTGGCGGATGACGCTCGCCGGGGTCGTCACGCTCGTGGCACTGCTGATCGGCGCGTTCTACCTCGGCTACTCGCTGGTCAAGATCCCGCCCGCCAACGCGCTCGCCACCAAGCAGTCCAACGTGTACCTCTACGCGGACGGCACCCAACTCGCCCGCGACGGCGAGGTCAACCGCGAGAACGTCGGCCTCGACCAGGTCTCCGCCAACGCCCAGCACGCCGTACTGGCCGCCGAGGACCGGGACTTCTTCTCCGAGTCCGCCGTCGACCCCAAGGCGATGGTCCGCGCCGCCTGGAACACCGCCACCGGCAAGGGCACCCAGTCCGGCTCCACGATCACCCAGCAGTACGTCAAGAACTACTACCTGGGCCAGGAACAGACCGTCACCCGAAAGGTGAAGGAGTTCTTCATCTCGATCAAGCTGGACCGCGAGGAGTCCAAGTCCCAGATCCTGGAGGGCTACCTCAACACCAGCTACTTCGGCCGCAACGCCTACGGCATCCAGGCCGCCGCCCAGGCCTACTACGGCAAGGACGCCATCGACCTCGACGCCGGCCGCGGCGCCTACCTCGCCGCGCTGCTGAACGCGCCGAGCGAGTACGACGTCGTGGCGCATCCCGAGAACAAGGCCGCGGCGGTGGCCCGTTGGAACTACGTCCTCGACGGCATGGTCAAGAAGGGCTGGCTCACCGAGGCCGCGCGCACCGGCATGAAGTTCCCGATGCCGAAGGAGGCCACGGCGTCGACGAGCATGTCCGGGCAGCGGGGTTACATCGTCACCGCGATCAAGGACTACCTCGCCACCAACAAGATCATCGACGCGGACACCCTCGAAGCCGGCGGCTACCGCATCACCACCACACTCCAGAAGAGCAAGCAGGACGCCTTCGTGAAGGCCGTCAACGACCAAGTCATGTCCAAACTCGACAAGAAGAGCCGCAAGGTCGACAACTACGTGCGCGCGGGCGGCGCTTCGGTCGACCCAAAGACCGGCAACATCGTCGCCATGTACGGCGGCATCGACTACGTCAAGCAGTACACGAACGGCGCCACCCGCGGCGACTTCCAAGTCGGCTCCACCTTCAAGCCGTTCGTCCTCGCCTCCGCGATCCAGAACGGCTCGCAGACCCAGGACGGCCAGACCATCACCCCCAACACCTACTACGACGGCACCGACAAGCGCCCCGTGGAAGGCTGGAGCGGCGGCTCCTACGCCCCCGAGAACGAGGACGGCGTCTCCTACGGCGACATCACCGTCCGCACCGCCACCGACAAGTCCGTCAACTCGGTGTACGCGCAGATGGCCGTCGACGTGGGCCCGGCCAAGGTCAAGCAGACCGCGATCGACCTCGGCATCCCCGCCGACACCCCCGACCTCACCGCCACCCCGTCCATCGCGCTCGGCCCCTCCACCGCGAGCGTCCTCGACATGGCGGAGGCCTACGCCACCCTCGCCGACCACGGCCGGCGGCACACGTACACGATGATCTCGAAGATCACCAAGGACGGCACGGACCAGATCAAGCTGCCGGACCGCAAGACCACCCAGGCCGTGACCCGCGAGTCCGCCGACACCACGACCAACGTCCTGGAGAGCGTCGTCGACAACGGCACGGCGACCGCGGCCCAGGGCGCCGACCGCCCGGCGGCCGGCAAGACCGGCACGGCCGAGAAGGACACGGCGGCCTGGTTCGCGGGCTACACCCCCGACCTCGCCACCGTCGTCTCCGTCATGGGCCAGAACCCCACCACCGCCGCCCACGAGCCGCTCTACGGCGCGATGGGCCTCCCCCGCGTCAACGGCGGCGGGGCGCCCGCCGAGATCTGGGCCCAGTTCACCAAGTCCGCCCTCAAGGGCACCCCGGCGAACGACTTCGACCTCCAGCTCCAGGACGGCGCCGAGACGGTCGCGCCCCCGAGCATCCAGCCCTCCCGGCCGTCCACGACCGACGGCCAGGGCAACGGCGGCACGACCACCACCGGCGGCCAGGGCGACCAGGGCCAGACCCAGGGCGGCACCACCGACGGAGGAACGACCGACGGCGGCACCACCGGCGGCACGACCACCACCGACGGCGGCACCACGACGACCGGCGGCACCACGGGAACCACCACGGACGGCGGTACCACCACCACCGGCGGCACCACGGGCACGACCACGGACGGCACGACGACCACCGGCGGCACGACGGGGACCACGACCGACGGCACCACCGGCGGCACGACGACCGGAGCGACGACGGCGGGGCCGCAGAGCACCGCACGCAAGAAGGAATGACCGCAGACCGCTGAACGGGGCACGGCGAAGGGGCTGGCGACCACGGTCACCAGCCCCTTCGAAGCTTCGTACTGCAGATACGGGCCTACGCGTACAGGCTTACAGATACAGGCCCGTCGAGTCCTCGGAGCCCTCGAACCGGTCCGCGGCGACCGCGTGCAGGTCGCGCTCCCGCATAAGGACGTACGCGATCCCGCGCACCTCGACCTCGGCACGGTCCTCCGGGTCGTACAGAACCCGGTCGCCGGGCTCGACGGTCCGTACGTTCTGACCCACCGCGACGACATCGGCCCAGGCCAGCCGCCGCCCCACCGCGGCCGTCGCCGGAATCAGGATCCCGCCGCCCGAACGCCGCTCGCCCTCGCTCTTGTCCTGCCGCACGAGCACACGGTCGTGCAGCATCCGGATGGGCAGCTTGTCGTGCTGGGTGCTCTGCTCGTCTCTCTTGGCGCTCACGCCCACGAACCTACCTGCCTCGGACCCGTCGGTACGCCGCCGGGTGCCCTGCGAAATCAGCCCTTACGACCCTTGCCGCGCCGGGACCCGAGGACGAACAGCCCCACGACCCCGACGGCGACGAGAGCGACGGGCACGATCCGCTCCACCCGCGGCGCGCCCTCGTCGTCCACGAACTGCCCCTTGACCTCGCTCACGACCCGGTTGACGCCGACGTACGCCTTCCCAAGGGTGTGATCGACGCTGGACGCGACCTTGGCCTTCGCGTCGCCCACGATGGTCTTCGGGTGCACCCGCACCCCGATCTCGTCGAGCGTGTCGGCCAGGACATCGCGGCGACGCTTGATGTCCGCCTCGATCTGCGCCGGGGTTCTGGTGTCCGGCGTGTTCGACGTGTCCGTCACCGTACGGCCTCCGAAGTCTGCTGGTACTTGTGCCGGACAGTCTGTCAGCTCTCGCGCGGAGTGCACTGTCAGCACCCCCGGTTACGCTAGCGCGATGAGTGAACGACTCCAGCCCGGGGACGTTGCCCCCGCCTTCACGCTCCCCGACGCCGACGGCAACGAGGTGTCCCTCGCCGACCACAAGGGCCGCAAGGTCATCGTCTACTTCTACCCGGCGGCCCTCACGCCCGGCTGCACCAAGCAGGCCTGTGACTTCACGGACAACCTGGAGGTGCTGGCCGGCGCCGGGTACGACGTCATCGGCATCTCCCCCGACAAGCCGGAGAAGCTCGCCAAGTTCCGCGAGAAGGAGAACCTCAAGGTCACCCTCCTCGCGGACCCCGACAAGCAGGTCCTCGACGCCTACGCGGCCTTCGGCGAGAAGAAGAACTACGGCAAGACCTACATGGGCGTGATCCGCTCCACGATCATCGTGGACGAGGCCGGCAAGGTCGAACACGCGCTGTACAACGTCCGCGCGACGGGCCACGTGGCGAAGATCATCAAGGATCTGGGGATCTAGACCTCCGGCACCTCCGCGTACCTGAACGAGATCCACACATCGGGAGGCAGGTCGGCCCGCCCCGGCACCGGCCTGCGCTCCTCGCTCCACTCCCCCGGGGCAAGGTCCTCACCGACCCGCCGCCAGAACGCCACGGCCCCCGGATTGGCGTCCTGGAACGCGATCTCCCAGTGCCCCGGATGCCGCGCGACGACCTCCCGGACGGCCCGCAGTCCGACCCCGCCACGCCGGGCTCCCCGCACCACGAAGAAGCTGTTGAGCACCCGAGTGGGCCCACTGAGCCCCCGCACGAACGCGAACCCGACGGGCCGCTCCCCGCACACGAAGAGATACGGCGCCCAGTCCTCCCCGCCCCCACCGAACGCCGCGTCCACCCGCTCACTGCGGAACGTGCCGTCCGGACGGGGCAGTTGAGGCTCCGCCGCGGTGCCGAACTCGGACAGGTCGTGCCGGAACATCAGCCAGAGGCGCTCGATCGTGGGGCGGTCGGCGGGGGTGGCTGGGCGTATGTCCACGGTCGTGGATGAGGTTCTGGTCATGAAAAAAGCCTCCTGGGAGGACAACAGTCCACACCTGGGGAGGCTTCGGCGATCTGCAGTCTACCAATCCGCTTTTACAGTTCGGGCGTGACTGTCCGACAACCCGCTCGTTACTCCATTCGACACAGCGAACACGCGGTCGGTTTCGGAGGGGAACGTGGCTGCCAGATACACCCGCCAGTTGCTGGAAGAGGCGGCCCGCCGCACAACGCACATCGACGACGCGGTCCGGTGGTGCGGGGGCCTTCCCACGCCTGGCAGCAGGCGTTATCTGCGCCGGAAGATGGCGGAAGCGGATGTCGACATCTCACATTTCGCGACGAACCAGGTTCGGCACACCGAAGAACGGCTCCGGGCGGCCGTGGCCATGTCGACCAGCGTCAACGACGTCGTACGTCACCTCGGAATCAGCCAGGTCGGTGGAAACCAGACCCACATCAGCCGACGCATAGCCGCTCTCGGAATCGACACGAGCCACTTCCTGGCGGTACGGCGAGGGCGCCCCAAAGGTTCGCTCGGGAGCGTTCTCCAGCTCCGCTCCGCAGCGGACGGAAGAGTGCCGGGCAGCCGCCTGCGCCACGCACTGCTCCACACCGGAGTCGAGGAACGCTGCGCCATGTGCAGCACGGGCCCGGAGCGGAACGGTCTGCCACTCAGGTTCGAAGTGGATCACATCAACGGCGACTGGTGGGACAACCGCCCGGCGAACCTCCAGTTGCTGTGCCCCAACTGCCATGCGGTGACGGACACTTACCGGGGTCGCAGGCGGAGGAGCCGAGGATGAGCTCCCCGAAGTACACGCACGACCGCCTCACCCGTACCGCGGCCGCCGCCTCAAGCCTGGTCGACCTGATGCGCAGGCTGAACGTTCCGATGGGCAGCGCGCCACGCAACTACCTGCGCGGCAGGCTTGAGCACTACGGGATCGACACCTCGCACTTCGTCGAGGAGCCGATGCCCGAACGAGAGCGGCGAAGCTACTCGAAGGAGCTCCTGCAGGAGGCCGCGGCCCGTTCGTCCAGCATCCGGGAGATGGTGGAGCACATGGGCCTCGATCCCCGGGACAGCCCGTACGGCCACATTCGCAAGAGACTCGACCAGTTCGAAATCGACACCTCGCACTTCACCAGCGGGCGCAGATACGGCCCGGGAGTCCTGCCCTACGACCGACTCGCACCAGCCGTGGCCTCCTCCCGGAGCTTCGCGGGTGTCCTGAAGCGGCTCGGCATCGTCGACAACGGAGCAGCGCGGGAACGCCTCAAGAGAAGTGCGGCGGCCCACACCCTGTCGACCAGTCATTTCGTCGGTCAGGGGCACCGCCGTGGCGTTCCCGGCCGAGACCGCAAGTCGGCTGCCCAGATTCTGGTACGGCTGGAACCGGGCTCTTCCCGCACCAAGACAGTGCAACTGCGCCGGGCACTCGACGACCTGAATGTCCCACACCTCTGTGAAACCTGCGGTGTCGGGGATGTCTGGCAGGGCAGACGACTCGTCCTGGAGATCGACCACATCAACGGAGACCGGTTGGACAACCGTCGGGAAAACCTGCGGTATCTGTGCCCGTCCTGCCACAGCCAGACGAAGACCTTCTCGAATCGATCTCCACGTATGCCCTCGTAGCCGCGCACAGTAGAGTAAGCAGCGCTGCGGGCCCGTACCCCAGCTGGCTAGAGGGCGCCGGTTTAGGTCCGGTGTGTCGTGGGTTCGAGTCCCACCGGGCCCACTTCCCGAAAGGGCGCGCCACAGGTGGCTGAGCGCGCCCTCGCCGTCTCAGCCCAACAACTCCCGCACCACCGGCACCAACCCCCGAAACGCCTTCCCCCGATGAGAGATCGCGTTCTTCTCCTCCGCCGTGAGCTCCGCGCAGGTCCGCGTGTCCCCCTCCGGCTGGAGGATCGGGTCGTAGCCGAAGCCGTTCGTGCCCGTCGGCGCATGCCTCAGTACGCCCCGCAGCCGGCCCTCGACCACCCGTTCCGTGCCGTCCGGCAACGCAAGCGCCGCCGCGCAGGCGAAGTGGGCGCCCCGGTGTTCGTCGGCGATGTCCGAGAGCTGGGCCAGCAACAGGTCCAGGTTGGCCTTGTCGTCGCCGTGGCGGCCTGACCAGCGGGCGGAGAAGATGCCTGGCGCGCCGTTGAGGACGTCGACGCACAGGCCCGAGTCGTCGGCGACCGCGGGGAGGCCTGTTGCCCGGGCCAGGGCGTGGGCCTTGAGCAGCGCGTTCTCGGCGAAGGTGATGCCCGTTTCCTTGACGTCGGGGATCTCGGGGTACGACTCGGCGCCGATCAGTTCGTGGGGCAGTCCCGCGTCGGCGAGGATCGACCTCAGTTCGGCGATTTTCCCGGCGTTGCGGGTGGCGAGGATCAGGCGTGTCATGGCGTTCAGTATCCCAACGTCCGCCACCCGCCTGCGCGACGTCTACGACGTGCACACCTTCGTCAGTTCGCCCGCCGCGTCCGTCACCGGACTGATGTCGGGGGTGTTGTCGCCGTTCTTGACCGCCGTGCGGACGTTGTCGACGGCCTTGTTCAGGTCGTCCACCGCCTTGTTGACGTCCGCGTTGTCGGTCTTGTCGCCGATCTTGTCGAGGTCCTTCTCGATGGAGTTGAGGGACTGGTCGGTCTGGGTGGGGTCGTTGGCCGCGTTCTCCACCGCCTGTTGAAGGCCGGTGACGCTGTCGGCGATGGTGTCGGCGGTCTGGACGCAGTCGATGGCCTTGTCGACGGCGTCGCAGCCGGTGGCGAGTCCGGCCGTGAGGCCGATCACCGCCACGGTGGTGGCCAGGGCGATGCGGCTACGACTGCGGCGTCGGCTTGCGGCGGCCATGGTTCGGTTTCCTCCCCGTGGGGGTGGGCTGCTGCGGCCACTCCCCGTTTCCGTTCCGTATGCGTAGGGACGCGAGTGCGGGCTGCCGGGTTGACCCCGCAGCCCGCTTCTCTTTGTACGTCCTTTACTGACCCCGGTCCGTCCAGCCTCCTACTTCTCCAGCGCGGCCTCAAGTGCCTTTCGCTGTACGGCGGTCAGCTCGCCGCAGCCGGCGACCGCGAGGTCGAGGAGGGCGTTGAGTTCGTCGCGGGCGAAGGGTTCGGCCTCGGCGGTGCCCTGGACCTCGACGAAGCGGCCGTCGCCGGTGCAGACGACGTTCATGTCGGTCTCGGCGCGGACGTCCTCCTCGTAGCAGAGGTCCAGCAGCGGGACTCCGCCGACGATGCCGACCGAGACGGCCGAGACCGTGCCGGTGAGGGGCTGGCGGCCGGCCTTGATCAGCTTCTTGCCCTGGGCCCAGGTGACGGCGTCCGCGAGCGCGACGTAGGCGCCGGTGATGGCGGCCGTACGGGTGCCACCGTCGGCCTGGAGGACGTCGCAGTCGAGGACGATGGTGTTCTCGCCGAGGGCCTTGTAGTCGATGACGGCGCGCAGTGAGCGGCCGATGAGGCGGCTGATCTCGTGGGTGCGGCCGCCGATCTTGCCGCGGACGGATTCGCGGTCGCCGCGGGTGTTGGTGGCGCGGGGCAGCATGGAGTACTCCGCGGTGACCCAGCCTTCGCCGCTTCCCTTGCGCCAGCGGGGGACGCCTTCGGTGACGGAGGCGGTGCAGAAGACCTTGGTGTCGCCGAAGGAGACGAGGACGGAGCCCTCGGCGTGCTTGCTCCAGCCGCGTTCGATGGTGACGGGGCGGAGCTGTTCGGGGGTGCGGCCGTCGATTCGAGACATGGCGAAGAGCCTAGTGGTAGACGGGGAAGGGGCTCCTCCCGGATCGGGAAGAGCCCCTCAGTACGCGAAGCCGGGGATGATCCCCGCGCTTCACATCAGGTCTTCGATGTCCGCCGCGATCGGGTCCGCGTCGGTGCCGATGACGACCTGGATGGCGGTGCCCATCTTGACGACGCCGTGGGCGCCGGCGGCCTTCAGGGCGGCTTCGTCGACCAAGCTCGGGTCCTTGACCTCGGTGCGCAGGCGGGTGATGCAGCCTTCGACCTCTTCGATGTTGTCGATGCCGCCCAGCCCGGCAACGATCTTCTCAGCCTTGGTGGCCATGGTGTTCTCTCCCTGATCCGAACCGCTTTGTCGCAGTAACCCACAGTTGGCCCAGCTTCGCGAGCGGTCATGTCGTGCGTGCCGAATGATGGTGACGATCACGTCGCCAACTGGTCTACACCACATTACCGAGGGGCGTCCATGAGTGCCGACAGTGCCGCCGCCGGTCCCGGGCGCGTCTCCTGGAGCAAGATGTTCCAGGGGCTGCAGAAGATGGGCCGCAGTCTCCAACTCCCCATCGCCGTACTGCCGGCCGCCGGCATCCTCAACCGGCTCGGGCAGCCGGACGTGTTCGGGGCCGACGGGCTGGGGTGGACCAATGTCTCGAAGGTGATGGCGGGTGCGGGTGGCGCGCTGCTGGACGGGCAGTTGGGGTTGCCGATGCTGTTCTGCGTGGGTGTCGCGATCGGGATGGCGAAGAAGTCGGACGGGTCGACGGCGCTGGCCGGGGTTGTCGGTTTCCTCGTGTACTACAACGTGTTGCGTCAGTTCCCCAAGGACTGCACGGGCGGGACGACCGTGGTGCCCGGGATCGGGTGCCAGGCCGCGGACAACTCGGTCGCGGCGTTCACTTACCAGAATCCCGGGGTGTTCGGCGGGATCGTGCTGGGGCTGCTGACCGCGTTCTTCTGGGCGCGGTACCACCGTACGAAGCTGGTGGACTGGCTGGGCTTCTTCAACGGGCGGCGGCTGGTGCCGATCATCATGTCGTTCGTGGCGATCGCGGTCGCGGCGGTGGCGCTGTGGATCTGGCCGCCGATCGGTACCGCCCTTGAGCACTTCAGCGACTGGCTGAGCGCCCGGGGTGCGCTGGGCGCCGGGGTGTTCGGTCTGGCCAACCGCGCGCTGCTGGTCGTGGGGCTGCATCAGTTCCTGAACGTACCCATCTGGTTCCAGTTCGGCAGCTACACCAAGCCGGACGGGACGGTGGTGCACGGTGACATCAACATGTTCCTGGCGGGCGACCCGAACGCGGGGCAGTTCACCTCGGGCTTCTTCCCGATCATGATGTTCGCGCTGCCGGCGGCGGCGCTCGCGATCGCACACTGCGCGAAGCCGAGTCGTCGCAAGGAGGTGGGCGGGCTGATGCTGTCGGTCGCGCTGACGTCCTTCGTGACCGGTATCACCGAGCCCATCGAGTACTCGTTCCTGTTCATCGCGCCCCTCCTCTACGCCGTCCACGCGGTGTTGACGGGTGTGTCGATGGCGGTGACCTGGGGGCTCGGGGTGCACGACGGGTTCAGCTTCTCGGCGGGGCTGATCGACTACGCGATCAACTGGAATCTGGCGACGAGACCGTGGGCGATCATTCCGATCGGGCTGTGCTTCGCGGCGGTGTATTACGTCGTGTTCCGTTTCGCGATCACGAAGTTCGATCTGAAGACTCCGGGGCGGGAGCCGGAGGAGGAGCAGGAGGACGTCACAAAAGCCTGACGCCGTACGTGAGTTGGGCCCCTGGATCATCGATCCGGGGGCCCTTCGCCGTGCCTGCCCCGTGTACGTCGCGTAGCGATTCGGTCGCAGGTTTTGCGGGTTCCTTTATGCGGACTTCATCTGCTACAACAGGTCTACACCACTGAGTGGTGTAGACCACCACCCGATGGAGGAAGTCTATGTCCACCGCCACCGCGCCAACGGCGGCCCCCGCGAAGAAGTGGGGATCCGGCCTGTTCCAGGGTCTGCAGAAGATCGGCCGCAGCCTTCAGCTCCCGATCGCCGTGCTTCCGGCGGCGGGCATCCTGCTCCGGTTCGGCCAGGCCGACATCCACGACAAGCTGCATCTGCCGGACAAGGTGACGGCGGTCTTCGCCACCGCCGGTGGCGCGATCTTCGACAACCTGCCGCTGCTGTTCTGCATAGGTGTCGCGATCGGCTTCGCGAAGAAGTCCGACGGTTCTACGGCGCTGGCGGCGCTCGTCGGCTTCCTCGTCTACAGCAATGTGCTCAAGGCCTTCCCGGTCACCGACGCCAAGATCCTCAAGGGCGCGGACGTGGCCGCGACCTACAACAACCCCGGTGTCTTCGGCGGCATCGTCATGGGTCTGCTCTCCGCGGTGCTGTGGCAGAAGTTCCACCGGACCAAGCTGGTCGACTGGCTCGGCTTCTTCAACGGCCGCCGCCTGGTGCCGATCATCATGGCCTTCGTCGGCACGCTCATGGGTGTCTTCTTCGGCCTGGTCTGGAAGCCGATCGGTGAGGGCATCTCGAACTTCGGCGAGTGGATCACCGGTCTCGGTGCCTTCGGCGCCGGTCTCTTCGGTCTGATCAACCGCGGGCTCATCCCGGTCGGCATGCACCAGTTCGTCAACTCCGTGGCCTGGTTCCAGATCGGTGACTACAAGGACTCCACCGGTGCGGTCGTCCACGGTGACCTGACCCGCTTCTTCGCGGGTGACCCGTCCGCCGGACAGTTCATGTCGGGCTTCTTCCCCATCATGATGTTCGGCCTGCCGGCCGCCGCGCTCGCCATCGCGCACTCCGCCCGCCCCGAGCGCCGCAAGGCCATCATGGGCATGATGATCTCGCTCGCCCTGACGTCCTTCGTGACCGGTGTGACCGAGCCCATCGAGTTCTCGTTCATGTTCATCGCCCCGGCGCTCTACGCGATCCACGCGGTGCTGACCGCCCTGTCCATGGCGATCACCTGGGCGCTCGGCGTCCACGCGGGCTTCACCTTCTCCGCGGGCTTCATCGACTACGCCCTCAACTGGAACCTCGCCACCAAGCCCTGGCTGATCATCCCGATCGGTCTGGTCTTCGGCGCGATCTACTACTTCGTCTTCCGCTTCGCGATCACCAAGTGGAACCTTCCCACCCCGGGCCGCGAGCCCGAGGAGGAGATCGAGGACCTCACCAAGGCGTGAGGCCATAGCCCGCACAACACCCGATGCCCGCCCCGGAGTTCACTCCGGGGCGGGCATCGTTGTAAGTCACCCGCCCCTCACACCGTGAGCACGATCCTCCCCCGCACCGACCTCGCCTCACTCCTCCGGTGCGCCTCCGCCGCCTCGGTCAGCGGGAGGGTCAGGCCGGCGCGGGCCTGCTTCTTCCCGTCGGCGAGGTCGGCCGGGATCTGCGCCGGCAGCGCGCCGTCCGACTGCGCGCTGCCCCGGCGTACCTCGACACCGCGCTCCGCGTCGGGCTCCGGAACGACCGCGATGACGACGAAGACACCGCCGTCACGCACGGCGTGGATCAGGTCGCCACCGATTCCGGCGGGGTCCACGACGAGGTCGACCCCGCCGGGCACCGCCTTCCGTACCGCGGCGGCGAGTTCACCCGCGTGGCCCGCCCGGCCGAGGACGATGTCGGCGCCGAGGCCCTCGACGTACTTCTCGTCGCCGTTCGACGCTGGAGTGGGAGACCGTCGGCCTCGCGGACTGGTGGCGGATCCAGGCCGTCGACGTCGAGTCGGTGCTGCTGCCGGCGCAGGCCTTCACGCCCGGGACGCGGGAGCGCGGGTTCGGCCGGATCGTGCTCATCACCTCCGACACCGTGTGGCGGCCGCCGCGCCCCGACCTGCGCGGATACATCACCAGCAAGGGGGCGCTCACCGCGTTCGGCCGCACCCTGGCCGCCGCGCCGGGCAAGGACGGAATCGCCGTGACGTCCGTCGCCCCGGGGCTCACCCGCACCCCGGCCACCGCCTACCAGCCGGACGATGCCTTCGACGCGGCCCTGGCCACCCAGGCGCTCCCCCGCCCGCTCGTCCGCGACGACGTCGCCGCGACCGTGGGCTTCCTGGCCGGTGACGCGGCCGAGGAGCTGACCGGCCAGGTCCTGACGGTGGACGGCGGCAGCCTGCTGCGCTGAGCGGAGCAGGCTGCCGAAGGATTCCGTACGGTGCGGACGTCAGATCTCGTACGACGCTCTCGGCGCCGCCAGTTCCACCGGGCCGGCGAAGACCTCGCGGGCGTCGGCCAGGTTGGCCTGGGGGTCGGTCCACGGCGGGATGTGGGTCAGCACCAGCCGCCTGACCCCCGCCCTGGTCGCCGTCTCGCCCGCCTCGCGGCCGTTGAGGTGGAGGTCGGGGATGCTCTCCTTGCCGTGCGTGAACGCGGCCTCGCACAGGAACAGGTCGGTGTCCCGGGCGAGTTCGTCCAGGGACTCGCTGACGCCTGTGTCACCGGAGTAGGTGAGGGACCGGCCGCCGTGCTCGACGCGGATGGCGTAGGCCTCGACGGGGTGGCGGACGCGCTCGGTGTGCACGGTGAAGGGGCCGACGTCGAACGTGGACGGCTTCACCGTGTGGAAGTCGAAGACCTCGCTCATCGAGGAGGCGGTGGGGGTGTCGGCGTAGGCCGTGGTGAGGCGGTGCTCGGTGCCCTCGGGGCCGTAGACCGGGATGGGGTCGCAACGGCCGCCGTCGTGGCGGTAGTAGCGCGCGACGAAGTACGCGCACATGTCGATGCAGTGGTCGGCGTGCAGATGGCTGAGGAAGATCGCGTCGAGGTCGTAGAGACCGCAGTGGCGCTGCAGCTCGCCAAGGGCGCCGTTGCCCATGTCGAGGAGCAGCCGGAAGCCGTCGGCCTCTACGAGGTAGCTCGAACAGGCCGATTCCGCGGACGGGAACGACCCCGAGCAGCCGACGACGGTGAGCTTCATAAAGCAGAAACCTCCGCTGGCGGTAACTTCTGGAGTTGGGGGGACGGGGGTCGTGCGGTCCGTCGAGCGTAAGGCGCAAAAGGGCCGGTCGCTCCTCCGCCAAGGGCTGTTGTGGGGGAACTCACCTGTGGTGTCACCGGTTCGGCTGGAACCGGGGCGTGTGGGGTGTGCGAGAGGCGCGCAGCGGGGATTGCGCGCCGGTAACGTCGTCCCATGGACAGGTTCTGGTGGCTCGTGCTCGCGGCGGTGATGTTGCTGGCGCTGGTCGCCACGCTGGTCGACGGATGGGGGCGGGGGCGGCGGCCCGCACGGAGGGCGCGGGGGGATCGGCCGCAGCCCGCCGAGATCTGGTGGGCCAATGTTCCCTACGAGGATCAGCCGGGCGCGGCCAAGGACCGGCCGTGTCTGGTGCTCGCGGTGCGCGGGCGGACCGCGACGGTCGCGAAGATCACCAGCAAGTACCACGACGAGCGCGGCGGGGTGATCGCGCTGCCCCCGGGGTCGGTCGGGGACGCGCGCGGGCGGGCGAGCTATCTGGAGACCGACGAGTTGCGGTCCGTGCCGGTGGCCGATTTCCGACGCCGGGTCGGGGTCGCGGACCCGGTGCTGTGGGATCAGGTCCGGCATCTGACCCGGTAGGCGCGCACTGCGCAACGGCCCCTGGATCCATGGCAATTGGGGTGGTGCGCGACGGGGTCGTTCCTGGCACCTGCGTGCCCGCCGGACCGCGCGCCCGGCGACGGAACCGTACGACCCGGGCCAGGCCAGGTGCGGACGGCGGTCGCGCTCTGCGGCTTCGCGGTGCTCGACTGCGTCGACGCGAGGATCGAGGACGACTGGGCCCGCGAGACGGTCGTCTGCTGGGGCCCCGGGGAGTGACCGCCCGGGGCGCTCGCGTCAGGCCCAGAGCTGACCCTGAAGGGTCTTGATCGCTTCCTCGGTCGTCGCCGCCGTGTACACGCCGGTCGACAGGTACTTCCAGCCGCCGTCCGCCACGACGAACGCGATGTCCGCCGTCTCCCCCGCCACTACGGCCTTCCTGCCCACGCCGATCGCCGCGTGCAGGGCCGCGCCGGTGGAGACGCCGGCGAAGATGCCCTCCTGCTGGAGGAGTTCGCGGGTGCGGGTGACCGCGTCGGCGGAGCCGACCGAGAAGCGGGTGGTGAGGACGGAGGCGTCGTAGAGCTCGGGGACGAAGCCCTCGTCGAGGTTGCGGAGGCCGTAGACGAGGTCGTCGTAGCGCGGCTCGGCGGCGACGATCTTGACGTCCGGCTTGTGCTCGCGGAGGTAGCGGCCGACGCCCATCAGGGTGCCGGTGGTGCCGAGGCCCGCCACGAAGTGGGTGATGGAGGGGAGGTCGGTGAGGATCTCCGGGCCCGTCGTGGCGTAGTGGGCGCCCGCGTTGTCCGGGTTGCCGTACTGGTAGAGCATGACCCAGTCGGGGTGTTCGGCGGAGAGTTCCTTCGCCACGCGTACGGCCGTGTTGGAGCCGCCCGCCGCCGGGCTCGGGATGATCTCGGCACCCCACATGCCGAGCAGGTCACGGCGTTCCTGCGAGGTGTTCTCGGGCATCACGCAGACCATGCGGTAGCCCTTGAGCTTGGCGGCCATCGCGAGGGAGATGCCGGTGTTGCCGGAGGTCGGTTCCAGGATGGTGCAGCCGGGGGTGAGACGGCCGTCCTTCTCCGCCTGTTCGATCATGTGCAGGGCCGGGCGGTCCTTGACGGAGCCGGTCGGGTTGCGGTCCTCCAGCTTGGCCCAGATGCGGACTTCGGGGGACGGCGAGAGCCGCGGCAGGCGCACCAGAGGGGTGTTGCCCACCGCGGCCAGCGGGGAGTCGTAGCGCATGGAGGATCAGGCCATACCGCCGGCCACGGCCGGCAGGATCGTGACGCTGTCGCCGTCGGTCAGCTTGGTGTTGATGCCGTCGAGGAAGCGGACGTCCTCGTCGTTCAGGTACACGTTGACGAAGCGGCGCAGTTCGCCGCCGTCGACGATGCGGGCCTGGATGCCCGCGTGCCGGGTTTCGAGGTCGGCGAAGAGCGCGGCGAGGTTCTCACCGGCACCCTCGACGGCCTTCTCGCCGCCGGTGTAGGTGCGGAGGATGGTGGGGATGCGGACCTCGATGGCCATGGCAAGGGGCTCCTGTCGGAAGCGGGAGGGGTCTGGTCTCGGTGGGCACATGCCTGACTGCCGCGGCGCACAGCCGTGCGGCGACAGCGCGCTGTCAACAGATGGCGCTGTTCAGCCTGCACAGGTCGACGTGCAGCCGCGCAACGAGCAGCATGCCCGGCGCCTTGTCGCTCACGTCGAGAAGAACCATGGGCTCATCGTATCGATTCCCGGTCCGGACCTCGGTATGTGATCTCACATTTCGGACGAATTTCGGTCGGGGGGTGAGACGGCGCAGCTCAGGCGGACTGCCGGACCACCAGCCGGGTGGGCACGATCGCCGACGGCAGGTCCTGCCCGGGGTCCGGTTCCGTGCGGCTGAAGAGCAGCCGGGCCAGCAGGCGGCCCATCTCGGCGACGTCCTGGTGGACGGTGGTCAGCGGCGGGTCGGTCGACTCGGAGATGGCGGTGAGGTCGTCGAAGCCGACGACGGCCACGTCCCGCGGAACCCGGCGGCCGCGTTCGCGCAGGGTCTGGAGGCCGCCGTCAACACCATCTCCGTCACGGCGAGTGGGCTGTCGCGTACGCGGCCGGTATGCCGCTCAGTACGCCTCTACGACCTTGACGTCCTCCTCCGTGATCTCGCCCTCCACGATGCGGTAGGAGCGGAACTGGAAGGGGCCGGCGTCGTCGGTGTCGGCGGTGGAGACGAGGACGTAGTGGGCGCCGGGCTCGTTGGCGTAGGAGAGGTCGGTGCGGGAGGGGTAGGCCTCGGTCGCGGTGTGGGAGTGGTAGATGATCACCGGCTCCTCGTCGCGGTCGTCCATCTCGCGGTAGAGCTTCAGCAGGTCATGCGAGTCGAACTCGTAGAACGTGGGCGAGCGGGCCGCGTTCAGCATCGGGATGAACCGCTCGGGGCGGTCCGTGCCCGCCGGGCCCGCGACGACTCCGCACGCCTCGTCGGGGTGGTCCGCGCGCGCGTGGGTGACGATCTGGTCGAAGAGGGCCTGGGTGATGGTCAGGGTCGACATGGTCGTCAGGATAAGCAGAAGGGCCGCCGCGTACCGAGTGGTGGTACGCGGCGGCCCAAATGCCGGGATCGGGCGGGTCAGCCGACCTTCTCGAACTCCGGCTCGCGGCGCTCGGTGACCTGCGGGTCGCGGACCTTGAGGGCGATCCAGCCGCCGATCAGGGCGAGGGTCCAGCCCGCCATGACGTAGAGGCAGACGCGGGAGTCGGGGTCGTAGGCGATGAGGCCGGTGACGAAGAGGAGGAAGGCGATGGCCACGTACGAGAACTTCGCGCCGCCCGGGGCCGGGAAGGGCGAGGCCGGGAGGCGGCCGGCGGTGACCGCGCGGCGGTAGAGGACGTGGCTGATCAGGATCATCAGCCAGGTCCAGATGCCGGCGGCGGTGGCGACCGAGGTGACGTAGCCGAAGGCCTTCTCCGGGACGACGTAGTTGAGGACCACGCCGATGGCCATGAAGGCGACGGAGACGGTGATGCCGAGGGCCGGGGTCTTGGAGGCGGAGAGCCTGCCGAAGGCCTTGGGGGCCTCGCCGTTGTCCGCGAGGGTGCGGAGCATGCGGCCCGTCGAGTACATGCCGGAGTTGCAGGAGGACAGGGCGGCGGTGAGGACGACGAAGTTGACGATGCCCGCGCCCGCCGGGATGCCGATCTTCGCGAAGGCCTCGACGAACGGGCTGACGCCCGGGGCGAATTCGGTCCACTTCACGACGCAGAGGATGACGGTGAGGGCGCCGACGTAGAAGAGGGCGATGCGCCACGGGAGGGTGTTGATCGCCTTGGGGAGGGTCTTCTCCGGGTTCTCGGACTCGCCTGCGGTGACGCCGACCAGCTCGACGGCGAGGTAGGCGAACATCACGCCCTGGAGGGTCATCAGGGAGGAGCCGATGCCCTTGGGGAAGAGGCCGTCGAACTGCCAGAGGTTGGCGACGGAGGCGGTGTCGCCGGCGCTGCTGAAGCCGAAGGTGAGCACGCCGAGGCCGATCACGATCATGCCGATGAGCGCGGTGACCTTGACCATCGAGAACCAGAACTCGATCTCGCCGAAGAGCTTCACCGAGATCAGGTTGGCGACGAAGAGGATCACCAGGAAGGCGAGCGCGGTCACCCACTGGGAGACGGACGGGAACCAGTAGTTGACGTAGATGGCGGCGGCCGTGAGTTCGGCCATGCCGGTGACCACCCACATCAGCCAGTACGTCCAGGCGGTGAAGTAGCCGAAGAACGGGCCGAGGAACTCGCGGGAGTACTCCGCGAAGGAGCCCGACACCGGGCGGTACAGGAGCAGTTCGCCCAGGGCCCGCATGATGAAGAAGATGATCACGCCGGCCAGGGCGTACATGAAGATGAGGCTGGGTCCGGCCTTGGCGATGTTCGCCCCGGCTCCCAGGAACAGCCCGACGCCGACGGCGCCGCCGATCGCGATCATCTGGACCTGACGGCTGCCGAGCCCGCGCTCGTACCCCTCCTCGGGGGCCTTGTCCGTCTCGACCTGAGCGGAGGTCATGTGTGGTGCGCCTTTCTCCGAATCCCCCCATGGACTGGAGCTGCCCGGCCGAGGTCCGTCGGCCGCATGGCGAACCCGGCCGGACATGGGTGGCGTCCGCCGGGCGGTCGTGAAGATCTATCACGGTCGCAAGCGTGATCGACGGGGACTTTTGTGGCGCACACCACAGGAAGAAGCGGACAAAAATGAGCGACGGCCGGCATTCCCGGCCGTCGCGGTGACGCGATCGTTATCCGGATTTGAGCGTCCGCTGAGCGAACGGGACGGGCGCTTCGCTGGGAGTGGGGGGTGGGGGTTGTCGGTCCGCCGCGGCGCCGTTGCGGCTGGTCGCGCCCGCGCGGCGGAGCCGCGTATCGATGCCGTCCAGCGCCCCTGTCGGGGCGCTGTAGCCGGTCAGCGGAGCAGTGTCGTGACCAAGGTCTCCTGGAGGCCGCCCAGCCAGAGGTAGGCCATCACCATCGGCTTGCGGGGGTCCTCGTCCGGGAGGCGGTAGAGGTCGTCGGTGTCGTCCTCGTCGGTGATGTCGAGGCGTGAACCGATCGCCAGGCGCAGGTCGTTGAGGGAGCCGAGCCACTGGCGGGACTCCTCGGCGGTCAGCTTGAGGACCGCGCCGCCGTCGCCGCCGGGGGTGAGCGCGTCGAGGGTGCGGATCACCGCGAGGGCGTTCTCGCGCTTGCCGGCGCGGAGGTCGTTCTCGGTGAAGCGGCGGAACTCGGCGGAGTGCGCGAGCTTCTCCTCGGCGTCCTGCGGGGAGTCCGGGGCCTGCTCCGGGTCCGTGTAGGCGTCCGGGAACAGGCGCCTGAGCACCGGGTCGGAGGGCGGTTCGCTCGGGCCCTCGGCGAAGAGTTCCGCGAGGGGGTCGTCGGGGGCGTCCTCGCCCGGGCCCGGGCCGATCAGCTCAAGGAGCTGGACGGCCAGTGACCGGATGATGGAGATCTCGACGTCGTCGAGGGCGACGGCGGCACCGCCGCCGCGCAGCGGTTCGAAGTGTCCTGGCATCGGGCTGAGTCGCTACTTCCGGTCCTGCTGGAGGGTGGCCCACAGACCGTAGCCGTGCATGGCCTGCACGTCGCGTTCCATCTCCTCGCGGCTGCCGCTGGAGACGACCGCGCGGCCCTTGTGGTGGACGTCCATCATGAGTTTGGTGGCCTTGTCCTTGGAGTAGCCGAAGTACGTCTGGAAGACGTACGTCACATAGCTCATGAGGTTGACCGGGTCGTTGTGCACGATCGTGACCCAGGGGACGTCGGGCTCGGGTACGGCGAAGACCTCCTCCGCCGACTCGGTGCGTTCGATCTCCAGGGGTGCGGGTGACGTCACAGCGCCCATGCTGCCACCAGAAGGGGGTGCCCGCACAAATGGACCCCACAAATCGTCAGAGTGACGAGATGGGAGTACGATCCATCGTCATGCGGCACACACCGGGGGACAACCCCCGGACCCCCGGCGGACCTCGGGGGACCCGGAACATCACGACCAGGAGAGTTCAGTGGACGTAGCGGACCTTGGGCTGCCGGTGGACGTTCCCTCGACGGCGCTCTTCACCGACCACTACGAGCTGACGATGCTGCAGGCCGCCCTCAAGGCGGGTACGGCCGACCGGCGTTCGGTCTTCGAGTGCTTCACCCGGAGGCTGCCCGAGGGCCGCCGCTACGGCGTCGTCGCGGGCACCGGGCGCGTCCTGGACGCGGTGGAGAACTTCCGCTTCGACGCGGACGTCCTCGGCTTCCTGCGCGAGCGGAACGTCGTCAACGAGGAGACCCTGGAGTGGCTCGCCGCCTACCGCTTCAGCGGTGACGTCTGGGGCTACCCGGAGGGCGAGGTGTACTTCCCGGGCTCGCCGATCCTGCGGGTCGAGGGCTCCTTCGCCGAGTGCGTGCTGCTGGAGACCGTGATCCTCTCCATCCTCAACCACGACTCCGCGATCGCGGCCGCCGCCTCCCGCATGGCCTCCGCCGCCGGGGACCGCCCGCTGATCGAGATGGGCGCCCGCCGCACCCACGAACTCGCCGCCGTCGCCGCCTCGCGCGCCGCCTATGTCGGCGGTTTCGCCACCACCTCCGACCTCGCGGCCGGCTTCCGCTACGGCATCCCCACCGTCGGCACCTCCGCGCACGCCTTCACCCTGCTCCACGACAACGAACGCGACGCGTTCCAGGCCCAGGTGGACTCGCTCGGCCGCAACACGACCCTGCTCGTCGACACCTACGACGTCACCGAGGCCGTCCGTACGGCGGTCGAGGTCGCCGGGCCCGAGCTGGGCGCCGTCCGCATCGACTCCGGCGACCTGCTGCTCGTCGCGCACCGGGTGCGCCAGCAGCTGGACGAGCTGGGCGCCGTCAACACGAAGATCATCGTGACCTCCGACCTGGACGAGTACGCGATCGCCTCGCTGGCCGCGGCGCCCGTGGACGCGTACGGCGTCGGCACCCAGCTGGTGACCGGCTCCGGGCACCCGACCTGCTCCATGGTCTACAAGCTGGTCGCCCGCGCCGAGTCCGCCGACCCGAAGGCGCCGCTGGTGCCGGTCGCGAAGAAGTCCAGCGGCGGCAAGACGTCCATCGGCGGGCGCAAGTGGGCCGCGCGGCGGCTGGACGCCGACGGGATCGCGGAGGCCGAGGTGATCGGCACCGGGCCGGTCCCCGCCGGACTGGCCGACCGGCAGCTGCTCGTCGAGCTGGTCAAGGGCGGCGAGGTCGTGGCCCGCGAACCGCTGGACGTCGTACGGGACCGGCATGCCGTCGCGCGGGGCAACCTGCCGTTGTCGGCGACCCAGTTGTCGCGCGGGGAGGCCGTCATTCCTACGGAGTACGTCCAGCTGCGCTCGGGTAGTTAAGACCCGCCACTTACGTCTCGCGAGTTAAGACCAGTACGAAAATCAGGAGTGCGCCCTCCCGCGGTGGCGCCGAAGTCCCTAGGCTCGAATCTCACTCTCCGCGAAGGACACCACCATGCGCCGCGCCTTGATCGTCGTTGACGTGCAGAACGACTTCTGCGAGGGAGGCAGTCTCGCGGTGGCCGGTGGTGCCGACGTGGCCGCCGCCGTGACCGAGCTGATCGGGCAGGCGCCCGCCGGCTACCGGCATGTCGTGGCCACCCGCGACCACCACATCGCGCCCGGCGGGCACTTCGCCGACAACCCCGACTACGCCCACTCCTGGCCCGCGCACTGCGTCGCGGGCACGGAGGGGGTCGGGTTCCACCCGAACTTCGCGCCCGCGGTCGCCTCGGGCGCGATCGACGCCGTCTTCGACAAGGGGGCGTACGCGGCCGCTTACAGCGGGTTCGAGGGGCAGGACGAGAACGGGGTCGGGCTCGGGGACTGGTTGCGGGCTCGGGAGATCGACGAGGTGGATGTTGTCGGGATCGCCACGGACCACTGCGTGAAGGCGACCGCGTTGGACGCGGTGCGGGAGGGGTTTCGTACGCAGGTCCTGCTTGATCTGACGGCTGGGGTGGCCAAGGAGACCACCGACCGGGCGTTGGAGGAACTGCGGGCGGCCGGGGTTGAGTTGACCGGGAAACCGGTCGTCTGAGTAGTTCTTTGGCCGCGGGTCGGTGGGGGCTGGTCGCGCCCACGCGGCGGAGCCGCAAATCGATTCAGCCCCGCGCCCCTGAGGGGCGCTGCAGCCGCCGCGGGCCTTCGCGACAGCGCCCTGAGCGTTGTCAGGGGCCTCGTGCCCCGTCAGGGGCGCGGGGAACTGCGCGACCAGCCCCCACGGCCCGCAGCCGACGCACTACCCCTCACGCAGCCGCCGGAGGCCTCCGCAGCAGTGCCCTGATCGGGTGCCACAGCTCGTGCGGGAGCTCCGCGCCCGGGGGCACGACAGCGTTGTCAGGGGCCGTACGCCATATCAGGCCGTCGGGGTGGTGCAGGACCGCGGTGATCTCGTCCGGGGTCGGTGGTTCCGCGTTGCCGCGCAGGTAGACGGCCCGCATGCCGAGGTTGCGGAGCCGGGTCAGGGCCCGGGCGCGGTTGCGGGCGTGGACGAGCACGCGGACGCAGCCGTCACCCTGGGCGGTGGGTCTCGGCAGGTTCAACGCCACCACCACGCTGCCTGTGGGCAGCTTGCAGAAACCTCCTGCGGACAATGCGGTCACACCCCCGTGCGAGTCGGTGTCGATGTCGGTGTCAATAAGACGGGCACAGGACGCACCTAAACACGGATCGGCGGCGACCCGCCAGGGGGGCGCCGCCGATCCGCTTCTGACCTGCTGTTTTACCGACTACTTCGCCGAGGGGCCGACCTGGACGCCGATCGTCGAGCCGTTCAGCGGCTCCTTGACGATCTTGATCCGGGTGTTGGTGTCAGTGATCTTGACACCGGCCGTCGGGTTCGACGTGTCGTAGTAGGTCGACCTGCCGTCGTCGAAGACGGGGACGCCGGGCTGCGACTTGACCTTGGTGGCGACGTCCGCGTTGTGGAGCGTCATCGAGTCCGTCGGGTACCAGCTGAACGGCGAGTCGTAGGCCTGGACGCGGTTGCGCATCAGGGTGCCGTTGGACCACTTCAGCTGTGCGGGGTGGGAGTCGATCGGCAGGATCAGGCCCTCACCGGCGTGCGCGCTGGTGTTGTTGTCCGCCTGCGAGGTGTCCCACTTCCAGATCAACAGGCCGTTCTGGTAGGCGTAGTGCTCCACCCAGTCCGGACGGGTCGTCGAGAAGCCGAAGTTGTACGGGCCGACCTTCAACGTCTTGTCGTACGACACGTACTGACGGTTCTCGGCGATGTAGTACTGCGCGTAGTCGTCCGTGAAGGACGCGCCGATGCGCGAGAAGCCCTTCGCGGTCCAAGCGGCGTCGGCGGACTCGGCGTTGTCGGAGAAGAGGGTGGCGCCGTCGGCGGTCACCGTGATCTCGTCGGCCGCGAAGCCCTTCTGGGCCACGCCGCTGTCCGTCTGGTAGCGGAAGCGGACGTCGATCTTCTGGCCCGCGTAGGCGTCCAGCGGGTACGTCAGCTTCTGGTACGCGGCGGCCGTGCCGGTGAGGGCGGGGTTGCCGCTGCCGTCACGCGGGATGGCGGAGCCGTCGGCCAGGGTGCCGTCGATGGGGGTCCAGGTGGCGCCGCCGTCCTTCGACACCTCGGTGTAGAGGTAGTCGTAGTCCTGCTCGGCGTCGTACCAGCCGTCCAGCGTGAGCGCGGCCGACGACTTGCCGGTCAGGTCCACCGTGCGGGAAAGGGTGTTGCTCAGGTCGTTGCCGCTGCCGCTCCACCACTGGGTGGCACCCTGCGCCGGGGTGACCACGGTCGTGGTGACCGCCTTCTCCGGCAACTGCACCACGAGGGCCTGCGGGTTCTTGGTGTTGTACTCCGCGACGCCCAGCGTGTGCTTGGACTTGACGCCGGCCTTGGCGACGTCGTAGTCCAGCCAGCCCAGTTGGAGCTTGTCCCAGGCGTTCATGTCGCCGGGCAGGTCACCGATGGCCTCCTTGCCCGTGCCGAGCCAGGAGCCGGACGACATCAGCGTCCAGAAGCCGGTGGAGTTCTCGCCGCCCGCGGTGTCGTACTCGTCGGGCAGGCCGAGGTCGTGGCCGTACTCGTGGGCGTAGACGCCGAGTCCGCCGTTCTCCGGCTGGATCGTGTAGTCGCCGACCCAGACGCCGGTGTCGCCGACCTGGGTGCCGCCGAGCCTGTTGGTGTCCGGTCCGGTGGAGCCGGCGTCGGTGCCGAAGGCGTACCAGCGGTGGGCCCAGATCGCGTCCGTGCCCTGCGCGCCGCCGCCCGCGGACTCGTCCTCGCCGGCGTGCACGATCTGGAAGTGGTCGATGTAGCCGTCGGGCTCGTTGAAGTTGCCGTCGCCGTCGTAGTCGTAGCGGTCCCACTGGTCGAACTGGGCCAGCTCCGTCTTGATCTCGGCGGCCGTGTCGCCGGCCGCCTCGCGCTGGGCGACCCAGGCGTTGACGCCGTCCTGCACCGCGTACCAGGCGCCGGTGGAGGCCTTGTTGGAGCCGTAACGGGCCTCGTTGTAGGGGACCTTGACCCAGTCGGTGACCTCGCCGTCGACCGAGTAGCGGCCCGAGGACTGCTTCTCGTAGTACTTCTTGAGCGACTCGGTGTTCTTGCCGGTGCCGAAGTACAGGTCCTGGAAGTGCGCCTGGTTGTAGTCCGCCTGCCAGGCCGTGGAGTTGTCCTTGGTGCGGTCGGGCGCGGCTATCTGGTTGTGCAGCGGGCCGACGGTGCCGCCGTAGCGGCTGTCGACCTGGTCTCCGAACTCGACCAGGATCGTGAAGATCTTGTCGGTCTTCTCCCGGCTCAGTTCGACGTACTTGCTCTTGCCGCCCTTGCTCTTGAGCTGGACGACCTTCGAGCCGTTGCGGTCCTTGACGGACGCCTTGCCGGCTATGACCTCGTTGAGGGCCTCCTGGCGCTGGGCGTCCTGCGTCTTGCTCAGCGGGCCGTCGAGGTCGTGCTCCTTCTGCGCGACCGGCGCGGGGTCGTGCCGGTCGACGGCTGCGGACTCGGCCGAGGTGTTGGCCTCCGCCACGGCGAACGTCGAGAACGTGGCCGTGGCCGCCGCGAGGGCGACACCGATCGCGGCCGCTCTGAACGTCCAGGGTCTGCTGGTCACTTGAGGTCCTCCCCTGCGTACCCGACCGCGCGGAAGGGGGGGTCCTGGAAGTCATGGAAGGTCCGCGCGCGGTGTACGCGTGATAGTCAAGTGACGTTATTTGACTAGAGGTTTACGAGAAAAGACAGACCTTGACTTGAGCAGGACAAGTGCACTATGCGAAGCAGGGGTCCGCTTTACGGACACCCGGAGGCCACTCGTGGATCGCTCAACAGGCGCGCGGGTCCGTCCACTTCGTGGACGGTATGACTCCGTGCGCCCCCCATGCTCCGGAGCTGTGTGTTAGGTCATGCTTACTGCTCGTTCCACTCGGGCATGCAGGCGAATAGAGTCTCTTGGCGGAACGCCCGGAACCCGGCGGAAAGCCAGGCCGACATCCTTGTCGCACCCCCCTTTCACAGCTCCCCTCCATCGCCTAACGAGGACTCGATTGCCATGCCTCGTCCGACCGCCGCACAGCTCGCCTACGGTTCGTTCACCGTGATCTTCTCGACGCTCGCCATGCTGCTGCTGTCACAGACGAGTTCGGGTCTGGGGATCGCGGTCGTCGCCTTCGCGGCGCTCGCCCTCGGGCTGCTCGTCTCCCTGACGGTGCCACAGCCCAGGTCCCGCACCGCAGCCGCGGCCCGCGCGGCGGCCGAGGCCGCGCCCGCACCCGCCCCGGCCTTCGTTCCGCAGCGCAGGCGGGTGCCGGTGCGGCGGGAGACCGTGTCCGCCGCCGTCTCCTCGGCGGAGCCGGTACGGGAGCGGAGCACTCCCTAGACCAGGCACAGGCCCAAGCACACGCTCAACCACGCGAATCGGCGGGTCCGTTGACGACGGACCCGCCGATTCGCTGTGTACGCCCGGGTGTTGACCCCGGGTCGCCTCAACGCGTGCTGACCACCACGGTCTTGGCGGCCTTGTCGTGCAGCCCCTGCTTGTACGGCTTGTCGAAGAAGCTCCAGCCGCCGCAGATCACCGTCCAGATGCAGGCGCAGCAGAACGCGAACGGGATCCACAGCACGGCCGCGCGGATCAGGTTGGTCTGCACGGAGGGCGTCGACCCGTTGTCGAGGTCGGCCACCCTGAGGCCCAGCCACTTCTTGCCCAGCGTCTGGCCCGACTTGGCGAGCATCACGGTGTCGTAGCCCATGTACAGCACGGCCGCGGTGAGCGACTGCCCGAGCGACTTGGCGTACGACACGCGGTCGGAGTTGATGTTGTACTCGTGCACGCCGAAGGCCCAGGTCAGCAGCCACACCACGATGCCGACGAGGATCATGTCGATGATCCGGGCGAGGGTGCGCCGGCCGCTGTCGGCGAGCGGGGGCATGCCGGCGAGGGGGTCGGTGGGGTAGGAGCCGCCGCCGTAGGGAGGGGGTTCGCTGCCGAAGGGCGGCGGCTGACTGCCGTAGGACGGCGGGTCGTACGGTGAGCCCGATCCCTGGCCAGGAGGGGGCTGCTTCCTGAACGGGTCGTCTTCCGGCGGCTGCTGGCCGGAGCCCGGAGGCGGTTCGGTACTCATGGCCCGAGTCGACCGCGAACGCCACGGCTCCGCATCCGGCGAGCGGCCGTCCGGGGTACGGAATCAGGTACCCCGGATGCCGTACCCCGCTATCCCGCTACGAACGTATGTGCTGCCTTGTCGTGCCAGCACTGGTGCCAGGGCCGGTCGAAGAGACACCAGACGACACCGACGATCCCGATGCCGAGCAGGCCCGGGACGCTGTAGACGAGCCAGCGGCGCAGCGCCCCGCCGAAGCCGGGCGGCTCGTGGCTCTCGATGCCGCGCACCTCAAGACCGCAGAGCTTCTTGCCCAGGGTGCGGCCCCACTTGGCGGTGGGCAGCGCCTCGTAGAGGACGCCGAAGAGGAGGAGTACGGCGAGGACGATGCCGAGGTAGGCGGCCGTGGTGCCGTCCAGCAGCCAGACCGTCTCGGCGCGGCCGGAGAGCTTGGCCGCGTCGATCTTCTCGTTGATGTGGTCGGCCGCCTTGGTACCGAGCGGTACGGCGGCCACGGCGGTTACCGCGCCGAGCACGAGCGTGTCGACGAGCCGCGCGACCAGCCGCTTGCCGAGCCCCGCGGGCCGGGCCGCCGACTGCCGCCGGGCCGCCGCCTGGAACACGTCCTCCACGGGCGGCTTCCAGGGCGCCACGGGCCCGTCCTCGTCCCCCGCCAGCCGGTGCACCTGCTGCGCCCAGGAGGGCTGGCCGCCACCGGAGCCGGTGGCCATGGGGGTGCCTCCGGCGCCCGCCTGGGGCTGCACCGGGCCGGACTGCTGGGGCACGCCGGGGGCGGGCTGCGGGGGGCCGGAGAGGGCCGTGGAGGCGGCGGGCGCGGTGGCGGGCGCCCGGCCCGCCTGCGCCTGGGCGGCGGGCGTTCCCGTCCCGGTGCCTGCCTGGCCCGCCTGGGCCTGGGCTGCGGCAGCCCGCGCGGCGGCCGCCTTTCCGGCACCGAAACCGGGGCCGGAGGAGTCGGTGGCGGACGGATTCCCGCCGGGCCCCTGGCCACCGGCGACGGGCGGATTCCCACCGGGCCGCCGGCCATCGCCGACGGGCGCCCCACCGGCACCGCCGAGGCCGCCTGCGGCGGAGCCGGTCCCGGCAGAGCCCCGGGCGCCGTAGTCCCCGGCGGCGGAGCCGGCCCCGGCGGGCCCGTAGCCCCCGGCGGCCGAACCTGCCGAACCCTGCGATCCGTAGCCTCCGGCAGCCGAATCGGAGCCGCCCGAGCCCTGAGCGCCGGAGCCCGCCGAACCCTGCGGGCCGAAACCGCCGGCACCCGAGGCGGTCCCGGCGGAGGACTCTGCCGACGCGCTGCCCGTGTTTCCCGCGCCCCCGGTCTGCGCCCCCGGCGCCCCGCCCTGTTGCGGGGTGCGCGGGCTCTGGCGGCGGAAAGTGGTCGTGCCCTCGTCGGGGGTGTCCTGGCCCGTGGGGCGGCGGAAGACGAAGGTGCCGGAGTTGGGTGCTTCCTCCGGTTGGGCGGGGACCCTCGGGTCCGGGGCGCCCCAGGACACGTGGCGGTCCTGGGCGCCGCCGAAACCGCTCTGGTGGGCGCGGTCCGCGCCCCAGGCCGACGCCGGCTCCGGGTGGGCCGGCGCGGGGTCCTCGTCGAAGAAGTGCGGTCCGGTCTCCTCGACGGACGGGCCACCCGCGCCGGGCGCGGCGGGCGAGAGCCCGTCCGACGGCGCCGGGCGGCTGGTGCCGGGCACCCAGGCCGCGCCGTTCCAGTACCTGACGTATCCAGGAATGGAGGGGTCCGGGTAGTACCCCTCGCGGGGCCTGTCGTCACCGGGTGCCGGCGTTGGGGCGCTCATGTCCGTCGTCCCGTATCTGCTCGGAGGTCAAATGAGGGTGTCCACATCTATCAGACCCGTGCGAGCGCCACTGCCCGTCCCGCCGGACCCACCCCTTTCCGGGCAAGCTCGTGCACGGAGTCCACACGCCCCGAAGCCCCGTGACGCCTTCGCGAAGCCTCGCGGAAAAAAAGTTTCCCGAAGTCGCGTAATGCTTGCGGCCGCACGCCCTCTCCACTCGTACGGGCCCACCGCGGGGCCCCGTGAGCGCGAGAGGACACACGTCATGCACACAGTCGTAGAGCGGGAGTTGGAGCTGAAGCTGATCCTGTCGCCGGAACGGAGCATTCCCGTTCCGGCCCGGCTCAGCTACCGCACGGACGACCCGTACGCCGTCCACATCTCCTTCCACATCAACTCCGAGCACCCCGTGCACTGGACGTTCGCCCGCGAACTGCTCGTCGAGGGGGTGTTCCGGCCGTGCGGGCACGGGGATGTGCGGGTGTGGCCGACGAAGGTGGAGGGGCGCAGTGTCGTCCTGATGGCGCTGAGTTCACCCGACGGGGACGCCCTCCTGGAGGCCCCGGCGGCCCAGGTGTCGGCGTGGCTGGAGCGGACCCTGCGGGTGGTGCCCCCGGGCTCTGAGGCCGAGCAGCTCGGCATCGACGCCGGCCTGGCCGAGCTGCTCGCACCGACCCCGGCCGACGACCTGTGGCTGCGCGACCCGTGGCCGTCGGACGAGTCGCGGGACGGGGAGTGATCTCAAAAAGTGTGTCACTCCCGGTGAAACCGACACACTTTTCTGGGACAGGTACCCCGTACCCCCCTCAGAACAGCTTGCCGGGGTTGAGGATGCCCAGCGGGTCGAAGGTCGCCTTGACCGCCCGCTGCATCTCCACGCCCACCGGCCCGATCTCGCGGGCCAGCCACTCCTTCTTCAGGACGCCGACACCGTGTTCGCCGGTGATGGTGCCGCCGAGCTCCAGGCCGAGCGCCATGATCTCGTCGAAGGACTCGCGGGCCCGCCGGGACTCGTCGGGGTCCTGTGCGTCGAAGCAGACGGTGGGGTGGGTGTTGCCGTCGCCCGCGTGCGCGCAGACGCCGATCGTCAACTGGTACTTCTCACCGATCCGTTCCACCCCTTCGAGCATCTCGCCGAGCCGCGACCGGGGCACGCACACGTCGTCGATCATCGTCGTGCCCTTGACCGCTTCGAGCGCGGTGAGCGACAACCGCCGCGCCTGGAGCAGCAGTTCGGACTCGGCCGCGTTCTCGGCGGGCACCACCTGGGTGGCTCCGGCGGCCTCGCAGAGGGCCCCCACGGCGGCCAGGTCGGCGGCGGGGTCGAGCGTGTCGAAGGCCGCGAGGAGCAGCGCCTCCGTCGTCTCCGGCAGTCCCATGTGCGCCAGGTCGTTCACGGCCTTGACGGTCGTACGGTCCATCAGTTCGAGGAGGGACGGCACGTGCCCGCCCTCCATGATCCGGCACACGGCGTCGCACGCGGCCGCCGCGGACCCGAACTCGGCCGCCAGCACCAGCTGTTGGGGCGGCTGCGGCTTCAGCGCCAGGACCGCCTTCACGACGATGCCGAGCGAGCCCTCCGAGCCGACGAACAGCCGGGTCAGGTCGTACCCGGCGACCCCCTTGGCCGTACGACGGCCCGTGCTCATCAGCCGGCCGTCGGCGAGGACGACGTCCAGGCCGAGGACGTACTCGGCCGTCACCCCGTACTTCACGCAGCACAGCCCGCCCGAGGCGGTGCCGATGTTGCCGCCGATGGTGCACGTCTCCCAGCTGGAGGGGTCGGGCGGGTAGTACAGGCCGTGTTCGTTGACCGCGCGGGAGAGGGTCGCGTTGACGACGCCCGGCTCGACGACCGCGATGCGGTCGACCGGGCTGATCTCCAGGATGCGGTCCATCTTGACGAGCGAGAGCACGATGCAGCCCTCGGAGGCGTTCGCCGCGCCCGACAGGCCGGTGCGGGCGCCCTGCGGGACGACCGGGACGCGCAGTTCGGTGGCGACGCGCATGACGTGCTGGACCTGTTCGACCGTGCGCGGCAGCACGACCACGGCCGGGGTGCCGGACGGGCAGAAGCTCGCCATGTCGTTGGCGTACGAGACCGTGACGTCCGGGTCCGTGAGGACGGCCTCGGCGGGCAGCCCGGTCAGCAGGCGGTCGAGAAGGGGTCCGGTGTCGTGGTCGCGAGGCGCTTCGATACGGCTCATGATCACAGCGTCGCACTCGCGGCCATCGGTGTGAACCCCGTCCGCGCGCGGCTTCGGCTGCCGGGGTGTGGTCGTCGTACTGACGCAGAGTGAGCGCCATGGAGAACGAACAGCGGAGCCCGGGTACGTCCCTGGTGGCGGAGCCTCGCAGGCGCCGCTCCCCCGTTCTGCGACGGGTGCTGATCGCCTCGGTCGCCGGGTGTGCCATGGTCGGCGGGCTGCTGTGGCTGCTGCCCGAGGAACCGCGCCGGGTGCCGCCACCCGCGCCGGGACCCAAGACCCAGGCGCTGACCGCGGTCACCGCGGGGGTGCCGGCCGCGCTGCCCGACCTGGCCGCGCTGATCGGCGACCGCGAGGCCCGGGTGCGGGCCAATCCGCGGGACGCGCGCTCCTGGGCGGTGCTCGGGGTGGCCTATGTGGAGCAGGGACGGCGGACCGGCGACGCCCTGTACTACCCGAAGGCCGACGACGCCCTCCGCACCTCGCTGAAGGTCCGTGCGAAGGGCAACGACGCGAGCGCCGTGGCGATGGACGGCCTGACGGCCCTGGCGAACGAACGGCGGGACTTCCGGGCGGCCCGGACCTGGGGCGAGGCCGCGGTGAAGCTGGCGCCGAAGCGGTGGACGACGTATCCGCTGCTGATCGACGCGTACACCGGCCTCGGCGACTACAAGGCGACCCGGCGGACCCTCGAAAAGCTCCAGGAACTGCACTCCGGGCCGGCCGTGATGGCGCGGGCCGCCGAGGTCTACCGCGACCGGGGCTGGCGTGAGGACGCCGCCGCCCAGCTCGCCGACGCGGCGGCCGGGGCGACCGCGCCCGCCGAACAGGCGGCCTGGTGGCAGCGGGCCGGGGAACTGGCCTGGGAGCGCGGGGACCGGGAGGTGGCGCTGCGGCACTTCGAGGCGGCCGTACGGATCGATCCCGACCAGCGGGAGGCGCTCGCCGGTGAGGGCCGCGCACTGGCGGCACTGGGCCGCACCTCGGAGGCCCTGAACGCCTACCAGGTCGCCCTCGCCAAGCAGCCGACCCCCCAATACGCCCTGGAACTGGGCGAGTTGTACGAGTCACTGGGCCTCACCCAGGCGGCCCGCGTGCAGTACGACACCCTGCGGGCCCTGGTGACCCGGGACACGGCGGGCGGCGTCGACGACGAGTTGGTGCTCGGCCTGTTCGAGGCGGACCACGGGGACGCGCCGGATGCCGTACGACGGCTGCGCGGCGAGTGGGCCAGGCAGCCGGGGATCCCGGTGGCGGACGCACTGGGGTGGGCGCTGCACCGGGCCGGGCAGGACGCGGAGGCACTGAGGTTCGCGTCGGTGGCGACGGACAAGGTGCACGGGGGCGGGGTGCGGGACGCGCTGTACGCGTTCCACCGGGGCATGATCGAGCGGGAGTTGGACAAGACCGCGTCCGCGCGCCGGCATCTCCAGGAGGCGCTGCAGATCAACCCGTACTTCTCGCCGCTGGCGGTGCCGTTGGCGCAGCAGGCGCTGGCGGCACTGGGCGAGCCGCCGGCCGAGCCGCTGCCCTCGGACAAGGAGACCCAGGACAAGGAGCCGCAGGAGAAGACGGGTTGAGCCGTCGTGTCGCACGGCCGCCGCGTCACACGGCGGCCGTGCCGATCAGCGCGTTGCGGGTGACGAGTGCGGCCAGTTCGTCCTCCGTCAGCGACTGGGTGCCAGCGGGCCTGCGCGGCAGCACCATGTAGCGGGTCTCCGCGCTGGAGTCCCACACGGTGATGTCCGTGGTCGTGGGCAGGGTCAGGCCGAACTCGGCCAGTACGGAACGGGGTTCGCGGACCACGCGGGAGCGGTAGGCCTCCGACTTGTACCAGCCGGGGGACGGGCCGAGGAGAGGAAGCGGGTAGCAGGAGCAGAGGGTGCAGACGATGACGTTGTGGGTCGCGTCCGTGTTCTCGACGACCCGCAGCCGCTGGAACGAGCCGTCCATGAAGCCGAGTTCCTGGACGGCGGCCGTGCCGTCCGTCAACAGCCGTGCCCGGTAGGCCTCGTCGGTCCAGGCGCGGGCCACCACGCGTGCCCCGTTCACCGGTGACGCGCCCGAGAGGAACGCGTCGAGCACCTCGTCGACCGCTCCGCCCGGGACGACCCCCTTCTCCTCCAGCAGGGTCTCAAGTCGCCGCACCCGCCGGGAGATCGAGGCGTCCTCGTGGTGGTCACCGCTCATCGTCACGATCCTCTTCGTGTTCCGCTCCGCACGCTTCCAAGTAGCTTTCCCACAGGTCCAGTACGACGTGGTGGTCGCCCTCGCCCCACAGGTCCCGGGCCGCGAACCGCACCGCGTACACCTGCTCCACCGGCGCGTCCCCGCTCCCCCGCGCACTGACGTCGGCCAGCTCCGCGCGCCCCTCCGGTTCGACCACGACACCGCACTTGCCGCGCGCGTAGCGGGGCAGACGGGTGTGGTGCGGCGGGTCGTGCCGGAAGGTCCGGACCCGGGTGCCGGGCGGGAAGCGGTCAGTCATCCAGCTCACCCGGTTCGAGCACGCCCTTGCGTTCCAGCAGGGCGGTGATCGCGGTGAACCAGCGTTCGTAGTACGACATCGAGAGGTACGCGGTGGGCGGGATGGCCTCGATCGCGTCCCGGAACTCGTTGGTGTTGAAGATCCCCTGCGCGCGCAGGGCGTTGAACAGCCCGACGACCCGCGCCTCCCAGTCGGCGTGGAAGGGCTCGGGGTCGTCGGTGGTGTCGATGGCGCCGAAGCCCTCGGTGCCGCCCACGTCGTTGATCCTGGCCATGCCCGCAGCGTACGGCTACGGCTACGGCTTGTGGCAGAGCGAGAACCGGCGTGCCCCCGCCTCCCCGGACGCGAAGCCCAGGCACAGTCGGGTGCCGGGCTTCGTGCGGACCGCCAGGCCCTCCGGTTCCCGGTAGGTGAGGGTGTAGCCGGCTTCCGTGCGGGACTGCTGGAGGAGTTCGCCGGTGCGGATGTCGAGGCAGGAGACGTAGGCGTTGCCGTGTTTCGCCGGCGGGTTGGTGGTGGAGTCGTAGGCGGTGCCCGCGAGTTGGTAAAGGTGGTCGCCGTCGAGGGCGTAGCCCTGGAACGGGATCGCCGGGTCGGGGTGGGCGCCGGTCTGGGGTATGTCGGCGAGCGGTGTGGCGTAGTCGCGGGCGACGAAGGCGTCCAAGTCCCATATCCGGTACCGGGGTTTGTTGGCGAGGCGGTAGCGGACGGCGATGCGGTGGGAGGCCATGCAGACCGTGGGCTGGTTGTTGGTGGAGTTCGCGATCGGCTTGCGGATCGCGACGTCGGCGGCGGTGCGCACCGCGCCGTCGGCGAAGTGGAAGCGGGTGACGGCCTGGCCGTAGGCGCCCCCGGAACCGGCCTTCGCGGCGGCCTCGGTCCAGATCCAGACGTCGCCGTCGGCGGTGTTCTGCACGCCCATGCTGACGCCGTGCCCGAAGCCCTGGAGGTGCATGTGGCCGAGCAACCTGCCCGTGTAGTCGAGCTGGTTGAGGCAGAGGTTGCCCTCGTCGGCGCCGCCCTGTCTCAACTGGATGACGTACAGGCGCTGGTGGACCTCGTCGAGGGCGAACGACTGGAGGACCGTGGGTTCGTGCAGGGTGCCCTTGTTCCACAGCCAGCGCACCGCCGGTGCGGACAGGTCGATGGGCGCGTCGGCCACGGTCCTCCCAAGTCCCTTGCGGGACCCGTGAGTTACAGGTTGCCCCGCTTTTCCTGCTCCCGCTCGATCGCCTCGAACAGGGCCTTGAAGTTGCCCTTCCCGAAGCCCATCGAGCCGTGCCGCTCGATGAGTTCGAAGAACACCGTAGGACGGTCCTGGACCGGCTTGGTGAAGATCTGGAGAAGGTACCCGTCCTCGTCGCGGTCGGCGAGGATCTTCAGCTCGCGCAGGGTCTCGACGGGGACGCGGGTGTCGCCGACCCACTCGCCGAGGGTGTCGTAGTACGAGTCCGGGGTGTCGAGGAACCTGACCCCGGCCGCGCGCATGGTCCGTACCGTCCGCACGATGTCGTTGGTGTTGAGCGCGATGTGCTGGACGCCCGCGCCGCCGTAGAACTCCAGGTACTCGTCGATCTGGGACTTCTTCTTGGCGACGGCCGGCTCGTTGATCGGGAACTTGACCTTCAGGGTGCCGTCGGCCACGACCTTCGACATCAGCGCGCTGTACTCGGTCGCGATGTCGTCGCCCACGAACTCCTTCATGTTCGTGAAGCCCATGACCTTGTTGTAGAAGCCGACCCACTCGTTCATGTGGCCGAGCTCGACGTTGCCGACGCAGTGGTCGATGGCCTGGAACGTGCGGTGGGCGGGCGCCTCGACGAGCGGGTCGGCCGGATCGAAGCCGGGGAGGTACGGGCCGTCGTAGTCGACGCGCTCGACCAGGGTGTGGCGGGTCTCGCCGTAGGTCGCGATGGCGGCGAGGACGACCGTGCCGTGCTCGTCCTTCAGCTCGTACGGCTCGGCGAGCGAGCGGGCGCCGTGTTCGACGGCGTAGGCGTGGGCGGCGCGCGCGTCCGGCACCTCGATGGCGAGGTCGACGACGCCGTCGCCGTGCTCGGCCACATGGCGGGCGAGGAACTCGCCCCAGGGGGTCGCGGGCCTGATGACGGAGGTGAAGACGAAGCGGGCGGAGCCGTTGGTGAGGACGTACGAGGCGGTCTCGCGGCTGCCGTTCTCCGGTCCGGAGTAGGCGGCCAGCGTCATGCCGAAGGCCGTGGAGTAGTAGTGCGCCGCCTGCTTGGCGTTGCCCACGGCGAAGACGACCGCGTCCATTCCCTTGACCGGGAAGGGGTCGGCCTGCCGGGCGGTGTCGGGAGTGTGGTGAGTGGTCTGCGTCATGGTCGAAGGCTCTCCCCCCTCCGCAAGGTGCGCAATAGTTTGCGTATCCGCTGGGCATTCTGTTCAGTGGCACGACCGTTTCGGCGGCCTTTCTGTACAGGATGACCATCCTCGGAGGCGGACACCATGGGGATCGACCAGCTCGACGGCCGGATCATCGTGCTGCTGGCCGAGGAACCGCGCATCGGCGTGCTGGAGATGTCCCGGCGGCTGGGGGTCGCGCGGGGGACGGCGCAGGCGCGGCTGGACCGGCTTCAGTCGAATGGAGTCATCCGCGGCTTCGGCCCGCAGGTCGATCCGGCGGCGCTCGGCTATCCGGTCACGGCGTTCGCGACGCTGGAGATCCGGCAGGGACAAGGGCCCGACGTACGGGCGCACTTGGCAACGGTCCCGGAGGTCCTCGAACTGCACACCACCACCGGCAGCGGGGACATGCTGTGCCGGCTGGTGGCCCGCTCGAACGCCGATCTCCAGCGAGTCATCGACCGGGTTGTCGGTTTTGATGGCATTGTCCGGGCCGCCACCGCGATCGTGATGGAGAACCCCGTTCCACTGCGGATCATCCCGCTGGTGAAACAGGCGGCGGACGAGCCGGAAGGGACGACCTGGCCGACGTAGGGGTGTGGGCATGTGAGCTTCTGGGAGTACGTGGGCAACCAGCACCAGCAGCTGCTCGCCGACGCCTACCAACACGCCAGCGCGGTCTTCCAGTGCATGGTCGTGGCCACGCTGATCGGCGTGGTGATCGGGGTCGTGACGTACCGGAGCGAGTGGGCGGGCAACCTCGCCACCACGGCCACCTCGACCATTCTGACCATTCCGTCGCTCGCCATGATCGGTCTGCTCATTCCGATCGTGGGGCTCGGCGTCCCGCCCACGGTGATCGCGCTGACGCTGTACGGCCTGCTGCCGATCGTCCGCAACGCGATCGTGGGGCTGCGCGGGGTCGACCCGTCCCTGGTGGACGCGGCGAAGGGCATCGGGATGTCCCGGCTGATGCGGCTCGCGCGGATCGAACTGCCGCTGGCCTGGCCGCCGATCCTCACCGGCATCCGCGTCTCCACGCAGATGCTGATGGGCATCGCGGCCATCGCGGCGTACGCCTCCGGGCCCGGCCTCGGCAACGAGATCTTCCGCGGCCTCGCCTCCCTGGGCAGCAAGAACGCCCTCAACCAGGTGCTCGCCGGCACGCTCGGGATCATCGTCCTGGCGCTGCTGTTCGACGCCGCGTACGTCCTGCTGGGACGGCTGACCATTCCCAGGGGGATTCGTGCCTGAGCAAGCCACGACCACCTCCGGTGCCTCCATCGAGCTGGAGAACCTGACCAAGAGATATGCCGGTAGCCCGCAGCCCGCCGTCGACAGCGTCAACATGGAGATCAAGGCGGGCGAGCTGGTCGTCTTCGTCGGGCCCTCCGGCTGCGGCAAGTCGACCACGCTCAAGATGATCAACCGGCTGATCGAACCGACCGGCGGCCGGATCCGCATCAACGGCGAGGACGTCACCGACATCGACCCGGTGAAACTGCGCCGCAAGGTCGGTTACGCGATCCAGTCGAGCGGTCTCTTCCCGCACATGACCGTCGCCCAGAACATCGCGCTCGTCCCGAGGATGATCGGCTGGTCGAAGTCCCGGATCAGGGACCGGGTGGAGGAGATGCTCGACCTGGTCGGGCTCGACGCCGGTGAGTTCCAGGGCCGCTATCCGCGCCAGCTCTCCGGCGGCCAGCAGCAACGCGTGGGCGTGGCACGGGCGTTGGCGGCCGATCCGCCGGTGCTGCTGATGGACGAACCGTTCGGCGCGGTCGACCCGATCACCCGCGACCACCTCCAGGACGAGTTGATCAGGCTCCAGCACGAACTGCACAAGACGATCGTCTTCGTCACCCACGACTTCGACGAGGCGATCAAACTGGGCGACCGGATCGCCGTGTTGCGCGAACGCTCGCACATCGCGCAGTTCGACACCCCGGAGGCGATCCTCACCAACCCGGCGGACGACTTCGTGTCCGGGTTCGTCGGCGCCGGGGCCGCCCTCAAGCGCCTGAACCTCACCCGCGTACGGGACGTGGAGATCACCGACTATCCGACGGTGACCGTCGACGACCCGCTCCAGAACATCTTCAACAGGCTCCGGGACAGCGGCACCAACGAGATCCTGCTGCTCGACAAGCGCGGCCGGCCCTACAAGTGGCTGCGGCGCGGCGACATGATGCGCGCCAAGGGCTCGCTGGCCCGCGCGGGCACGCTGGTCAGCGACACGGTGACCCGGGACGCGACGCTCCGGGACGCGCTGGAGGCCGTCCTCACGGACAACGCGGGGCGGGTCGCGGTGACCGGGCGGCGCGGCGAGTACATCGGTGTCGTCGACATGGAGACGCTGATGAACTCCGTGCACGAACTCCTGGAGGCCGACCGGCTGGAGGCGATGGAGGCCCAGCACGAGCTGGAGGAGGCCCGGGCCGTCCAGACGCACGCCGAGCAGGAGGGCGCCGGAGGGGAGGAGAAGGCGTGAGCATCACTCCCGAACTGGAAGAAGAGGAGGAGGAGACGCAGGCCGCCGTGCCCCCGACTCCCCCGAAACGCCGGATCACCTGGCAGAAGCTGACGATCCTGCCCGCGTTCCTGGTGGCGCTCCTGCTGGCGACCTGGCTGTGGTTCGACCAGGCTCAGCTGGACGCCATTTCGGAGAGCGCGCTGTCCAACGGGCAGGTGAGCAAGGCCCTTTGGCAGCACGTCCAACTGACCGTGATCTCCACGTTCTTCGTGCTGATCATCGCGATCCCGCTGGGCATCCTGCTGACCCGCAGGGCGTTCCGCAAGGCCGCCCCGGTGGCGATGACCTTCGCCAACATGGGCCAGGCGACCCCGGCGATCGGCCTGTTGGCCCTGCTGGTGATCTGGCTGGGCACCGGCGAGAAGGCGGCCCTGATCGGCATCATCGCCTACGCCGTCCTGCCGGTCCTGTCCAACACCATCGCGGGCCTGAAGGCCAACGACCCCACGCTCCTGGAAGCGGCCACCGGCATCGGCATGTCCCAACTCGGCGTCCTGAGACGGGTGGAGCTGCCCCTCGCGGTCCCGCTGATCCTGGCCGGCGTCCGAACGGCCCTCGTCCTCAACGTCGGCACGGCGACCCTGGCGACCTTCGGCGGGGGCGGCGGCCTCGGCGTACTGATCACCACCGGCATCACCACCCAGCGGATGCCCGTCCTGGTCCTCGGCTCGATCCTCACGGTCAGTCTCGCGCTGCTGGTGGACTGGCTCGCCTCCCTGGCCGAACTGCTGCTGCGGCCAAGGGGATTGGAGGCCGACGCGTGAAACCCACCTGTCTGGTGACGGTCGGCGCGCTGATCGTCGTCTCCGGCTGCGGGCTGACCAGCGGCTCCCCGATGGTCGACGACGTCAGTCCCGGCACGATCGGACGGGGCGAGCCCCTCAAGGGCGCCCATCTCACCGTCACCTCGAAGGAGTTCACCGAGCAGCTGATCCTCGGCGCGATGATGGGCATCGCTTTCGAGGCGGCCGGCGCGGACGTCCTCGACCGGACCGGCATCCAGGGTTCGATCGGGGCGCGGGAGGCGGTCAAGTCCGGTGACGCGGACGGGATGTACGAGTACACCGGCACCGCGTGGATCACCTACCTCGGCAACAGCAAGCCGATCACCGACCCGATGAAACAGTGGCAGGCGGTACGGGACGCGGACCTGAGGAACGGCCTGACCTGGCTGCCTCCCTCCGCCCTCGACAACACCTACGCGCTGGCCATGAACCAGGCCAACTTCGAGAAGTACGGCACGAAGACGCTCTCGGACGTGGCCGCGCTGGCGAAGAAGGACCCGGGCGCGGTGACGGTGTGCGTGGAGAGCGAGTTCGCCAACCGTGCGGACGGCCTGCCCGGCATGCAGAAGGCGTACGGCATGAGCATCCCGGCGAAGAACATCACCCAGATGGACACCGGGATCATCTACACCCAGGTGAAGAAGGGGAGTTGCACCTACGGCGAGGTCTTCACCACCGACGGCCGCATCAAGTCGATGAACCTCGCGGTGATGGCCGACGACAAGAAGTTCTTCCCCAACTACAACGCGGCGCCCGAGATCAACACCAAGGCCCTGAAGAAGTGGCCGGCGATCGCGGAAGTCCTCGCGCCGGTCACGGAGAAGCTGAACAACACGGTGGCACAGGCGCTGAACGCCAAGGTGGATGTCGACGGGGAGGACCCGCATCAGGTGGCACTGGACTGGATGAAGGCGGAGGGGTTGGTCAAGTAGGGGCCGCGGACGGCAAGTTACAAAGAACTGGATGCAAAAGAGACGTTGCAAAGGATCCTTTGCAACGCTATCTTTGGACGCATGCCGGAGCCAGAGCCCACAGAACGCCGGATCCACCATCTCGACGCCCGCTCACTGCGCGGGCTGGCCCACCCCCTGCGCATGCAACTGCTCGACTCACTGCGCTTCCACGGACCCGCCACCGCGTCCCAACTCGCCGAAAGACTGGGCGAGTCGAGCGGAGCCACCAGCTACCACCTGCGCCAGCTCGCGGCCCACGGCTTCGTCGAGGACGCCCCGGAGCACGGCAAGGGGCGGGAGCGGTGGTGGCGGGCCGCGCACGACGGGACGATGTTCGACGACGCCCTGTTCAAGGACGCGACTCCCGCTGTGCGCGGCGCCCTCGACATGATCATGTACGAGGTGGCCACGAAGCATGCCCAGGAGCTCACCACCTGGCTCGGCAACCGCCACACCTGGTCCGAGGACTGGGTGGAGGGCAACGACATGAGCGACATGACGCTCCGGCTGACACCCCGACTCGCCCGCGAACTCATCGAGAAGATGCACGACCTCGTCGAGAGCTACCGCGACCTGCCCGAGATGGCGGACGCACCCGACGCCGAGCGCGTCCGCATCCACACGCACGCCTTCCCGATCGCCACGGACTGACGGACCGACGGTCCGACCGACCCCAGAGAGGCAACGTCCATGCATCCCGAGACCCACCTCGCGCTGCACCACGCCCGCACCGCCGACCTCCAGGCCCAGGCCGACGCCCACCGCCTCGCCGCCGAGGCCAGGGCGCCCCGGCCCGAGCTCCGTACGCGCGTCGGCTGGACCCTCGTAGAACTGGGTCTGCGGCTGGCCGCCGCGCCGAACAACCCGAAGCCGGCCGTGGCCTAGAACCGGGACAGGCCCTAACAGCCCGGTACGGAACCCTTCCCCGACTCCAGCGCCTCCAGCGCGCTCACCGCGCCCTTCAGCGAGGTGACCGCCACCAGCCGTAGCCCCTTGGGCAGTTCGGACTTGGCGTCCGAGCACTCGGCCTTCGGCACCAGGAACACCGTCGCCCCGTCGCGGCGCGCGGCCTGGGTCTTGAGTGCCACTCCCCCGACCGCGCCGACCGTTCCGTCGGTGCCGATCGTCCCCGTGCCGGCGATGGTGCGACCACCTGTCAGGTCACCCCCGCTGCCGTTGCCGTTCAGCTTGTCGATGATCCCCAGGGTGAACAGCAGCCCCGCGCTGGGGCCGCCGACATCCGCCAGCCTCAGCGTGACCTTGACCTTCTTGTCGCTGAGGTTCAGATACTTCAGCGCGGCCGTGGTCGCGTCGTCCTGCGACTCCTGCATCTGCTCGGTGTTGTGCTGCTCGATCTCCTTGACGCTGTTGCCGCTCGGATAGACCGAGTCACGGGGCATGACCGCCCGGTCGGTGCGGAACCAGCTGTCGATCACATCGCTCAGCGAGACCCGCTGGTCGGGCCCGGTCGCCTCGATCGTCGTCATGCGCAACTGACCGCTCGTCGTGCGCACCGGCGCCCCGGTGATCGTGATGACCGGGGTGCCCTTGTTCTCGCCGAGCACGTTCGCGGTCAGACCGGGCTGCGTCAGCGAGAACGGAAGCGGCGCGAAGGCCGCCGTGGCGAGCAGCGCCACGACGGGCAGGGCACAGACGGCTACGGCCCAGGGGCGCGTGAGGCGAGAGAGGAGCACGGGATCAATCTAACGCGACGGTCACTTTCGGCCGTGCGCCGGTCACCCGCTCGTCATGAACGCCTCAGCGCAGGGCTTCGGCCACCTCGCGGGCCGCGTCCACGACCCTCGGCCCCACCCGCTCGGGCACCGCGTCGGCCAGCATCACCACGCCGACGCTGCCCTCGACCCCCGTGACCCCGAGCAGCGGTGCCGCGGCGCCGCTCGCTCCGGCCTCCAACTCGCCGTGCGTCAGGGTGTATCCGGGCTCGTCCGCGCCCTGGTGCCGGGCGGCGAGAATCGCGCGGCCCGCGGCGCCCCGGTCCAGGGGGTGGCGGAAACCGGCCCGGTAGGCCACGTGGTAGTCGGTCCAGGACGGCTCGACCACCGCGACGGCGAGGGCGTCCGCCCCGTCGACGAGGGTGAGATGAGCGGTCGCCCCTATGTCCTCGGCCAGCGACCGCAGCGCGGGCAGCGCCGCCTCCCGTACGAGGGGGTGCACCTGGCGGCCCAGCCGCAGCACCCCGAGCCCCACCCGGGCCCGGCCGCCGAGATCACGTCGTACGAGAGCGTGCTGTTCCAGAGTGGCCAGCAACCGGTACACGACGGTCCGGTTGACGCCCAGTTTGTTGGACAGTTCGGTGACGGTCAGCCCGTGGTCCGTATCGGCCAGCAGTTTGAGGACGCGCAGTCCCCGGTCGAGCGTCTGGGAGGTCTCCGCGGTCACGACGCCCACTCCTTAAGTGGTGAGGTCGGCGGCCCCCTCGCGGCGGATGCGTCACCGAGTCCCGTCAGTGACGCGCTTCAGAGGCCGCCGATCGGCGAGGCGGCCCGGCGTGTCCGGGCCCAGTCGCTTCACGGCTGCGCTCCGCGGCGGCGCTGCCACGGGGCGTGTGCGTAGCGGGACACTAGCGAAGCCGGTTCGCTGAGCGGAAGTCTCCGTCCAGAATCCGGGCACCGACTGGTACGGACCGGTTCGCTTCACGCCGATATGTCCTGACCTGGGGATCACCCGTGCACAACTTCCGTACAGATGTCCGGGGTTGGCGGGGTGAGTCACCTCATCCGCGTGGCCCACTCCTGGACCTTCGCGATGCGCTGCCGCAGCTGCCCCGCCGTGGCCTCGGCGCTCGGCGGCCCGCCGCAGGTGCGGCGCAGCTCGGTGTGGATGACGCCGTGCGGTTTGCCGGTCTGGTGGACGTACGCGGAGACCATGGTGTTGAGCTGTTTCCGCAGCTCCATCATCTCCTTGTGGGAGACGACGGGCCGCCGCTCGGCGGGCAGTTCGAGCAGATCGGCCTCCTCGTCCGGCTTCTTGCGGCTGTGCGCGATCTGCCGGGCCTGCCGCTTCTGCAGCAGCAGCTGTACCTGGTCGGGTTCGAGGAGCCCGGGGATGCCGAGGTAGTCCTGCTCCTCCTCGCTCCCCGGGTGCGCCTGCATACCGAACTCGGCACCGTCGTAGAGCACCCGGTCGAAGACGGCCTCGGACTCCAGCGCCTCGAAGGCGAACTGCTCCTGCTCGCCGGTGTCCTCGTCCTGCTCCTTGTTCGCCTCGTCCATCTCCTTCTCGGACTCGGCGTACGGGTCCTCCTCGCCCTCCTTCTTGGGCTTGTCGAGGGCGTGGTCGCGCTCGACCTCCATCTCGTTGGCGAAGGTGAGGAGGTCGGGGACGGTCGGCAGGAACACGGAGGCGGTCTCGCCGCGCCGCCGGGACCGCACGAAACGCCCCACGGCCTGGGCGAAGAAGAGGGGCGTGGAGATGGTGGTGGCGTAGACCCCGACGGCGAGCCGCGGCACGTCGACGCCCTCGGACACCATCCGCACCGCGACCATCCACCGGTCGTTGCTCGCCGCGAAGTCGTCGATGCGCTTGGAGGCACCGGTGTCGTCGGACAGGACGACGGTCGCCTTGGAGCCGGTGATCTCGCGGATCAGCTTGGCGTAGGCGCGCGCGGAGTCCTGGTCGGAGGCGATGACGAGCGCGCCGGCGTCCGGGATGCCCTTCCTGACCTCGGTCAGCCGCTGGTCGGCGGCGCGCAGCACGCTCGGCATCCACTCGCCGCGCGGATCCAGCGCCGTACGCCAGGCCTGGCTGATCGCATCCTTGGTCATCGGCTCGCCGAGCCGGGCGGCGATCTCGTCGCCCGCCTTGGTCCGCCAGCGCATGTTGCCGCTGTAGGAGAGGAAGATGACCGGCCGGACGACGTGGTCGGCGAGCGCGTTGCCGTAGCCGTAGGTGTAGTCGGCGGAGGAGCGCCGGATCCCGTCGTTGCCTTCCTCGTACGTCACGAAGGGAATGGGATTGGTGTCGGACCGGAACGGCGTACCGGTCAGCGCGAGCCGCCGGGTGGCCGGTTCGAACGCCTCCAGGCACGCCTCGCCCCAGGACTTCGAGTCACCGGCGTGGTGGATCTCGTCGAGGATGACGAGGGTCTTGCGCTGCTCGACGCGGTTGCGGTGCAGCATGGGCCGCACGCCGACGCCCGCGTACGTGACGGCGACCCCGTCGTAGTCCTTGCCGAGCGGCCCGGCGCTGTACTCCGGGTCGAGCTTGATCCCTATCCGCGCGGCGGCCTCCGCCCACTGCTTCTTCAGGTGCTCGGTCGGCGCGACCACGGTCACCTGCTGCACGACATGGTGGTGCAGCAGCCAGGAGGCGAGGGTGAGCGCGAAGGTCGTCTTGCCGGCGCCGGGCGTCGCGACCGCGAGGAAGTCCCGCGGCTGCTCCTGGACGTACCTGTCCATCGCCCCCTGCTGCCAGGCGCGCAGCTTGCTGGCGGTGCCCCAGGGGGCGCGGCCGGGGAAGGCCGGGGAGAGGTGGTGGGTGCTGGCGGAGGAGGCGGCGGTGGTAGTCACGGTCTCCGTTTGGTTGGTAGGGCGGCTCGGCTACGTATGACAACCGGGCCACCTTACCGGCGGGCCGGCGCTGTCCACGTGCGGACGACGCCGGGGTGGGCGGGGATGGGACTGAGGTCACAGACCCCGGGAGTGGTCAGCGCCGCGCGTAACGCGGCAGTCGGGCGGCGATCCCGGGCACGTCCAGAGCGCCCTGGCAGACGTCCAGTACGAACTGCTCCGCCTCGTCCACGTCGAAGTCCGCGTCCAGGGGGTGTCCGTTCATGTGCAGGAAGACCCACGTCGCGTACCAGGCGATGCGCTTGTTCCCGTCCACGAGGGCGTGGTTCCGGGCCAGGGACTCCATGAGCGCGGCGGCCTTCCGCCATACGTCCGGGTAGGCGTCCTGCCCGAAGACACTCGCCCGGGGGCGCACGAGCGCCGAGTCGAGGAGGCCGTAGTCGCGCACTTCGTCCGCTTCGAGCCGCTTCGCGAGGTTCAGCGACTCGGGAAGTGCGAGGTAGTGCATCAGGCGAGCCTCCGGTTCAGCTCGGCGCTGGCCTTCAGTACATGGTCGGCCGCCTCGTCGAACAGTCGCGCGTGCTCGTTCACGGCCGCGATCACCGCGTCGTGCGCGAAGGCCTGCATACTGCGCCCCTCCGCCGCGGCGCAGTCGCGCAGGGCGTCGAGCTCCTCGTCCGTGAACCGCAGGTTCAGTCCAGCCATGCCTCAACGGTACCGAGCGGTACCACGTGGTGTCACCGCGATTCCTTCCGCACCCGCGTGGTCACCCACGCCCCCACCAGCGCCACCCCCGCCATCGGCAGGAACACGGCGGCGAAGGCGGCCGGATGCGAGGTGCCCGCCCCCGCCGAGCCGACCACATGCGTGACCGTGCCGCCGCCCAAGGCGCCGAAGGCCGCGCCCCCGACGGACAGCAGCACGACATTGGACAGCCCGTCGGAGATCTGCAGCGCGGCCGAGTTGGAGCCCGCCTCCTCCGGCGCGGAGAGCTGGAGCAGCAGCACGCTGGTGGAGGACATCACCAGCCCCATCCCGAAACACCCGAACCCCCAGGCGACGGCCACGATCCACACGGGAACCGCATGGACGAGGACGCTCGGAGCCGCGGCGATGGCACCGGCCACCAGCACCATCCCGAACGTCATCAGCCGTTCCCGGTACGGCTCGACCCGCGCCCGCGCCTGCACCCACGACCCGAGCGCCCACGTCCCGCCGCCCGCCGCGAGCGAGAACCCGGCCAGCGTCGGCGACAGCCCCCGCTGGGTCACCAGCATCAACGGCACGAAGGACTCGGCCGAGATGAACGCCCCGGCCCCCAGCCCCCGCAACAGCACGACCGAGGGCAGCCCCCGCGCCGCCCGGTACGTACCGCGCGGCAACAGCCCGAGTACGGCCGGCACGAGCAGCGCGACGCCCGCGGCGGCCGGGACCAGCGAGAACCACCGCAGATCCTGAGCGGCGTACTGAAAGAGTCCGGCACCGAGCGAGATCCCGAGAGCGAGCCGAATACGACGCCGGTCGAAGGAGCCGGGCGAGCCGGACGGCTGCCGGCCGCTCTCGGACACGGGCCCTGCCGCCCGGCGCCGTATCTGCGGAAGGGCGAGCGCGAGCGGAAAGACGACCAGCACCGGAATCCCGACGAACACCCAGCGCCAGCCCAGCTGTTCGGTCACCGCGCCGGCGGCGAGCGGCCCGACGACGGACGGCACCACCCAACTCGCGGCGAACGCGGCCACGATGCCCGGCCGCAAACGCTCCGGATAGGCCCGCCCGATCACCACGTACAGAGCGACGATGACCAGCCCACCGCCCAGCCCCTGCACGGCCCGCCCCAGAATGAACACCCACATGACCTGGGCGGTCCCCGCGACCAGCAATCCGGCCGCGAACGCCCCGATCCCGGTGGTCAACGCCCCGAGCGGCCCCCGCCGGTCCGACCACTGCCCGGCGAACACCATCCCGAACAGACTCGTCGTGAAGTACCCGGAGAACGCGAACGCGTACAACGCGACCCCGTCCAGCTCCCGAGCCGCAACGGGCATCGCCGTCCCCACGGCGGTCGCCTCGAAGGCGATCAACAGCACAACGGACACGATCCCGACGCTGAGCGCCCGATACGACCGCCCGAGCACCCCGCCACGACACTCGTCGGCCAGGTCAGAGGCAGCATCCGTGACATCGGCGTCACGCGGTTCGAGGACGGTCATGCGGGCCAGCGTAAGGCTCATCCTCCGCGTTGACCCCTGTCGAAAGACGGTCCACCACCAAGACCTTGGTCGTACGACCGCTGCCCCCACCCCGCCATTCATGAACGCGGTATGGCATTCCCGTTGCACGCCCCCCGGCCCCCTTGTCCCGGCCCAGCACCCGGCCCTACGGTCAACTCACCGAACACGGCCGTGTGCCCGAGTGGTTCAGGGACTCGCCTGCAAAGCGAGTTACGCGGGTTCGATTCCCGCCACGGCCTCCAGAGTTGGAAGGGCGGCATCCCATCGGGGTGCCGCCCTTCTGTTCGGCCGCGCTGCTCGTAGGTGTACCGTCCCGGAGCCGTGCCCCGGATGCGGGGCTCCAGGTCTGTGCAGGGGGGATTGTGAGTCAGGAGCCCGGTTCGGGGTCGAGGGTGTCGCTGAGCAAGGGGAAGAAGGTCGCTGTCGGGGTCGGGGGGCTGGTCGCGGCTTCGTTGGTCGTCCTCGGCGTGGTCTACGGGGGCGGGGGTGCCTCCGGGCACAGCACCTCGGCGGCGGGCTCGACGCCCGGAGTGAGCCGCGACGGTCCGGCCGCGCAGACACCGGCCGCCCACGCGTCCGCATCGGCATCGGGGCCGGCGCAGAAGCTGGCCGATCTGGACGGGACCGGGCGGCCCGCCGCGCAGTATCAGCAGGTTCTCGACGCGTTGGCGCCACGCTGCAAGGAGGACCGCCCGCGTCTCGCGGTCGTCGTCGGTTCCACGCTCGGAGGAATGAAGAGGCACGGTGTGGACGACGAGGACGCGTTCGGTGTCCTGCAGCAGCTGGAGCAGTCGGTGCCCGCCGGCAGTCCGCGGGTCGACTGCGCGTCCGCGGCGGCGGCTTACGCCACCCAGCGCGAGGGAAGCTAGCGCAACCTGCGCGGGCCTCCGGGCGTCCTGTCGGGCGTGGAGGTGGGTGGTGAACCTGGACACCGTGGTGACGTGGGTCGACGTGCGCGACGGGCTGCCCCGGAGCGGTGTGCCGGTGGCGGCGGCGATCACCGGGCGGTATCCGGCGGACAGTGCGGACAGTGCGGACAGTGCGGATAGGGCGGATAGGGCGGACAGTGACGCCGAGGGTGATGGCGCGCCGGGTGAGGAATTCTGGCTGGTGCGGCCGATGTATTTCACCTCTCTGCACTTCGGTGCGGACGGGGCGGAGCACCGGGACTGTTTCGTCGACTCCGACGGGGTCGTCCGGCTGCCCTACGGGCTCGACAGCGCCGAGACCGTGACACATTGGGCCGAACTGCCCACGCTCCCCGGTGAGATGACGACACGCGCGGTTCTCGGGGAGGGGGTGCAGGCGGCTCTCCAGCGCGCCTGGAGCGCTCAGCCCGGTACTACCCGGTACTAGCGACTCGCCTCACGACCTCGCCCGCCACAGGTCCCGCAGCAGTGCGATCTCCGCCATGTGGTGGATGAATTCCAAGTTGGCTCCCGCCACCACGGCGATGTAGGGGTCGTCGGGGTCGGAGCCGTACGGGTATTGGGAGAAGCCGACGGTGTCGAGTTCCTCTTCCGTCACGGTCGCTACGGCTGCCCGCCAGCGGTCGATCACCGGCCAGAACCGGTCCAGGGTCAGGGCCGCGGAGGGGCTGAAGTCGACCATCTGCCTGGGATCGTGCCGTCGATCGCCGAACGTCCACTCCCACGCCCCCGCGAACTGGAAGTGCAGGTGGCCCAGGCGCCAGGCGATCGTGGTGATCGGTGTCGAGTCCGGTTCGGGCTCGCCGGTGTGGGCGAGGACCTGCTCGACCCGTTCGACGGTCACGCTCCAGTCCTCGGCGATCTTGTCGACGGTCATGCCGTCGGCGGCCTGGCGGGCGACCTCGGCGTACTCGCTCGCCGGAATGTCCGGCGCGCCCAGGTCGAGGACCCACTCGCCCGGTCCGAACGCCCTCGGTGTCACCGCCTCGCTCCGGCGGCGGAGGGACCAGCATTCGGGCGCCGGCTCCCAGAGGTACTCCTCGTCGCCGAGTCCCGTCAGCCGGACCTGGGCCATCTCCCGGGCCTTGTCGAACTGCTCCAGCAGCACGCCCAGTCGGCCGGTCGGGGTGTGCTCGGTGTCCATGTCCCGTTCCCCCTCGCCGTGTTGCGGTCGGGCGGACGGTAGCGGCTCACCTCGCATCGGCGCGAGCGAATTCCGCAGCGGCTCGCATCCGTATCCGCGTCCGCACTCGCACTCGCACTCGCGTCAGAGCACCCCTCCCGCCTCGTCCTGGAACGCCTCCGTCCAGTAGTGCGGGTGGCGCCGGCCGGCCGCTCCGGTCTGTCGGCCCGTCGGGTCCACCGTCGACAGGGTCTGGAGCATCGTCGTGGCCAACTGGTCGTACGCCTCTGCCGTCAGCTCGCCCGAGAGGCTCGCGTCGATCGCCCTCTCCCGGTGGAGCAGCCAGAGGGTGAAGGCGAGGGTGGAGACGTCCGTGTTGAGAGGAGCCAGCGTCGCTTCCGGCTCGCTCCAGGTCAGGATCTCGCCCGTGGCGCCGTCCACCACCAGGCTGTTGTCCTCGACGAGATGGCCGAGGCGGATCAACTCGTCGGCGCGGGAGGGGAGTTCGTCGGCGGGCTCGTCCTCGTAGAACTCGGCCAGGGTCGGGAGCGGAACGTCCGTGTCCAGCTGGAAGAGGATCGCGTCCTCGGGCAGGCCCGTCTCGCGCAGGAAGCGGCGGGTCGGCTCGTGGGTGAGTGTGGCGGGGAAGTCGACCTCCTCGAAGCGGGCCACCGTGCCCTGGCCGAACTCCTGGTCCAGCAGGCGGGCCGGGATGTCGAGGGTCAGGCCCGATGTCGTGCCGGGGCCCGCGACCAGGGCCAGTGGGCGGATCAGGGCCGCCGCCTTCCAGAACGGGGGCACCTCGCCGTCCGTCTCCGACTCGAAGATCGAGAGCAGGTGACGCGACGCCTCCGCCGCTGTCTGCGCGCCGTGGCGGCCCTCGTAGGACGCGAACTGGCCGCGCAGGGCGGTCAGTTCGTCGGTGGTCGTGGTGAAGCGGGCCAGTGTTTCGACCGACGGGGCCAGCGGGTCGGCCTCCATCAGGTCCGGGCGGTCGTGGAGAAAGTACGTCGTGGCGATCTCGCCCGTCCCGCCGTCCAGCAGGATCGACTCCGCCTCGCCGCCGTCGGGTCCCCAGAGCGCGCCTATCACCAGCTGGTCCCGGAGCTCCGCCGCCAGCGGGTCGGGATCGCTTAGCGAGTCCGCGACCGTCCGCAGGCCCTCCCTGCGCAGCTCCTCGAACGTCAACAGGGCGCTGTCACCCGGCAGTCCGGGGCCTGTCAGCCAGCGGCGCGTGGACGCGTGGGTGACGTACGGATCGAGGTCGTCCTCGGTCAAGGTGATCGTGGTCGCCGTGGAACCGGCGTCGGTCCTGCTCATCGTTCCCCCGTGCATGGTTCCCCCGTGCGTGAATCTTCCCCGTGCGGCACCGGTGTTCCGCGGTCGTCCCCACTGCCCAGAACACTACGCGGCACCACTGACAATGGCTCTGACCGGCGAAAACACGACGAGGCCGCGGTGAGGACGCCTCGCGGAGCGCGGGCGGACGCGAAACGTCCGAAACACCCTCACCCCATCAGACGTCAGACCCCCCGTGAACGTTCCCGTCCCTCGACGACCGCGCCCACCGTCAGCCGGGAGTTGTCCAGCCAGAGGCCGATGCGCGGGGTCTCCGTCCGCAGCGCGCCGTCCAGTTCCTCGACCGTCCGCGCGCCGTATCCGGTCTTCGCCCGGCCGGCCTCCCGTGCCGACACGGCCGCCGGGGTCGGTGCGAGGACGACCGCGTGCAGCGGGCGGGTGCGGATCAGGCCGGCATACGCCGTCAACTCGGCGTCCAGCACCACGTCCTGGACGACAGCCGTGAACCCGGCCTCGGCGTACGCGTCCGCCGTCGCCGCCGACAGCCGGTGACGCAACCGGAGTTGGGACTCCCCCTAGCCGTCGGCGCCGGGAGCGTACTCCTGACGTCCCGACCCGATCATCCGCCGGACCCCATCACCGTGGACGTGCGCCGCCCTCGGCAACCGCTCGGCCAGCGCCTGCGCGACCGTCGACCTGCCCGCGGTCATCACACCGGTGATGAGGACGGCACCCTCGAACAGCCCTTCAGGCACGCGCCTACTGCCCGTACTGCCCGTTCGTGACAACCGCCGCCTGGGGGCGGATCGGGAGCCGGTTGACCGGGCGGCCGGTCGCGGCGCGTACCGCGGAGGCGATGGCCGCCGGGGAGGTGACGACCGGTACCGCGCTGACCGCCTTCGCTCCGAAGGGGGCGACCACGTCACGTTCCTCGACGAGTTTCACGATCTTGATGTCGGGGGTGTCCAGGGCGGTGGGGAGGGCGTAGCCGGTGAGGTCGGGGTGGCGGATCAACCCGCGCGCGGTGCGCAGGTTCTCCGTCAACGCGATGCCTACGCCCTGGGTGACGCCGCCTTCGATACGGGCGACCAGTTGGGTCGGGTTCAGGATGCGGCCGACGTCCTGGGCGAGGGCCAGTTCGACGACCCGTACGGAGCCGAGTTCGATGTCGACGTCGACCACCGCGCGGATCGCGCAGAACGCGAGGCCTACGAAGGCGTCGCCCTGTCCGGCGTCGTCCAGGGGCTCGGTCGGGTGCGGGCGGCACTGGGCGGTGGCCCACAGTTCCTTGCCGTCCAGGGCCTCCGTGACGGTCGTCGAGAGGACGCCGTCGTAGGAGGTGATCTTGCCGTCGGTGATCTGGAGGAGTTCGGTGGACATGCCGAACTTGTGCGCCAGGGGCTGGAGGAGCTGGGTGCGGACCATTTTCGCGGCCCGTTCGACCGCGCCGCCCGAGACCCAGGTGTGGCGGCCGCGGCAGCCGGGGCCGGCCGGGGGCTGATCGGTGTCCACGGGGGCGACGTGCACCTCGTCGATGCCCAGGGTCTCCTGGACGATCTGGCGGGCGAGGGTGGTGAAGCCCTGGCCGGTCTCGACGGCCGCGCACAGGACGGTCGCGATGCCGTCGTGGACCTTCACGGTGGCGGTGGAGACCTCGTCGGCGCCCTCGGCGCCGAGCATGTGGACCATGCCGAGGCCGTAGCCGACGCCCCGGCGCACCGCGCCCGGTTCGCCCGCGCCCTCGGGGCCGCCGGGCAGCAGCCACTCGTCCTCGGGGGTGTCCTTGGGGAGCTGCGGCAGCGGGAAGTCCCGTACGGCCTGGAGGAGTTCGGCGACGGGTGCCGGGCAGGTCACCGTCTGGCCGGTCGGGAGGACGTCACCGGTGGCCATGGCGTTGCGCAGGCGCAGCTCCGCCGGGTCCATGGCGAGCTTCTTGGCGAGCTTGTCCATCTGCGCCTCGTAGGCGGCGCAGACCTGCATGGCGCCCTCGCCGCGCACGTGCCCGGAGGGCGGGTTGTTGGTGCGGACGGCCCAGCCCTCGATGAAGGCGTTCGGGACGACGTAGGGGCCGCAGGCGAAGGAGACGGCGGCGGCCAGGGCCTCCGAGGAGGTGTCGGCGTACGCGCCCGCGTCCAGGAGTACCTGGGCCTCGACCTTCACCAGGCGGCCGTCCTCGTCGGCGTGGTGGCGGTAGCGCAGGAGCGTGGGGTGGCGGTGGGTGTGGCCGAGGAAGGACTCCTCGCGCGTGGCGGTGAGTTTGACCGGGCAGCCGGTCTTCAGCGCGAGCAGCCCGAGCGGGAGTTGGAAGCCCTGGTCCTCGCGGTCGGCGGTGGCCCCGGGGACGCCGGTGACGACGACCTTGACGCGGTCGGGCTCCAGGCCGTAGCAGGCGGCGGCCGTGTCGCGGTCGGTGTGCGGGTCCGTGGAGGCGATGTAGAGCTCGACGCCGCCGTCGGGGCGGGGCACGGCGAGGCCGGCCTCGGCGCCGATGGGGGCGGGGTCCTGGCGGCCGATGCGGTACAGGCCCTCGACGACGACGTCGCCGGCCGCGTCCGGGTCGCCGTGGCGCAGCGGGATGTGCCGGATCAGGTTGCCGTCGGGGTGCAGCGGCTCGGCCTCGAAGGCCTGCTCGGGGTCGGTCACCGGGTCGAGTACCTCGTACTCGACCATGATGGCGGCGGCGGCCATCCGCGCGGTGTCCGGGTGGTCGGCGGCTACGGCGGCGATGGGCTCCCCGTGGTGGCGCACCACTTCGGAGGCGAACACCGGGCGGTCGGCGGTGCCCCGGCCGTAGCGGTCCTGGCCCGGCACGTCCTCGTGGGTGATGACGGCCCGTACGCCGGGCATGTCGCGCGCGTGGGACGTGTCGACGGAGACGATGCGCGCGTGCGGGTGCGGCGAGCGCAGGACGGCCGCCCACAGGAGGCCCTCGGCCCACAGGTCGGCCGCGTACGGGAAGGTGCCCTCGGTCTTGGCTCGGGCGTCGGCGGCCGGGAGCGAGGCGCCCAGGCCGTGGCCCGGATGCTCCGGGGCGGGCGTGGCCTCCGTGGTCGCGATGGCGGCTTCGTTGCTCACGCCTGACCTCCGTCCTGGCCGTACACCTGGTCCTGCGTGCGCGGGGACTCGAACGCCGACTGGTGGACCCCACCGCCCCCGGGACCCGCCTGGTGGGGAATACGTGCCTCGTCGCCGTCCGACTCAGGTTCGGCGGCAGCGGCGTGCGCCTCCCGTTCGGCGACGACCTCCTGTACGGCGTCCAGGACGCCCCGGTAGCCGGAGCAGCGGCACAGGTTGCCGCACAGGGCCTGGCGCGCCTCCAGTTCGGTGGGCGCGGGGTTGCCCTCCAGGAGGTCGTGCACGGTCATCGCCATGCCGGGCACGCAGAAGCCGCACTGGACGGCACCGCACTTGGCGAGCGCCCGCTGCACGTCGGAGGGCTGTCCCTCGACGGCGAGACCCTCGACCGTACGGACCTCGGAGCCGGCGGCGGTGACGGCGGGCACCAGGCAGGAGGCGACGAGCCGTCCGTCGACCTGGACGTTGCAGGCCCCGCACTCGCCCTGCGAGCAGCCGTCCTTGGCGCCGGCGAGGCCGAGGCGTTCGCGCAGCACGTAGAGCAGTGACTCGCCGATCCAGGCGTCGGTGACGGGCCGGTCGGCGCCGTTGACGCGCAACACGTAGGAGGCGAGCGGGTGTTCGTCGCCGGGGAGCTTCGGGCCGGGCTCGGCGGCCTCGTCCGGCGCGTCGGCGTCCGCGGCCGTCACGGGCGCCTCAGCGGCCTCCGGGGCGGCTTCGGCACCGTCGGACGCGTCGGCCGCCGCAGAGGGCTCAGCGGGCCTCTCAGTGGCCCCCTCGACCCCTTCGGCATCGCCGCTCGCCGCGCCGTTCTCGTCGGCCGACTGCGTGTCGGCGGCGGCCGGTTCGGCGGTGGCGTCGTCGTGGCGGTCGCCGCGCGCGTCCCCGTAGGAGTCGGCGGCGGCCTCGGTGCGGGCGTGCGCGTACGGGTCGCTGCCCTGGGGTTCCTCGTACGGGCGGCGGGTCGACTCGGCGGCCGGGTGCGCCTCGGACCGGTCGGCCGGCTGCGCCACGCCGCGCCCGTCGGTGTCCGTCGCCGGGTACGCCGCGCCCCGGCCGTCGGTGCCGTTGGCGGGGTAGGCCGTGCCGCGCCCGTCGGTGCCGCTCGCGGGGTACGCCGTACCGCGCCCGTCGGTGCCCGTCGCCGGGTAGGCCGCGCCCCGGCCGTCGGTGTGCTCGGCCGGGTGCGGGTCGGGCCGGCCGGGCCGCTCCGTCACGCCCGTGCCGGACGCCTGCTGTGCCCAGTTCTGGCCCGCGCCGTCCGTCGCCCAGGGCGCGGGCGCGCCGCCGGGCAGGGTGGCGGGCGGGGTGCCGCCCCACTGCTCGACCAGGGCCGAGGTGGTGAACTCACCCGATTCGTCCGGGAGATCGCCCCCGGCGACGGGGATCGACCACTCCCCGGTCACGTCGTGACCGGGTGCGGCGCCCGCGTCCGGGGCGTTGGTGTCCCGGAAGGTCCACTGGCCGGTGGCCCCGGGGTGGTACGCGAACTGCTCGCCCCCGGCCGTCCCCTGCTGCGGTACCGCGTTCGGGTCGGGCCACTGGACGCCCTCGGCGGGCACGGCCCAGGAGCCGGTGCCCGACGGGTCGCCGTCCGGGGCGGGGCCGGCCGCTATGGGCGGCGGCACATAGCCGTGGCCCGGGGCGGCGAGCAGGGCGTCGATGCCCCCTTCGGGGAGTTTCACGAAGGCGGTGGCGCCGTCGTCGTAGTCGCCCTGGGGCAGCGGGTCCCAGCGTCCGCCGCCCTGGGGGGTGCCCTCTGCGTGCTGGTCGTCGGTCACGACAGCGCCCTCCCGAGTGCTCGTCGGGCAAGTGCGGCGACGGTGCGCCGCAGGTGCAGTACCGCGGGCGGAAGCTGTTCCACGGAGCCGTCCTCGGCCGGGGCCGGGTCGGGGATGCAGGCCGCGGCGACGTACTCCCCGAAGGCGGTCAGCGCCTCGGGGACGATCGCGCGGCCGTTGTCCCAGTCGATCAGCCGGGCCACCCACTGCTCGGCGTCCAGGGGTCTGAGCGGCATCGGCGCTATGGCGCCGACGGCGCACCTGACACCGCGCCTGGCGGGGTCGAGGACGACCGCGACGGACGCGACCGAGCGCCCGGGTCCGGTCCGGCCGGTCGCCTTCAGGAAGACCTGCGGGGCGTGCAGCAGGGGCACGCGCACGAAGCCGATGAGTTCGCCGCCGCGCAGCATCTCGACGCCGGCCAGGAGGTGCGACACCGGGATCTCCCGGCGGGCTCCGCCCGGGCCCGCGATGATCAGCGTCGCCTCCAGGGCGGCCAGTACGGGCAGCGCGTCCCCGGTGGGCGCGGCCGAGGCGATGTTGCCGCCCAGGGTGCCCGCGTTGCGGATCTGCGGCGGGCCCGCGGCGCGCGCGGAGGCCGCGAGCGCCGGGATGAGGGCGGCGAAGTCGGGGCGGCCCATGCGGGCGTGGGTGAGGCCCGCGCCGAGCAGCGCGTGACCGTCCTGGTACTGCCAGCCGCGGATCTCGCTGATCCGCCCGAGACCGACCAGCGCGCTGGGCCTGAGCTGCCCCGAGTTGACGGCCGCCATGAGGTCGGTGCCGCCGGCCACGGGAACGGCCGTGGGCAGGGCCGTGAGCGCCACCACGGCCTCGTCCAGCGTTGTGGGCAGCGTGACGGACTGCCCCGCCTGCGGTGCTTGCGTGGTCAAACCGGCTGCCCCTTCCCGCTGCCCCACCTGGTCCCACCTGTTGCTGCCGTACGGTACGTGCTGACAGGGCGGACGTGGCAACTCTGGCACATCTTCGCAAGACCCGAACGCGGGGGTCCGCTAGGAGGCATTCGCCCGCCTCATCGGCGAGATGGTCCGTTTTGGTACGGCATCACCGACATGCGGGAATTGCCACTTATCGGTGACTCCTGGGGGCTTTTTCCCTTCCGTGGTCTAGGCGTTCGGGGGCGGGCCGTCCTTGGGGCGTCCGAGCACTCCGGGGCGGCGCTGCCACGGCAGGGGTCCGCTGGGCGGGCGGTAGGCGACCCCCAGGGCGTCGAGTCGCGGGTAGTGGGCGGTCATCCGGCGCTCGAAGTCGGCGAAGTCCCGTTCCCCGGACGCGGGAAGGGCGCTCCAGGCGACCTCGGCGAACGCGGCCAGCCTGGGGAACGTCTGGTAGTCCACGCGCGCGTGATCCTCCATCACCTCGGTCCACACGTTGGCCTGCGTGCCCAGCACATGGCGGGCCTCGGCCTCGGTGAGCTGCGCGGGAACGGGCTCGAAGCGGTAGACGTCCTCCAGGGTCCGTACATGGGCGATCGGCACCGGTTCGTCCTCGCCGCCATCCTGCCGCCAGTCCAAGTACACGTGCTGTTCAGGGCACATGACGACGTCGTGGCCCGCGCGGGCGGCGGTGATCCCGCCCTCGTAGCCGCGCCAGGACGACACGACTGCCCCTTCCGCGAGACCGCCCTCCAGGATCTCGTCCCAGCCGACGAGCCTTCTCCCGCGCGCGGAGAGCCACGCGTCGAAGTGCCCGATGAACCACGACTGCAACGCGTCCTCGTCCGCGAGCCCGAGTTCCTGGATGCGTGCCTGCGCGGCCGGTGACTGCTTCCACTGGTCCTTGGGGCATTCGTCGCCGCCGACGTGAATGAACTCCGAGGGGAACAGGTCGAGGAGTTCCTCGAACACCCCCTCGTAGAAGCGCAGGGTGTTGTCAGTGGGGGCGAGTACGTTCGGGTTGATGCCCCAGTTGTCCCAGACGGAGAGGGAGTCGGTGTCGATGACGTCCGTGTTGCCGAGTTCCGGATACGCGGCGATGGCCGCCTGCGAGTGTCCCGGTACGTCGATTTCCGGGACCACGGTGATATGCCGCTCGGCGGCGTAGGCGACGATCTCGCGGATGTCGTCCTGGGTGTAGTAGCCGCCGTGGGGCTTGTCGTCCCACAGGGGGGAGGCGCGGTGGCCGAATTTCGTGCGGGCCCGCCAGGAGCCGATCTCGGTCAGCTTCGGGTACCGCTTGATCTGTACGCGCCAGCCCTGGTCGTCCGTCAAGTGGAAGTGGAAGACGTTGAGTTTGTGCGCCGCCATGAGATCCAGGTAGCGCAGGACGCCTTCCTTGGGCGTGAAGTGCCGGGCGACGTCGAGCATGAGGCCGCGCCAGCGGAAGCGGGGCGCGTCGCGAATGCTGACCGCGGGGAGTTCCCAACGGCGCTTCGAGGTGACCGGAGCACGGCGGAAGGCCTCGGGGCCGAGCAATTGACGGAGGGTCTGGGCGGCGTAGAACAGCCCGGGTTCATCGGCCCCCCAGAGGTGGACCAGATACCCGTCGACGATCACGGTGTACGCCTCGGGGTCGTCGGACTCCCCCGGGCCGACGCGCAGCATGATGCGGTTTCCGCTGTCCTTGTGCGGCGTCAGGGGCAGTCCGGTCGCCGCGCCGACGGTGGCCCGCAGCCACTGCGCCACCCGCTCGGTGCCGGGGCCCGCGTCGATCTCGGTCCCGGCGTCGAGGACGTAGCCCACGCCTCCGCCGGGGAGTGCCGGCGCGACACTGTTCGGCGCCGGAATCAGTTCCGTCTCTGAAGTCACGTCAGTCCTTAACCGCTCCGCCCAGCCCCGAGACCAGACGTCGCTGTACGAGTACGAAGAACACCAGCACCGGAACCGTCATCACCGTGGAGGCCGCCATGACCCCGCCCCAGTCCGGATCGTCGGGCTTGTAGAAGACCAACAGGGCCATCGGCAGGGTCGACTGGGAAGTGTCGCTGATGATGAAGGACTTGGCGAAGAGGAAGTCGTTCCAGGCCGAGATGAAGGAAAACACGCTCGTGGCCACCAGCCCCGGGAAGACGAGCGGGAAAAGGATCTGCCACAGGAATCGCGTCCGGCTCGCGCCGTCGATGTACGCGGCCTCCTCCAGCGCGTCCGGTACGGCTTTCACGAACCCCCGCAGCATCCAGATCGCGAACGGCAGCGAGAACGCGATCTGGGGCAGGATCAGGGACCCCAGGGTGTTCAGCAGGCCGAGCCCTCGCATGGTGAAGAACAGGGGGATCGTCAGCGCTTCCACGGGCACCATCTGGGCCACCAGGAACATGATCAGGAGGGTGGTCCGGAAGCGGAACCGGAATCGGGTCACGGCGGTCGCGGCGAGAAAGGCGATCAGTGCCGAGACGATGACCACCGTGCCCGCCACGACAAGGCTGTTGACGAAGTATCGGCCGAATTCCTGCTGCCCGAAGACCCGTCGGAAGGAGTCCAGGGAGGGCGCGAGCGTCCATGGCCGGGGCTCGCTCGACTCGATTTCCCCGGCCGGTTTGAAGGCGCTGAGCACCATCCAATAGAGGGGGAAGGCGACGACGACCGCGATCAGCAGCGCCGAGGCCTCGGCCGCGAGCCGCCAGGGCCGTCGTACGAAACCGCGGAGCATGCTCACAACTCCTCCCCCTGCCTGCGGAGCAGGCGCAGATAGACCAGCGTGACGGCGAGCAGCATCAGCAGCATGACGACGCCGACGGCCGAGCCGAGGCTGTATTTCGAGGACGCGAACGCCTGTTGGTAGGCGTACACGTTGAGGACGAGGTTCTGGCCCGCGATGCCGCCGCCGTTGGTCATGACGTAGATCTGGGTGAAGACCTTGAAGTCCCAGATGACGGACTGGATGGTGACGACGGTCAGGATCGGGCGGAGCATCGGCGTGAGGACCGACCGCCAGATGCGCCACTGCGAGGCGCCGTCCAGGGCGGCGGCCTCCAGGACCTCGGAGGGTACGGCGCGGATGCCGGCGTAGACCGTCACCATCACGAACGGGAAGGAGCACCACACCACTTCGAGCAGGACGAGGAAGAACGCGCTGAGGCGTCCGTACGTCCAGGAGTGGTCACCGAGGCCCAGGACGCGGTTCACCGGGCCGAAGTCCGGGTCGAACAGCAGCAGCCAGACCGTCGAACCCGTCACCGCCGGAGTCGCCCACGCCCCCAACGCGGCCAGCATCAACGCCAGTCGGGGCAGGGCCCGTACGCGGGTGAGCAGCACGGCGAGCGCGCAGCCGACCGCGAGCGTCGAGACCACACAGGCCCCGGCGAACAGCACGGTCGACAGCAGCACCTGCCAGAACTGGCTGTCGGAGAACAACTCCGCGTAGTTCCCGAACCCCTTGAAGGTGGTCGGCTCGCCACCACTCACCTGGGCCTGCGTGTACTGGAAGAACGAGATCAGGCCGAGCTGGTAGATGGGATAGACGAGCAGACCGCCGAGGACGGCGACGGCGGGGGCGAGATAGAGCCAGGGGGTCCAGGTCGTTCGCGTACGCATTCGCTCAACCCGCGGAGCTGAACGCGTCGTTCATCTTCTTCGCCGCGTCCTTCGAAGCCGCCGCCACGCTCTTCTTGCCGCTGATGACCTCCTGGAGCATCGTCGGCAGCACCAGCGAGGAGTCGATCTCGGACCAACCCGGCGACGCGGGAACGAACTTGGTGCCGGCGGCAAGGGTCTGCACGAAGGGCTTCTCGAACGGGACCTTCGCGGCGGCGGCGGCGCGGACGTCCGTGAACGTCGGCAGGAAGCCCATCGCGTCGAACATGGAGGTCTGTGTCGCCTTCGAAGTGAGCTGCTCCATGAGGTCCACCGCGAGCGTGCGGTGCGAAGTGCTCTTCAGGACACCGATGTTGTTGCCGCCGGCGAACGCGGGGGCGACCGAGCCGGACGCGACACCCGGCAGCGGGACGACCGCGTACTTGCCCTTGACCTTGCCCGCCTCGACCGCGCTGTGGCTGAAGTCGCCGCCGATCGCCATGCCCGCCTTGCCTGCGGCGAACGCGGTGATCGTGTCGTTGCCGCCCATGACCGCGCACTTGGCGGCGGGACAGTTGTCGCTCGTGAAGAGGGAGGTGTAGGCCTTGATGCCCTTCTGGGCGGCGGCGCTGTCGATCGCCGAGGTGTACGAACCGCCCTTGGCGGTGGCGAGTTCGCCGTCGTTGGCCCAGACGAAGGGCATCGCGCCGTAGGTGTAGGCACCGCCGACGACGAGGCCGTAGAGGTCGGACCTCGCCTTGTGGATCTTCCGGGCGGTGGACGCCAACTCGGCCATGGTCTTGGGGGGTTGGAGGCCGAGGTCCTTGAAGACGTCGGTGCGGTAGTAGAGGGCGCGGACGCCGACGTAGAACGGGGAGCCGTACTGCTTGCCGTCGACCGTGACGGACTGCTTCGCGGTGGGGTCGGTGTCCTTGGCCTCGCTCCAGATGCCGAACTCCTTGGTGACGTCGAGGAGTCCGCCGTCCTTCACATAGCCGGCCGTGTCGGTGTTGCCGTACTCCATGACGTCGGGCGCGGACTTCGGGTCGTTGAACGCGGCCTTGACGCGCTGGGCGCGGGTGTCGATCGGGATGTACTCGACGTCGACCCTGGTGCCCTTGTGGGCCTTCTCGAAGGCGCTGACCACGGAGTCGACGACCTTCGCCTTCGGGTCGTTGCCGACCTCCTGGAAGAGCCACACCCGCAGGGTGCCGCTCGTCTCGTCCTTGTCCGAGGACGAGTTGTCGGAGGTCTGGGGCGCGCAGCCCGCGACGACGGCGGCGGTGGCCAGGAGTACGGCGAATCTGGGGGCGAGCTTCATGGAGCGTTCCTCCGGGGAATCCGGGCGTGCGTTGCAACATATGCAATGGGCGTTTCGCTCTGCACAACACCACGGAGATTAAGGAGTAGATGAACGCGGCCACAAGAGGTCTCAACCACTTCGTGACACGCAAAAGGCCCTCGGGGCACGCAGAAGCGCGCCCCGAGGGCCTTCAGACAGTCAGAGGGAGCGAGCGGCTACTTGTCGCCGCCCTTGCCCTTGTCGCCGTCCCCGCCCGAGCCCATGGACTCGTAGATCTCCTTGCACATGGGACACACCGGGTACTTCTTCGGGTCGCGGCCCGGAACCCAGACCTTCCCGCACAACGCCACCACGGGAGTGCCGTCCAGGGCGCTCGCCATGATCTTGTCCTTCTGGACGTAATGGGCGAAGCGCTCATGGTCCCCGTCGCCGTGCGACACCTGGGGCGTCGGCTCTACGAGGGTCCCCGTACCAGTCCCGCGCTCGGGCTCAAGAGTGCTCATACGGCCAAGGGTACTGAAGCCCACCGGCATCGGTTCCGCGAAGGGTCGATCAGTTCGTCGATCAGTTCAGGGAAGGGTCGTCCGGATACGTCGCCACCATCGCCAGCTCGCTGCGCTGGCGGCGCAGCACCTCGCGCCAGAGCCGCTCCGGGGACGGCGAGGAGACGTCACCGGGCTCCGACTCCACGACGTACCAGGCACCGTCCACGAGTTCGTCCTCCAGCTGACCGGGGCCCCAGCCGGCGTACCCGGCGAAGATTCTCAGGGAGCCGAGCGCCGAGGCGAGCAGTTCCGGCGGGGCCTCCAGGTCCACGAGGCCGATCGCGCCGTGCACCCGCCGCCAGCCGAGCGGGGCGCGCTCGCCGGCCGACGCGCCGCCCGGGATGACGGCGACACCGAGGGCGGAGTCCAACTGCACCGGGCCGCCCTGGAAGACGACCCCCGGTTCGCCGGCGAGGTCCGCCCAGCCCTCCAGGATGTCGCCGACGTCCACAGGGGTCGGCCGGTTGAGGACGACACCGAGGGAGCCCTCCTCGTCGTGGTCGAGGAGGAGCACCACCGCGCGGTCGAAGTTCGGGTCCGCCAGGGCGGGTGTTGCCACGAGCAACCGCCCTGTGAGCGAGGACACCTCGGTCATGCCAGACATGATCCCGCATCTTCCGCGTGATGGGGGAGGCAATGCGGGTACCTGAGTGAATGCAGCTCAGGGCGCACCGAAGCGTCCGCCGCGCACACCCCCGCCCGGTGACCCCATGTGCCCGATTGAGAACGGTTCGTGTTGTGACACAGCTATGACGTGGCTGAGTGCTCTTCGGGCTTTCTGAAGGGGGGTGGGCGGCCATTACGCTTACGTCTTCGGCCCCTGCCCAACTCCACGGAACGCGAGATTCATGACCGTCAACGGCTCAGACGACGTACTGCTTGTCCACGGCGGAACCCCGCTGGAGGGCGAGATCCGTGTCCGCGGTGCGAAGAACCTCGTACCCAAGGCCATGGTCGCCGCCCTGCTGGGCAGTGAGCCAAGTCGACTGCGCAACGTACCGGACATCCGAGACGTTCGGGTCGTACGCGGACTGCTGCAACTGCACGGGGTGACGGTCCGTCCGGGTGAGGAGCCGGGCGAGCTGGTGCTCGATCCGTCGCACGTCGAGAGCGCCAACGTCGCCGACATCGATGCCCACGCGGGCTCGTCGCGCATCCCGATCCTGTTCTGCGGTCCGCTGCTGCACCGGCTCGGGCACGCGTTCATCCCGGGGCTCGGCGGCTGCGACATCGGCGGCCGGCCGATCGACTTCCACTTCGAGGTGCTGCGGCAGTTCGGCGCGAAGATCGAGAAGCGGGCGGACGGCCAGTACCTGGAGGCCCCGCAGCGGCTGCGCGGTACGAAGATCAAGCTGCCGTACCCGTCCGTCGGCGCGACCGAGCAGGTGCTGCTGACCGCGGTGCTGGCGGAGGGCGTCACCGAACTCGCCAACGCGGCCGTGGAACCGGAGATCGAGGACCTCATCTGCGTCCTGCAGAAGATGGGCGCGATCATCGCCATGGACACCGACCGCACGATCCGCATCACCGGTGTGGACTCGCTCGGCGGCTACACCCACGCGGCCCTCCCGGACCGCCTGGAGGCCGCGTCGTGGGCGTCCGCGGCGCTGGCGACCGAAGGCAACATCTACGTCCGGGGCGCGCAGCAGCGCTCGATGATGACGTTCCTCAACACCTACCGGAAGGTGGGCGGTGCCTTCGCGATCGACGACGAGGGCATCCGCTTCTGGCACCCCGGCGGGCAGTTGAAGTCCATCGCGCTCGAAACGGACGTGCACCCGGGCTTCCAGACGGACTGGCAGCAGCCGCTCGTCGTCGCCCTCACACAGGCGACCGGCCTTTCCATCGTCCACGAGACGGTCTACGAGTCCCGGCTCGGCTTCACCTCCGCGCTCAACCAGATGGGCGCCCACATCCAGCTCTACCGCGAGTGCCTCGGCGGCTCCCACTGCCGCTTCGGCCAGCGCAACTTCCTCCACTCGGCGGTCGTCTCGGGCCCCACCCGCCTCCAGGGCGCCGACCTGGTCATCCCCGACCTCCGCGGCGGCTTCTCGTACCTCATCGCGGCGCTGGCGGCCCAGGGCACGTCCCGCGTCCACGGCATCGACCTCATCAACCGCGGCTACGAGAACTTCATGGAGAAGCTCGTGGAGCTGGGCGCGAAGGTGGAGTTGCCGGGCAAGGCGCTCGGATAAGCAGTCGTAGGAACGCTTGAGCAGCCGTCCGTACGACGATGGGGCGGCCACCCTGACCGGGTGGCCGCCCCATTCGCGTTACTGACCCTCGTACGCAATCCCGTCGCGTACGCGAAGGCCTACTTGCCCTTGGCGGCTTCCTTGAGCTTGCTGCCCGCGGACACCTTGACGCTGTAACCGGCGGGGATGTTGATGGGGTCGCCGGTCTGCGGGTTGCGCGCGGTGCGAGCGGCACGGTGAGTGCGCTCGAAGGTCAGGAAGCCGGGGATGGTGACCTTCTCGTCGCCCTTGGAGACGATCTCGCCGACGGTCTCGGCGAACGCGGCCAGAACGGCGTCGGCGTCCTTGCGGGTCACCTCGGCACGGTCGGCCAGCGCGGCCACCAGCTCACTGCGGTTCATGTTGTTACTCCCGTGTTCTTCTTGCCGTTTGAGGCGTGCCACGCGGCGGAGCCGCATATCGGGCACGGTGAAGCCGATGCTGCCAGGGTCCTCGGTGAGTCCCCGGACCCGGGTCCGTCGTCCAGACCCTCGCGCCCGAAGACGCATCCTGCCCCTACCTGCGGCGGGAAAGCCAATCCGGCACCCGTAGGAGTCGCGAGAACACCCGTGGGAGTCACACGAAGAGCGCCACTGCATCAGTGTGGTGACGCTCCGTCGGCTCCCGGCAGCGAGGGCCGGGCCTGGAAAGGCCCGAAGCCTGGCCGCCACGATAAACGGCCGCCGAAGGCCCCGGGTTCCGCGACGCGCCGATGTACGGGCGGCCGTGGCGATCCTCACAGCCGCCGCACACACGTCGCCCGACGGGCTACGAGGCAGAGGGTGTCGCGGAGGGCGCCGCGGCTCCCGCCGCCTTCGCGGCCTCGCGGACCGCGCCGGCCACCGCGCCGGCGACCTTGTCGTTGAAGACGCTGGGGATGATGTAGTTCGCGTTCAGCTCGTCCTCGGACACGACGTTCGCGAGTGCGGTCGCCGCGGCGAGCATCATCTCGGTGTTGACGGTGCGGGACTGCGCGTCCAGCAGGCCACGGAAGACACCCGGGAAGACCAGCACGTTGTTGATCTGGTTCGGGAAGTCCGAGCGGCCGGTGGCCACGACAGCGGCCGTCTGACGGGCGATCGTCGGGTCGACCTCGGGGTCCGGGTTCGCGAGCGCGAACACGATGGCGCCGTCGGCCATCGCGGCCACGTCGTCGCCGTCGAGGACGTTCGGGGCGGAGACGCCCACGAAGACGTCGGCGCCGCGCACGGCCTCCTTCAGGGTGCCGGTGAGGCCGTCGGGGTTGGTGTTGTCGGCGATCCAGCGCAGCGGCGAGTCGGCCTTGGCGTCGACCAGGTCCTCGCGGTCGGCGTGCACGACACCGTGGATGTCGGCGACGACCGCGTTCTTGACGCCGGCGGCGAGCAGCAGCTTGAGAATGGCCGTACCGGCCGCGCCCGCGCCGGACATGACGACCCGGATGTCGCCGATGCCCTTGCCGGCCACCCGCAGCGCGTTGGTCAGCGCGGCGAGGACGACGATCGCGGTGCCGTGCTGGTCGTCGTGGAAGACGGGGATGTCGAGGGCCTCGCGCAGCCGGGCCTCGATCTCGAAGCAGCGCGGCGCGGAGATGTCCTCCAGGTTGATGCCGGCGAAGCCCGGGGCGATGGCCTTGACGATCTCGACGATCGCGTCGGTGTCCTGGGTGTCCAGGCACAGCGGCCAGGCGTCGATGCCGGCGAACCGCTTGAACAGGGCCGCCTTGCCCTCCATGACCGGCAGCGCGGCCTTGGGGCCGATGTTGCCGAGGCCGAGCACGGCGGAGCCGTCGGTGACGACCGCGACGGAGTTGCGCTTGATGGTGAGGCGGCGCGCGTCCTCGGGGTTCTCCGCGATCGCCATGCACACGCGGGCGACGCCCGGGGTGTAGATCATGGAGAGGTCGTCACGGTTGCGGATCGGGTGCTTGGACTGCATCTCGATCTTGCCGCCGAGGTGCATGAGGAAGGTACGGTCGGAGACCTTGCCGAGGGTGACGCCCTCGATGCCGCGCAGCTGCTGGACGATCTCGTCGGCGTGGGCGGTGGAGGACGCCGCGATGGTGACGTCGATCCGGAGCTTCTCGTGGCCGGAGGCGGTCACGTCGAGGCCGGTCACCGAGCCTCCGTGGGACTCCACGGCCGTGGTGATCTGGGAGACCGCCGTTCCGCTGGCGGGCACCTCCAGACGGACCGTGATCGAGTAGGAGACGCTGGGCGCCGTAGCCATGGCCGACTTCCTCTGCTTTCACCGTTGAGCTGAGTACGCGCTCCGATGGTCGCACCTACTGCCCGGTAGGCGTTAGCCGCCCCCGATTGCGAACGTTTTGTTCGCAAGAAAAAGAGGCCCCCGTCACGGAGGCCTCTTTCACGATCAATGACACCGACCCGCCATGCTCGCCTCGCGGCAAGTGGTCGCTCTAAGCGACGAAGGTTGGGCCCGGGGGCTTGGATCGGGCCGGTGTCACACCCAGGCTAACAAACGGATCCCGTAAGGCCATTCCCATCCCGAGAGTTCATAGGAAGCACTCTCCCGATCAGTCCCGCAGAAGGTCCGGCACCCCGTTCGCGTCCGGCTCGTCCCGCTCGGCGGAGACGACCGTGAGCTGCTGGGTCGCGCGGGTGAGGGCGACGTACAGGACGCGCAGGCCGGCGGGCGACTCGTCGGCGATCTCCGCCGGCGACACGACCACCGTCGCGTCGTACTCCAGGCCCTTGGCCTCCAGGCTGCCGAGGGCGACGACCCGGTCGCCGAGACCGGTGAGCCAACGGCGGGCCTCCTCACGGCGGTTCATGGCGACGACCACGCCGACCGTGCCGTCCACCTGGTCGAGCAGCCGGGCGGCCTCCGCGCGGACGGACTCCGACAGCGAGTTCCGTACGACGGCGAAGCGGGGCCTCACTCCGGTCGAGCGGACCGCGGACGGGGACTCGGAGCCGGGCATCGCGAGGGCCAGGACCTTGGCCGCGAGCTCGGCGATCTCGGCCGGGTTGCGGTAGTTGACGGTGAGGGTGAAGCGGCGGCGGGGGCGGGAGCCGAGGGCCTCGTCGCGGGCCTCGGCGGCCTCGTCGGGGTCGGACCAGGAGGACTGGGCCGGGTCTCCGACGACCGTCCAGGTGGCGTGCCTGCCGCGGCGGCCGACCATGCGCCACTGCATCGGGGTGAGGTCCTGGGCCTCGTCCACGATGACGTGCGCGTACTCGACGCGCTCCTGGGCGAGCCGCTCGGCCCGTTCGCGCTGTGTCTCCTCGCGTACGGGCATCAGCTCTTCGAGGCCGGTGAGCTGGTCCAGCGGGTCCAGGTCGCGCCGCTTGCGGGGGCGGGCCGGGGTGCCGAGGATCGCCTGGAGTTCGTCGAGGATCGCCACGTCGTGGACGGAGAGTCCGTCCCGCTTGAGGGCGCGGGCGACCCGGCGGACCTCGCCGGGGTTGAGGATGCGCCGGGCCCAGCGCCCGAGTCTGCGCTCGTCGGACATCGCCTCCAGGACGGCGCGCGGGGTGAGTTCGGGCCACCAGGCGTCGAGGAACGCGATGAACTCGTCCTCGCTCGCGACGTCCTCGTCGAAGGAGGAGCGCAGTTCGGCGGCGAGTTCGGGGTCGGTGTGCCGGCTCGCGGAGCCGGAGCGCTCCCACAGGGCGTCCAGGAGGAGCTTGCGGGCGCGTGGGCGCAGCATGTTGACCGGGGCCGTACCGCTGAGGGCGTTCTGCCGGACGCGCTCCAGGTCGGCGGCCTCCAGTTCGAGCCGGCGGCCGAAGGCGACGACCCGCAGGCGGGCCGGTGACTCGTTCGCTTCGAGGGCGCCGCGGGCGGCCTTCCGCAGGACGCGGAGCATGCGGTACGAGCCCTTGGTGCGGGCGACGGCCGGGGAGTCGTACAGGGTGGCCTCGGCGCCGTCGACGAGCGAGCCGATGGCGCGGATGGCGACCTGGCCCTCCTCGCCGAGGGACGGCAGGACGCCCTCGGTGTACGCGACCAGCAGCGGGGTGGGCGAGACGATGAGGATGCCGCCCGCGTAGCGGCGCCGGTCCTGGTAGAGGAGGTAGGCGGCGCGGTGCAGCGCGACGGCCGTCTTTCCCGTCCCCGGGCCGCCCTCGACGTAGGTCACCGAGGCGGCGGGGGCGCGGATCACCAGGTCCTGTTCGGCCTGGATGGAGGCCACGATGTCGCGCATGGTGTGGCTGCGGGCCTGGCCGAGCGCGGCCATCAGGGCGCCGTCGCCGATGACGGCCAGCTTGTCGCCGTCGAGGAAGGCGGTCAGCTCGGGGCGCATCAGGTCGTCCTCGACACCGAGGACCCGGCGGCCCTTGGAGCGGATCACCCGGCGCCGTACGACCCGGCCGGGGTCGACCGGGGTCGAGCGGTAGAACGGGGCGGCCGCGGGCGCCCGCCAGTCGATGACCAGGGGCGCGTACTCCGTGTCGAGGACGCCGATGCGGCCGATGTGCAGGGTCTCGGCGATGTCGGCCGTGTTGTCGTCGCGCACCGAGCCGTCGGCGGGTTCGACGGCGGTGTAGGCGCCGTCGGGCCCCTTCTGGCCGTCCTTGCCGAGCAGCAGGTCGATCCTGCCGAAGAGGAAGTCCTCGAACTCGTTGTTGAGCCGGTTGAGGTGGATACCGGCGCGGAACACCTGCGCGTCGCGTTCGGCGAGCGCGCCGGGTGTGCCGACCTGGCCGCGCTTGGCGGCGTCGTTCATGAGGAACTCGGCCTCGCGGATCTTCTCCTCGAGACGCCGGTACACCCGGTCCAGGTGTGCCTGTTCGCCGCTGATCTCCCGGTCCCGTAGCGAATCCTGGGCGGATTTGTCGGACACCGCATCGAGCGCGGTCTCCTGTTGAGCCTGTGCGGCCACCGGGCCCCCTTCTGACGTGCTGGGCAGCCGTCAACCGTACGCGAAGGGAGGCCGCCGAGGCGAGGGGCCCGCCCGGCGGATCCTGACAAAGACGCGGGGCCCGGTGCGCGCGTGCGCGTCCCGGACCCCGTCGAGCACAGTGGACCAGCTGCTAGGCGTCCACTTCCACGAGCTTCTTGCCGTCGAAGGTCATGACCTCGAAGTGGTCGATCTGGTTGGGCGAGAGGGCCGCTCCGCCCTGGGCGTAGAGCGGCGCCTTGGCCTCGGCCTTCGTGGCGTTCGCGATGCCGTAACCCCAGGCCGGGACCGACCAGGAGCTCATGGTCTCGCGCTCGCCGTTCTTGCCGACCGCGATCAGGGAGCACTTCAGCGGGCCCTTGACGTTGCTGAGCTCGACGACCCCGAGGGTGCCCCAGTCCTTCTTGGTCATCGCCACGGTCGCGGAGACCTTGGTGGTCTTGTCCGTGGCGGAGACCTTGTCGGACAGAGTTTCGAAGGTGGTCTTGGCCGTGGCCACGGCCGGGGCGTCACCCGAGCTGTTGCCGCCGTTGGCCGCGATGACCGCCAGTGGTCCGGCGATGATCAACGCTGCCGCCGCGGCGATCATGTAGAAGCTGCGCCGGCGCTTCATCGCCCGGCGTTCACCGACGTCGTCGACCAGCCGCTCCACCAGCCGCGGGCTCGGCTTGGCGGACAGGGACTCGCCGATCGCGGGAGTGCCGGAGCCCGGCAGGTCCGCGAGCGCCGCGAGCATCGGTTCCATCCCGGCCAGCTCGTCGAGCTGCTGGGCGCACCACTCGCAGGTGGCGAGGTGTGCCTCGAAAGCGGTTGCTTCGGCGTCGTCGAGAATCCCGAGGGCGTAGGCGCCGACGGTCTCGTGTTCGTTCGAGCCCTGAGATCCCTGCATGGAACCTGGACTACCCGTTCCGTATCCCCCGTAAATGCTCATGCCGTCACCCCCCGCTCCTCCAGAGCAAGCTTCATCGATCGAAGGGCGTAGAACACCCTTGAGCGCACCGTGCCACTGGGGATGCCAAGCGTCTCGGCCGCCTCATTGACGGTACGCCCCTTGAAGTACGTCTCGACGAGCACCTCCCGGTGGGCCGGGGTCAGGTCGTCCAACGCGTCCGACAGTGTCATCAGCCACAACGCCTTGTCGATCTCGTCCTCCGCGGGGATGACCTCCAGCGGCGACGGGTCCACCTCCTGCGGCCGGGCCTGCCGGCTGCGGTGACCGTCGATGACGATGCGCCGTGCGACCGTCACCAGCCAGGGTCGTACCGATCCGGTCGCCCGGTTGAGCTGGCCGGCGTTCTTCCAGGCCCGGATGAGCGTCTCCTGCACCACGTCCTCGGCACGTTGCCGGTCACCGGCGACGAGCCGCAGCACATAGGCGAGCAAGGGTCCGGCGTGCTCTCGGTACAGGGCACGCATCAGCTCCTCATCAGGTTCCGAGGACTGGGACATGCGATGTCGGGCCCTCGGCGCTTGTTCATTGGCCACGACGGAATCCTTGCGCACGCCCACCTCCGGTGTCCGGGGGTTGCCCCGGTCGGTCGCTCATGGAGAGGTACGCGAGAGGGCGGGCGGGTGTTCAACGTGAGGCGACAGTTTTCTTCGAAGTGACGTGACGACCGGGACATGAGTGCACATTCCAGCCGTACGATCTTTACATTTCCACCACATAAGCAAGATCACGCGGGTTGCCCGTGCGGCGGCTGAGTGAAACGCGCTGTTGCCAAAATCACGTCCCCGATTGACGGTCCATCACTTCACAGAAGCCGCATATGGGATTCTCAGGCTCGGGCGAGGGCCGCGCGCCGTCGGTGCCGGGCCACTCTTTCGCGGTTCCCGCAGACCTCGCTGGAGCACCAGCGCCTCCTGCGTCCCCGTGACGTATCCAGGTACACGATGGGGCAGTTGTCGCCTTCGCACTCCCGGAGCGAGGCCCGCGCGACCGGGTCGGTGAGCAGTTCCACGGCGTCCCTGGCGATCACCGCGAGCAGCGCCTCGCACTCCGGCGGACCGGCCAACTCCCGCACCAGCGCCCCGTCTTCGGCGTGTACGGCACGGGGTGCCGGGGGCGCGACGCGGGCGCGGTCGTTGAGGTGGGCGAGCGCGAGGTCGTAGGACCGGGCCTCGGTTGATGGCCTGCTGCGCACCAACTGTCCGATCCGTCCCCTCAGTTCACGGAAGCCGACGAGCCAGGTCGCGTCGACGTGCGCGAGGTCGGTGGCCGCCGGGACGAGTCCGGAGCGGACGATCCACGCGCGCAGTGGCTCCGGCGCGTCGAGCCGTTCCTCGGGATGCGTGGTCGCGAGCAGATCCAGGCAGATCCGCCCGGCGTCGAAGCGCAGCTCGTACGGGGCCATGGTCGTACCCAGTGCCATGTGCCTGTCACCGCCTAGGGACTACCCCGGTCGGGAAACCGTTGCCTCTACAGTGCCTGCCCGCCCGCGCGGCCGGAACCCCTCGTACCGAGTGCGCGTGGGGAGTGCGTGTGGGGAGTGCGTGTGGACGGCCGCGTATGCGCGTGCGCGTCTCGGCGATGTCGAGGGCGGGGCCGGGTCCGTTGGCTGAACGCATGACAGAGAACAGGACAGAGAGCAGGACTGCCAGGACTGCCAGGACTGCTGCCGGGACTACGACGGGTTGGGTTCTGGGTGCGGCCACGGTCGCGACGGGGCTGATCGCCGGGGCCTTCTACGTCTTCGCCTGCGCGATGTCGGCGTGGCAGGCACGCGGGCGCCCGTACCGGGGGTGGGTGTGGGCGGGGGTTGGTGTTGTACGGGGCCCACCAACGCCGGTGAAAGTCAGCAACGCCCGCACCAATCACCTGCTCAACCGTCGGAGTACTTCTCGTCCGCCGCCGGATCCAGCGCCAGCCGGTATCCCCGTTTCACCACCGTCTGGATCAGCTTCGGGGCACCGAGTGCCGTACGCAGACGCGCCATCGCCGTCTCTACGGCGTGCTCGTCGCGCCCGGCGCCGGGGAGGGCGCGGAGGAGTTCCGCGCGGGCGACGACCCAGCCGGGGCGGCGGGACAGGGCGCGGAGCAGGGACATGCCGGCCGGCGGGACCGGTCGTAGCTCGCCGTCGACCAGGACCGCGTGGCCGCGGATCTCCACCCGGTGGCCCGCGACGGGCAGGGTGCGGGCGCGGGCGGGGAGTTCCTGGCAGAGGAGCTGGACGAGCGGGCCGAGGCGGAAGCGTTCGGGCTGGACCGTGGTGATGCCGTGGTTCTGGAGCGGGAGCGCGGTGACGGGGCCGACGCAGGCCGGGAGGACGTCGTGGTGGAGGGCGGCGAGGAGTTCGGGCAGCAGGCCCCGGGTCTCGGCGCGGTTGAGGAGCGAGGCGGCGGCCGGCGCGCTGGTGAAGGTCAGCGCGTCCAGGCCGCGCGAGACCGCCGCGTCCAGCAGGCGGTCCACCGGGGCGATGTCCTCGGGCGGCATCCACCGGTACACGGGGACCACCACGACGTCCGCTCCCCCGGCGCGCAACGACTCCACGAACCCGGGCAGCGGTTCCCCGTGCAGCTGTACGGCGACCCGGCGGCCGTCGACGCCCTCCTCCAGGAGCCGGTCGAGCACCTCGGCCATGGACTCGGAGGACGGTGACCACTCCTCGGTCAGACCGGCGGCCCGTACCGCGCCCTTCACCTTGGGCCCGCGGGCGAGCAGTTCGACCCCGCGCAGCCGGTCGAGGAGGGCCTCGCCGAGCCCCCACCCGTCGGCGGCCTCGACCCACCCCCGGAACCCGATCGCGGTGGTGGCCACCACGACATCGGGCGCCTGGTCGATCAACTCCTTGGTGGCGGCGAGCAGTTCGCTGTCGTCGGCGAGGGGCACGATGCGCAGCGCGGGCGCGTGCACGACCATCGCGCCGCGCCGCTGGAGCAGGACCCCCAGCTCGTCGGCACGGCGTGCGGCGGTGACGCCCACGGTGAACCCGGAGAGAGGGCCGTGGGGCACGCTCTCCGGTCGCTGCGGTTGTTCGTCCATGTCTCTCGTCCCGAACGTAGTCGTACGTGCAGTAGTGCAGGGATGGTGCGGCGGTGCCTACATGCCGAACGAGCCTGTCAACGGTGCGTGACAGGCTCGGTTCGACTTCATGTCAGCGGTGTTACGTCACACCTCGGCATAGCTGAGCTGGGGCTTCGCCTCCGATGCGGAAGCTTTGGCCTGCGCCTGCGCGGTCGGGCGGCGAAGGTATACGGCCCAGGTGGCGGCGAAGCAGAGGCCGTAGAAGGCGAGGAAGGCGACGAACGCGCCGGTTCCGGAGCCGTAGGAGAGGAAGGACTGCCGGAAGGCGAGGTTGATGCCGACGCCGCCGAGCGCGCCGACGGCCCCGATGAGGCCCATGGAGGCCCCGGAGAGCCGACGCCCGTAGGCAGCCGCCTCCTCCCCCTCCAGTCCCTTCGCGAGGGCCTTGGTCTGGAAGATGCCGGGAATCATCTTGTACGTCGACCCGTTGCCGAGCCCGCTGAGCACGAACAGGACGACGAAGACGGTCACGAACAGCGGGAGCGACTTCTGCATGCTGGCGACAACCAGGATGGCGGTGGCGGCGGCCATGGCGACGAAGTTCCACAGGGTGATCTTCGCGCCGCCGTAGCGGTCGGCGAGCCAGCCGCCGACGGGGCGGATGAGGGAGCCGAGCAGCGGACCGATGAAGGTGAGATACGCGGCCTGCAGCGGCGTACGGCCGAACTGCACCTGAAGCACCTGTCCGAAGGCGAACGCGTAGCCGATGAACGACCCGAACGTGCCGATGTACAGGAACGCCATGATCCAGGTGTGCCAGTCCCGCGCGGCGTCCTTGGCGGCGCCGGTGTCGTTCTTCACGGAGGTGAGGTTGTCCATGAAGAGGGCGGCGAGGGTGGCGGCGATCAGGATCAGCGGGATGTAGATCCCGAGCAGCACGCGCGGCCCTCCACTGGCCCCGATGATCGCGAGGGCGATGAGCTGGATGACCGGGACGCCGATGTTGCCGCCCCCGGCGTTGAGCCCGAGCGCCCACCCCTTCTTCTTCAACGGGAAGAAGGCGTTGATGTTGGTCATGGAGGAGGCGAAGTTGCCGCCGCCGATACCGGCCAGCAGGCCGATCCAGAGGAAGGTGTCGAAGGAGGTCCCCGGCTTCATCACCACGAACGCGGCGATGGTGGGGATGAGGAGGAGGCTCGCGGAGACGATCGTCCAGTTCCGTCCGCCGAATATGGCGACCGCGAAGGTGTACGGCACCCGGACGACCGCGCCGACGAGCGTGACCATCGAGGTCAGCAGGAACTTGTCGGCCGGGGTCAGCCCGTACTCCGGGCCCATGAAGAGCACCAGCACGGACCACAGGGTCCAGATCGAGAAGCCGATGTGCTCGGAGAGCACGGAGAACAGGAGATTGCGACGGGCGACCTTCTCTCCGGTCTCCCGCCAGAAGGTCTCGTCCTCCGGATCCCAGTGCTCGATCCACTTGCCAGTGGCTGTCATGACGCCTCCACGGTCCACTACGGGGTAACGAGCGGTGATGCATCCCGAAGGTAGGGAGGGCGGGTTTCCACGCTGTGGCTGTGAGTGACCGGAAGGGAACGTTGCTCTCACCGGCGGAGAGTGGCCGCGGTGAGGTCGTGCCGGGGTCCTCAGGGCACCATGCGCCGACCGTGACGCCAAAAGGCACTCTGTCGTCGGCCACGTGTCCCCCTGGGCCGGTGGCGATCGTGGTGTGTCGGTGCGTCGGTGTCTCGGTGTCAGGGGGTGGGGTGAAAAAAGTGTGACACTCCGCGCGAAAGTGGCTCACTTCTGGGGGACCACTCCCCTGTGGGTACGCTCGCGCGTGACGTCAGGGCTGCCTGGACGACGTGGATACGGCGGCCCCGCCACGGTCCGTGGCCAACTCCAGCGCCTGCCGGTCTGCGTGTCCGGCGCCGCCGCTACAGGCGCCGTCCGTCTCCGCGAAAGCGACACCCGCACACCATCCTCACCACCCCACCCGCCGGCCCGCGGCACCTGGTCGGCACCCTCAAGTACCCTTCCGCCGACTCCCCCCACCGCTGACCCCGTTCGGCCACAGCCTCGGCGCCCGCTTCGCCGCGATGTCCTCGATCCACCCGAACGCCAGGATCGCCATCGCGATGAGCGGCCAGATGAGGATGAACATCAGGAACGTGTCCGCCTTGTCGAGGAGGGCGGTCGCGCTGTCGCTCTCCATGAACGGCAGGTTGTACAGCTGGTCGATGATGGGGACCGTGGCCATGATGAGGAGGTTGTGCCACAGGTAGATCGTGACGGCACGGTTGTTGGAGAGGGTCACCAGCTTGTCCCAGCGGGCCAGGCGGCCCGGCAACTCCTGCCAGGACGGGGCGTATTGGAGCAGGATGACCACGATCCCGAAGGACCACGTCGCCTGTGCCAGCGGGATGTCGTTCAGGTCCCAGCCGTCCGGGCCCAGATGACCCGAAGCCCACCACAGGCCGAAGCCCATGATCACCGTCGCGCCCGACACCGCGAGATAGCGCGGGACTTGCTTCAGCACGCCCTCGTGGTGGGCGAAGCCCAGGACCCAACACCCGCCGTACACCGCGAAGTCGGACACCGCGTTGCCCGTCTCACCCGGGATCGTCACAAGACCTGTGCCTACGACCGCCGTCAACGCCAACGGCGCCAGCAGCGTCGCCCACGGCACCCTGCGGAACGCCCACAGCAGCAGCGGTGACGCGATCACGAACCACAGATACGCCCGCAGGTACCAGAGCGGGCCCGCCGCCTGGTCCGCCCATGTGCTCTCCAGCAGGCCCGATTCGGAGCCCAGGTGCTCGGGGTACGGCGGCGCGCCGACCGGCACGAGGTAGTCGAGCACCTTCGCCGCACCCCACCAAGTGCCGCCCAGGTCAGGGTCCTTGAGCGGGTTCCAGTCCATCGCGAACATCAGCGCCAGCACCACCGCGCTGAACGCCCAGAGCGGGGGCAGCAGTCGCCGTAGCCGGCCCCTGATCACGCCCAGCGCGGGACGGTTCAGCGAGCGGGCCATCAGGGAACCCGCCAGCGCGAACATCACGCCCATGGACGGGAAGAGGACCGACAGCCAGGCCCAGCCGAAGAGGTGGTAGACGACCACCCGGACCAGGGCGATCGAGCGGAGGAGGTCGAGGTAGCGGTCCCGCCCGCCGCCGGCCGACTTGGCCTTAGCCTGTGCCTTTGCCGGATCCGGTGCCAACTCCGTTTCCTGTTGGCGCTGTTGGGGAATCCCGTAGGCCGGTGTCGACTCGGGGTCCGGGGTCGTGCCCGTGCCCGTCGTGTATCCGTGGGTCATGCCACAGTCCTCCGATCGTCACTGCCACTGCGGCTGCGCTGGGTCGGTACCGGCCCGCCGGGCGCCTCCACGACTCCCGTGCGCCGCAGCTTCTGCCAGCGCAGGCGGCCTCCGGTGAGCGCGGTGATCCAGGACTGGAGCAGTACGACGTACATGAGTTGGCGGTAGAGGATCTGCTGGAGCGGCAGCGAGACGAGGTGGGTCATGCGTTCGCGGTCCAGGCGGAACGCGTACGCCGCGCAGAACGCCTGGATGGCGAGGACGCCCAGCCAGGCCAGGAAGGTCTTCTCGGTCGGGCCGAACACCAGGCCGTAGAGCAGGAACACGTCGATCAGCGGGGCCAGGATGGGGGCGATGACCATGAAGAGGGCCACCAGCGGGAGGCCGACGCGGCCGAAGCGGCCGGACGGGCCGCGGTCGAGCAGCGCGCCCCGGTGCTTCCAGATCGCCTGCATCGTGCCGTACGACCACCGGTAGCGCTGGGACCACAACTGCTGGACCGTCTCCGGGGCCTCCGTCCACGCCCGGGCCTTCTCGGCGTAGACGACGCGCCAACCGTCGCGGTGGATCGCCATAGTGATGTCGGTGTCCTCGGCGAGGGTGTCCTCGCTCATGCCGCCGACCCGCTCCAGCGCGCTTCTCCTGAAGGCCCCCACGGCGCCCGGGATCGTCGGCATGCAGCGGAGGATGTCGTACATCCGGCGGTCGAGGTTGAAGCCCATCACGTACTCGATGTGCTGCCAGGCGCCGATGAGCGAATCCCGGTTGCCCACCTTCGCGTTGCCCGCCACCGCGCCCACGCGCGGGTCGCCGAAGGGCTGGACAAGCTCCCGTACGGTGGCCGGTTCGAAGACCGTGTCGCCGTCCATCATCACGATGAGGTCGTGACTGGCGTTCGCCAGGCCGCGGTTGAGGGCGGCCGGCTTGCCCGCGTTGAGCTGGCGTACCACCCGGACGTTGGGCAGGGCCATCGCCTCGACGATTCTCGCCGTGCCGTCCGCCGAGCCGTCGTCGACGACGATCACCTCGACGGGGTGTTCGCTCGCCATGAGGGAACGGACCGTGTTCTCAATGCACTTGGCCTCGTTGTACGCCGGGACGAGGACCGTGACCGGTTCGGTGACCGGCGGGCCCCAGGCGAAGTTCTTGCGGCGGACGCGGCGGGCGTGGATCACCGAGAGCAGGAGCATCAGCACGAAGCGGGCGATGACGAGGGAGCCGGTGATCGCCAGGCCGACCACCAGAACGTCGGTGATGTTGTCGGAGGCCTGGACCAGGAAGATCCACGCCTTGCCCTTCCACAGGTTGAGGCCGGTCACCGGGGTGAGCGCGCTGGGCGCGCCGAGCGCCTCGGTGAGGTTGTCGAACCGGTAGCCCTTGGCCTGCATCTCCGGCAGGAACTTGTCGAGCGCCTGCACGGTCTGGTGACGGTCGCCGCCCGAGTCGTGCATCAGGACGATCGCGCCCTTGCCGTCGCGCGGGGTGGCGTTGCTGATGATCTTCGCGACGCCGGGCTTCTGCCAGTCCTCGCTGTCCGTGTTGTTGACGGCGGTGATGTAGCCGCGGGTGCCGATGTACTCGGTCACCGGCCAGGACAGGTTGTCCATCGCGTCGGCGGAGGACGAGTACGGCGGCCGGAACAGCGACGTACGGATGCCGGCCGCGCCGGTGATCGCCAGCTGGGTCTGCGACAGCTCCCAGTCGATGCGCTTCTTGGACTGGAAGGAGAGGTCGGGGTGGCTGAAGGTGTGCACGCCGACCTCGTTGCCCTCGTCCACGATGCGTTTGACCAGGTCCGGGTAGCGCGAGGTCATGGTGCCGGTGACGAAGAAGACGCCGTGCGCGTGATGCTTCTTCAGCACGTCCAGGACCTTGGGGGTCCAGGTCGGGTCGGGGCCGTCGTCGAAGGTGAGGACGATGTCGTGGTCCGGCACGTCCAGACTCGTCGTACGGCCGCTGCGGGTGTCGATGACCGGGCCGCCGTCGAGGATCTTGTCCGGCACCGTGTTCGTGGCCGCCTCGGGGCGGATGCGGTGGTCGGCGAGGATCTCGCTGTGCACATAGCCGCGCAGCATCAGCATCGCGAGCATCGCGACAAGGAGCAGCATCGGCAGCAGGAACCGCATGGAGATACGGCGCCGCCGGGAGCCGCGTGCCGTTTTGGGCATGCCTCCGTGACGGCCGCCCGGGGCCGTGTTCGTGGCTGCGGGGCGGCGGTTGTGCGATGCCATCAGACGATGTGCTCCGAGGTCATGGAAGGTGCCGGTGCCGGTGCCGATGCCGATGCCAGGGCCGATTCGGAGGGCGCGGCAGGCCCCTGTGCCACGGGCGACGGCGAGTTCGGGGCGTCGGCGACCGTGCCGGTGCCCGCAGTCGGGGTCGGGGTGGGCGTCGTCGGCTGCGCCGGGGCGCTCGTACCGCCCGTCGGTGTGCTCGGGCCGGCGGACGGGGTGTCCTGCGGGTGCGAGGGCTGTACGACGGGATTGCTCACGGTCCCGCCGGCCGGGGCCGCCGTGCTCTTGCTGGCGGACGGCTTGGCGGACGCGGACGTGGTCGCCTTGCTGCCAGGGGCTTTGGACGCGCCGCTCGCGCTCGCGCTGGCGTCGGCGCCCGGCGAGGGTGTCGTACCGTCACTCGCCGTCGGGATGTTCCCCGGCGCCACGCCGCCGCCGGCGGACGGCCGGCCCGACTCGGCGGGCAGCGGCGAGGTGTCGACCTTGCTCGCGGGCGGGTCTTCCTTCTGCCCCGGCATCGGGAGCCACGGCGCGTCCGAGCTGCCGGACAGCAGCGTGGCGACGATGACGACGGCGTACACCGCGCAGGCGATGCCGACGGCCATGCCGATCCGGCGGTACCTACGGCTGCGGCGCCCGGACTCGTCGACGAAGACGGGCCCGTCCGATCCGTCGTGACCGGCGCCCTTCGCTCCAGGATCGCCGTCCAACTCCTCGGCGGGGCCGTCGAGTTGGACGGTCACCTCGTCGGGGTCGTTCGCCGCGGGCACGCCCCAGGGATCGGCCAGGGCACCGGACGGACCGATGGGCGGACCGACGGATGGACCGAGGGGCGGACCGACGGGCGGACCGTTGAGCGGCCCTGCCTGTCCCTTGCGTACTCCCTTGGGCACGACCGGCCAGGACGACCCCGGCGGCCCGGACGACTGGGACGGCTCGGTCCGTACACGACCGGCGGCATGACTGGCATGACCGCTGTGGCGGCCGCGCCCACCGCCCTCGATGATCTCCGACCCTCCGGATGCTTCGGTCTCCGGGAACGCCTGGGCCTCTCCGCCTACGACCGGTACGTCTCTGGTCGCGGATGCAGCCTGAGGCCATTCCAGTTGGGCGTCTTCTCGCCACTTTTCCACGCGCACGCACATCCCCCCACGGAACTGTTCCGGGGGCGCAGACGACCCTGAGCACACGCCGTCGAACCGGGCCCCCACCCGGTCCACGCACCCCCTGTACCACACCGTGCCCAGGTCACCGAAGGTAGCGTAACTGGACCACCACATGTGACGGGATGCGTAATTTCTACGTCTTTAGCATGTCCACGTCCATGGCTGGAATCCATCCATCTGCGGGCCGCCGAAGCCATCCCTCGGCACCGCCGATCTCCGCCGCAGCGCGTCGAAGCGCGTCGAATCCGGGGTGCACCAGCCCCTTTCGCCACACGAGCGACACGGGCGACAAAGGCACCGGCTTCACCAGAGGCCGCAGCACGGTCCGGCGCATGGCCGGAAAGCCCACTACAGCGAGAATCGGGTTCCTCGTCCTGCCCATCACCCGTTCGAATTCCTCTTCCCCTACGGCCATATGTGCGGGCGCCGCAACCTCGATGTCACGCCCCTCGAACAACCGCCGCGCGAGATCCGTCCACTCCGGGGTACGCGGATTCCCGGCCCCCGCGTACACGGCCTCCCCCTTGAGCGCGTCCACCGGCACCTCCGCGAGCGACGCCAGCCGGTGGTCCTCGGGCAGGACGACCGCCATCGGCTCGTACCGCACGAGTTGGTGGTCGAGCCCGGCCCGCAGCGCCCGGTCGAGCCCGGCGAACCTCCCGAACGACACGTCGAGCCGCCCCGCCAGCAACTCCCCCGCGGCTCCCGTCAGTCCGCTCTCGTAGCGGGCCATCAGCTCCTGCTCCGGGGCGAGTTCACGGGCCCGGTGCAACACCCGGCGCCCGGTGCCGAGCCCCGGCGAGTTCAGATCCACGAGCAGTGGCCGGGCCTGCCGGAACGCGGCGAGCAACTCGTCGTGCGCGGCCAGCACTTGCCGGGCATACGGCACCAGCCGCGCACCGTCCGCCGTCAGCGTCACCTGCCGGGTGGTCCGCACGAACAGCTCGGCCCCCAACTCCCGCTCCAGCCGCCGCACATCACGACTCAGCGCCTGCTGGGCGACGTAGAGCCGGGTGGCGGCACGGGTGAAGTGCAGTTCCTCGGCGACGGCGAGAAAGGCACGGAGGAGTCGGGGGTCCACGTGGGCCGGTGTCCGGGGCATCCGGCGAACTTACAACGCAGGTGCGTGAATCGGCGCGGAACAGGTGTTGGACCCCTTGATCGTCCGGGGGTGACGGTGGGAGCCATGTACCGCCACCTCTTCTCCCTCCCCGGCACCCGTGCCTTCACCGCCGGGAACCTGATCGCCCGCCTGCCCGCGGGCATGTTCAGCGTGAGCGCGGTCGTGATGATCGCCGGTTCACGGGGCTCGTACGCCCTCGCCGGCGCCGTCACCGCGACCGGCCTCGCGGCGACGGCACTCGCCGGCCCGTGGATCGCGCGCCTGACCGACCGCCACGGACAGTCCCGAACGGCCGTACCGGCAACGGCGGTTGCGTTCCTGGGCTCCCTGTCCCTACTCCTCTGCGTGCGCTGCGGCGCCCCCGACTGGACCCTGTTCGCCGCGTACGCGACCACCGCGACGACCCCCAACACCGGCGGCCTGTCCCGCGCCCGCTGGGCCCACCTTCTCGCCGGCGACACCGAGGCCCTGCACACCGCGAACTCCTTCGAGCAGGCGGCCGACGAGCTGTGCTTCATGCTGGGCCCGGCACTCGCGGCCTTCCTGTGCGGCACGTTCTTCCCGGAGGCGGGGACGCTGACCGGGGCGGTACTCCTGCTCACCGGCATCCTGATCTTCACGGCCCAGCGTTCGACGGAACCACCGCCGAACCCGGCCCCGAGGGGCGGTCCGCCCCTGCGCGTGCCCGGCATCCCTCCCCTCCTCGCCGGTTTCGTGGCGACGGGCGCGGTGTTCGGTTCGATGGAAATCGCCACGCTCGCGTACGCGAACGCGACGGGTCACCGTGCGGCGGGCGGTGCGGTATTGGCCCTCCAGGCGGCCGGCTCGTGCGCGGCGGGCCTGCTGTACGGGAGGCTGAAGCCGACGGGGACGCCGGAACTCCGGCTGCGGTGGTGCCTGTTGGCGATGACGGCTCTGATGGCTCTGCCGCTGCTTGCCACCACGACACTCGGTTCCCTCCCGGCACTCGCGGCGGCCTTGCTGGTGGCAGGCATGGCAACGGCCCCGACGATGGTCACCGCGACGACCCTGCTCCAACACCGCACACCGGAAGGCCGGTTGAACGAGGGCATGAGCCTGGCGGTGACGAGCTTGCTGTTGGGAATCGCGTCCGGGTCGGCGGCGGCCGGCTGGGCGGCGGACCACACGTCCCCCGCGGCGGGCTTCGCGGTACCGGTCGCGGCGGCGGCGACGGCGCTGCTGACAGCGGCACCGGCCAGGGCGGTCCAGCGTGGCAGGGGAAGGCCCCACCGTCCGATCTAGCGCTGCACGCTCTTGGACAGGTACATGGACGACACGTCGTACCCGTTGTGTCGATAGAGGGCGATGGCCGCCTCGTTGGTTCCGACGACGTTCAGGCCGAGCGATGTCCTGCCCTCACGAGCGACGAGTTCTTCGGCGGCGTGGAGGATGGCGGATCCGTAGCCGCGGCGCCGGAACGGGGCGAGAACGTTGATGTCGTAGAGCCAGGCCGAATCGGCGGTGCCCGCGGCCCGGCGCGGGTCCGGACCGATCCACGCGTTGCCCACGACCTCGCCCGAACCGTTCTCCGCCACCACGAGATGGTGACCGGCCGTGTCGCGCCCGTCCGGGAGGAACTGGGCGGTGCCCTGGCGGGTCCGCTCCCACGCCAGCTCCTGCGGCATGAACTTGCCGAGTTCACGGGCCGTCTCGGCTTCACGGCGCTCGGTCGCCGCGTCGTACTCCGACGGCGTCATTTTCCGCAAGGTCACCTTCCGCGCGTCCATACCGCCCCATTCAACCGGCTGTCGGCGCCGACGACACCACGCGCTCCCGATCCCGGCTCATGCGGCCCACCGTTCATCGAATCGCTTGCGCCAATCTCCGCCTAACCCATTGACGCACCAGCACCGCCTACGTACGTTCCTCCATCGAAGCGCTTCGACACCCATCCGACTCCCCCGGAGGCCCTGGATGTTGACGACCCGAAGGCGAACGATGACGGCCGCAGTGATCGTGACAGGAGCTCTGCTCCTCACGTCCTGCGGCAACTCGGACAGCGGTACCTCAGACGGCAAGACCCTGAAGCTCTGGCACTACGAGGGCCCCGACAGTGCGATGGGCGTGGCCTGGAACGAGGCCATCAAGGAGTTCGAGGCCCAGCATCCGGGCGTGAAGGTGAAGTTCGAGGAGAAGGGTTTCGAGCAGATCCAGAAGACGGCCCCGATGGTCCTCAACTCCTCGGACGCGCCGGACGTCATGGAGTACAACAAGGGCAACGCGACCGCAGGCCTGCTCTCCAAGCAGGGCCTGCTCACCGACCTCACCGCCGAGGCGACGAAACGCGGCTGGGACAAGAAGATCCCCACCAGTGTCGGCACCACGGACATGTACGACACCAACGGAGTCATGGGCTCCGGCAAGTGGTACGGCGTGACCGACTACGGCGAGTACACGATGGTCTACTACAACAAGGACCTCTTCAAGAAGTACAAGATCGCCGAGCCGAAGACGTTCGACGAACTCACCGCCGCCATGGACCAGTTCGTGGCGAAGGGCATCACACCGCTCGCCAACGCGGGCGCCGAGTACCCGGCCCAGCAGTACCTCTACCAGCTCGCGCTGTCGAAGGCCGACCGTGCCTGGGTCGACAAGTACGAGCTGTACAAGGGCAAGACGGACTTCCACGACGCGGCCTGGACCTACGCGGCGACCACCTTCGCCGACTGGGTGAAGAAGGGCTACATCGCCAAGACCTCCAGCTCCACCAAGGCCGAGGACGCCGGTGTCTCCTGGATCCAGGGCAAGGCACCGATCCTGTTCTCCGGCAGCTGGTGGTACGGCCGCTTCCAGACGGAGGCCAAGTTCGACTGGGGCACGACCCTGTGGCCCGGCTCGAACCTCACCCTCGGCTCCGGCGGCAACATCTGGGTCGTCCCCAAGGGCGCCAAGAACAAGCAACTCGCCTACGACTTCATCGACATCACCCTGTCGAAGAAGATCCAGAACCTGATGGGCAACAAGGGCGGCATCCCGGTCGCGGCCGACACCTCCGCGATCACCGACCCCAAGTCCAAGGAACTCATCGCCAACTTCAACACCCTCACGGCCCGCGACGGTCTGGCCTTCTACCCGGACTGGCCGGTCCCCGGCTTCTACGACGTCCTCGTCTCCGAGACCCAGAAGCTGATCACCAGCAGCGAGAAACCGGACGCCTATCTCAGCAATCTCCAGAAGGCGTACGACAAGGGCGTTCCGTCGACATGACGGTCACCGTCGAGAAGGGCGCGCGGGCCGGCACCAGGCACCACACCACCGGCCCGCGCAGCCCCCGCCCCCGCACCTCGTACGCCCTGTTCCTGCTCCCCGGCGCCCTGGCCGCGCTCGCCGTGATCGTCGTCCCGTTCCTGATGAACACGGCCGTGAGCTTCACGAACTGGCAGGGCGTCGGCGACCCCAAGTGGACCGGCCTCGCCAACTACCGTGACCTGCTGGACGATTCCGAGTTCTGGGCGTCCTTCCGGCACAGCCTGTTCATGGTCGTGGCGATGGCGGCCGTACCGACGATCGTCGGACTCGTCCTCGCCGCCGCCCTGTTCGACTACGTCGGCAAGCACTTCGGCAGCCGTATCGCCTCGATCCTCCGCGCCTGCTTCTATCTCCCGCAGGTGCTCCCGATCGCGGTCGCCGGCATCGTCTGGAGCTGGATCCTCGCCCCCGACAACGGCTCCCTCAACACCCTGCTGAAAGCGGTGGGGCTGGGCTCCTGGCAGCAGGACTGGCTCGGCGACCCGGACATCGCGCTCTACAGCGTCATGGGCGTCATGGTGTGGGTCCAACTCGGCTTCCCGCTCGTGGTGTTCATGGCCGGGCTGCAACGCGTCGACCCCCAGCTCTACGAGGCCGCCGAGCTGGACGGCGCCGGCTGGTGGCGCCGCTTCTGGCACATCACGCTGCCGCAGATCCGCCCCGAGATCTACGTCGTCCTCACCTGGTGCACGATCGCCGCGCTCAAGGTGTTCGGCGCGGTGTACGTCCTCACGAAGGGCGGCCCGGGCGGTGCGACCGACGTCCCGTCCTACTTCTCCTTCACCACGTTCTTCGAGAAGACCCAGGTCGGCTACGGAGCCGCGATCTCAACGGTGTTGACCGTGATCATCCTCGTGCTCTCCCTCGCCTTCCTCAAACTCCAGACCCGCGCGGAGGAAGGTGACCGCGCATGACGACCGCCCTGCGCCGCTACCCGGTGCTCATCGCCCTGTGCATCGCAGCCCTCTTCATGGTGATCCCGTTCCTGATCGTCCTGATCAACGCCGTGAAGTCACCGGCCGAGTACTCCGAACACGGTCCGCTCAGCCTCCCCAAGGGCCTCTACCTGGACGGCCTCAAGGACTTCTGGCAGCGCGTCGACTACGGCCAGAAACTCTTCAACTCCGTTCTGATCAGCGGGTCGGTGGCCGTCCTCGCCGCCGTGCTGTCGGTCCTCAACGCGTACGCGATCGGCATCGGCCGTATCCGGGGCCGCACGTGGGTCCTGGCCTTCTTCGTCCTCGCCAACATGCTGCCGCAGGAGACGCTGGTCTACCCGATCTACTACCTGAGCAAGCAAGTCGGCCTGTACGACACCAGGTTGAGCGTCGTCATCGTCTTCACGGTGATCCAGGCCGCGTTCGGCACGTATCTCCTCTCCTCCGTGCTCGGCCAGTTCCCCCGCGAGATCATCGAGGCCGCCCGGATCGACGGCGCCAACAAGTGGCAGGTGCTGTGGCGGATCGTGGTCCCGGTCAGCCGCCCCACGATCGGCGTCCTGCTGGTCTTCTTCTTCATCTGGACCTGGAACGAGTTCCTGCTCCCCCTGGTCATGCTGATCTCCAACGACAACCAGACCGTGTCGGTGGCCCTCGGTGTCCTCCAGGGCCAGCGTCTGATGGACGCCACGATGACCAACGCGGCTGCCCTTCTCGGTGTGTTGCCCGCCATCGTCTTCTTCCTCGTCTTCCAGCGGACCCTCACGCGCGGTATCGCCGTGGGTGCCGTCAAGTAGTAAGGGGACCCCCACATGAAGTTCACCGACGGCTACTGGCTGCTGCGCGAGGGCGTCACCGCCGCCCACCCGGTCGAGGTCCTCGATGTCACCGCCCCGGACGGCGCGTTGGAGATCCACGCGCCGACCGTGCCCATCCGCCACCGCGGCGACCTGCTGAAGGGACCGGTCGTGACGATCAGCGCCCACGCCCCGATGCCCGACGTCATCGGCGTCACCTTCACCCACTTCGAGGGCGAGCAACCACGCGGTCCCCAATTCGACGTGCGGAAGGAGGAGTTCGCCGTACACACCTCCTACGACGACGAGCGCGCGACGCTCACCTCCGGCGCGCTGTCGGTCCAAGTGGCGCGCACCGGGCCCTGGCACGTCGACTTCCTCGCCCACGGCCGCACCCTCACCAGCAGCGGCCCCAAGGGCATGGGCATCATGCGGGACGCGACCGGCGCCCACTACCTTCGCGAGCAGCTGGGGCTCCAAGTGGGCACCTCCGTCTACGGACTCGGCGAACGCTTCGGGCCGCTCGTCAAGAACGGCCAGGTCGTCGACATGTGGAACGCCGACGGCGGCACCGCCACCGAACAGGCCTACAAGAACGTCCCCTTCTATCTCACCGACGCGGGCTACGGCGTCTTCGTCGACCACCCCGGCCGGGTCTCCTTCGAGGTCGGCTCGGAGGCGGTGTCGCGGGTCCAGTTCAGCGTGGAGAGCCAGCAGCTGACGTACTACGTCATCTACGGCCCGACCCCCAAGGACATCCTCCGCAAGTACTCCGCCCTCACCGGCCGCCCGGCCCTCCCGCCCGCCTGGTCGTTCGGCCTGTGGCTGTCGACGTCGTTCACCACCTCCTACGACGAGGAGACGGTGACGTCCTTCATCGAGGGCATGCGGGAGCGTGAACTCCCGCTGTCCGTCTTCCACTTCGACTGTTTCTGGATGCGCGAGTTCAACTGGTGCGACTTCCAGTGGGATCCGCGGGTCTTCCCCGACCCGGAGGGCATGCTCGCCCGGCTGAAGGACCGCGGCCTGCACATCTGCGTCTGGATCAACCCGTACATCGCGCAGCGCTCGCCACTCTTCGCCGAGGGCAAGGCGCTCGGGCATCTGCTGCGCCGCCCTGACGGCAGCGTCTGGCAGTGGGACCTGTGGCAACCGGGCATGGCCCTGGTCGACTTCACCAGCCCGGCCGCCCGCGACTGGTACGCAGGCAAGCTGGAGGCGCTGCTCGCGCAGGGCGTCGACTGCTTCAAGACCGACTTCGGCGAGCGGGTCCCGGTCGATGTCGCCTACGCGGACGGCGCGGACCCCGAGCGGATGCACAACTACTACACCTACCTCTACAACCGCACGGTCTTCGACGTCCTGCGCAAGCACCGGGGCGAGGGCGAGGCGGTCGTCTTCGCCCGCTCGGCCACAACCGGCAGCCAGAAGTACCCCGTTCACTGGGGCGGTGACTGCGAGGCGACCTACGAGTCGATGGCGGAGTCGCTGCGCGGCGGCCTCTCGCTCGGCCTGTCCGGCTTCGGCTACTGGAGCCACGACATCGGCGGCTTCGAGGGCACCCCGACCCCCGCCCTCTTCAAACGCTGGCTGGCCTTCGGCCTGTTGTCCTCCCACAGCCGCCTGCACGGCAGCTCCTCGTACCGGGTCCCGTGGCTCTTCGACGAGGAATCCGTGGACGTACTACGGCAGTTCACCCGCCTCAAGCTGAGCCTCATGCCGTACATCTACGAGACCGCGCGCACCGCCTCCGCCGAGGGCGTGCCGATGATGCGGGCGATGGTGCTGGAGTTCCCGGACGACCCGGGATGCGCGCATCTGGAACGGCAGTACATGCTCGGCACCGATCTGCTGGTCGCGCCCGTGTTCAGCGACGACGGCGACGTCTCCTACTACGTCCCCGAGGGCACCTGGACCCACTACCTCACCGGCCGTACGGTCACCGGGCCGCGCTGGGTGCGCGAGAAGCACGGTTTCGACAGCGTGCCGCTCCTCGTCCGACCGGGTGCGGTGATCCCGGTCGGCGCGGTGACCGACCGGCCCGACTACGACTATGCCGACGGGGTCACCCTGCGGGCGTACGGCCTGGAGCGGGGCGCGCAGGTGACGGTGCCGGTCGGCGACGTGACCTTCACCGTCGTACGGGAGGGGGACACGCTCCGGGCGTCCTGCAGTGACCCGTCCGTGGCGTGGGCGCTGGCCTCCGGGGAACGGTCGAAGTCGGGCAGCGGGTTCCTGACCCTGGAGCTGGGCTGATGGTGAAGATCACCGATGTGGCCCGGCACGCCGGGGTCTCCCCCAGCACCGTGTCGTACACGCTGAGCGGCAAGCGCCCGATCTCCGAGGAGACCCGGCAGCGCGTCGAGGCGTCCGTCCGCGAACTGGGCTACCGGCCGCACGCCGGTGCCCGCGCCCTGGCCAGCAGCCGGTCGAACGTACTGGCCCTCGTCATCCCCTTACGCACCGGCATCCACGTCCCCGTGGTCATGCAGTTCGCGATGTCGGTGGCTACCACGGCCCGCCGCCACGACCACGACGTCCTGCTGCTCACCCAGGAGGAGGGTGAGGAGGGCCTGCGGCGGGTCGCGGACTCGGCACTGGTCGACGCGATGATCGTGATGGACGTACAACTCGACGATCCCCGGCTGCCGTTGCTCCGCTCCCTGGACCGGCCGTCCGTGCTGATCGGCTTCCCCGCCGAGGCGGACGGGCTGACCTGTGTCGACCTCGACTTCAAGGCGGCCGGTGAGCTGTGCGTGGAACGGCTCGCGGGGCTCGGGCACCGGGTCGTCGCCCTCGTCGGGTCACCGCCCGAGGTGTACGTCCGCCGAACCGCCTTCGCCCAGCGGGTCGTTCAGGGCTTCACGGCCGCCGCCCGCCGCAACGGGCTCGTCTCCTGCGTCCACCCCTGCGAGCCGGCGCCCGCCGCGGCAGCCGCCGTCGCCGAGCAACTGCTGCGTGAACAGCCCGCGTTGACCGGAGTCGTCGTCCACAACGAACCGCTCCTGGAACCCCTCGTCGACGCCTTCGAGCAGCTCGGTCTGCGCGTCCCCGGCGATCTGTCGGTCACCGCGATCTGCCCCGACGAACTCGCCGAGTCCGTACGGGTCCCGGTCACCTCGGTCGCGCTGCCCGCCGCCGAACTCGGCTTCCGCGCCGTCGAGTTGCTGATGAAGAAGCTGGGCGGCAAGACCGTGCCCGACGCGACCCTGCTGGCACCCCGGCTGACCGAACGCGCGAGCACGGCACCTCGCAACGCGCCCTGACACCACCACCGTTGGAGCAAGGCCCTACCCGAAGGAGCCGCGACATGAAAGGCAAGAGAAGAAGTCAAAGAACAGGCCACAGAACCACGCTCGCCGTGGCGTTCGCCCTGATCGTCGGCCTGGGAGCGACGGTCCCGGCGACGGCCGACACCCCGGACCCCTTCCGCGACCCGACTCTCCCCGTCAGCAAGCGCGTTGACGACCTCCTCGGCCGGCTGACCCTCGACGAGAAGATCTCCCTCCTCCACCAGTACGAGCCCGCGATCCCCCGCCTCGGCATCCAGTCCTTCCGCACCGGCACCGAGGCGCTGCACGGGGTCGCCTGGCTCGGCAAGGCCACCGTCTTCCCGCAGGCCATCGGACTCGCCTCCACCTGGGACCCGGCGCTGATGGAACAGGTCGGCTCCGCGGTCGGCGACGAGGCCCGTGGCTTCCAGCAACAGCGCCCGGACGGCTGGGGGTTGAACCTCTGGGCCCCGGTGGTGAATCTGTTGCGCGACCCGCGCTGGGGCCGCAACGAGGAGGGCTACAGCGAGGACCCCGAACTGACCGGCGCCCTGTCCACGGCCTACGGCGAGGGCCTGACCGGCGGCGACCCGAACCACCTCAAGACGGCCCCCACCCTCAAGCACTACCTCGGCTACAACAACGAGGCCGACCGCGCGACCACCTCCTCCGACCTGCGCCCACGGGTGGAGAAGGAGTACGACGAGGCCGCCTTCAAACAGGCGATCGCGGCGGACGCGGCCACGGGCGTGATGACGTCGTACAACCTGGTCAACGGCCGCCCCGCCACGGTCAATCCGGACCTGGACAGCGTGGTGAGGACCTGGACCGGCCAGGACCTGCTGAACGTCACCGACGCCTTCGCCCCCGGCAATCTGGTCGCTCCCCAGCAGTACTACCCCACGATCGCGGAGGGCGACGCGGCGGCGCTGAAGGCCGGTGTCGACAGCTTCACGGACAACAGCGCGGACCCGGGCCCGACGACTGCGGCGATCAACTCGGCGCTGCAACAAGGCCTGTTGAAGGTCTCGGACATCGACAGGGCAGTGTCCGACATCCTCTCCGTCCGCGTCCGGCTCGGTGAATTCGACCCGGGCGGCGGCAAGTACGGCTCGATCGACGCGTCGATCATCGACAGCCCGGCGCATCGGCAACTGGCGCGCAAGGCGGCGGCCGAGGGGACGGTGCTGCTCAAGAAAAGTGTGTCACTTCCGCTGAAAACGACACAGAAAAACGTGGCAGTGGTCGGCCCCCTCGCCGACACGCTCTACACCGACTGGTACTCGGGCACGCTCCCCTACGCCGTCACCCCCGCGCAGGGCATCGCCGCGAAACTGAAGGCACCCGTGACCACCAGCGAGGGAGTCGACCGCATCGCCCTCCGCGACACGACCACCGGCAAGTACGTCACGGCCGGCACCGGCGACACGGGCGCCCCCTTGCGGGAGACCGCCGACACCCCGACGACCGCCGCCCAGTTCGACGCGTTCGACTGGGGCTCGGGCATCGTCACCCTGCGCTCGGCCGCCAACGGCAAGTACGTCGGCTACAACTGGTCGAACTTCGTCAACGACCAGACACAGCCCAACGGTTGGTACGTCCAGCAGCAGTTCAAGCTGGAACAGCAGGACGACGGAACGTCCTTGCTGAGGTACGCGGGCTACGAGACGGCCGAGTCCTGGTGGTCGAACCCCGTCTACCTCGGCCCGACCGACGCGAACGGCACCCTGGGCCTGGTGCCCAAGGACCAGGCGGCGCACTACGCGAAGGACGTGGTCCGCGACGGCATCGACGACGCCGTGGCCGCGGTGCAGGGCAAGGACACGGCGGTCGTCGTCATCGGCTCCATGCCGTCGATCAACGGCCGCGAGGCCCACGACCGCACGGACATGTCCCTGGCCCCCTCGCAGGAGGCCCTGGCCAAGGCGGTCCATCGGGCCAACCCGAAGACGGTGGTGATCGTCGAGAACAGCTACCCCACCACGCTGGGCGCCGTGCAACAGGAAGTCCCGGCCCTCCTCTGGACCTCCCACGCCGGCCAGGAGACGGGCAACGCCCTCGCCGACGTCCTCTACGGCGACGTCAACCCGTCCGGCCGTCTCACCCAGACCTGGTACCGCTCGGACGCCGACCTCCCGTCGATCCTCGACTACGACATCATCAAGTCCGACCGCACCTACCAGTACTTCCAGGGCACCCCGCTCTATCCCTTCGGCTACGGCCTCTCGTACACGACCTTCCGCTACGGCACCCTGAAACCCGTCGCCGGCGGCTACGAGGTCACGGTCACCAATACCGGTACACGAGCGGGCGACGAGGTCGTCCAGCTCTACACGCACCAGCGCACGTCCCGCGACAAAGAGCCCCTGAAGCAGCTCAAGGCTTTCCAACGGGTCTCGCTCAAGCCCGGGGAGACAAAGACGGTCCACCTGAAGATCCAGCAGAAGGACCTGGCCCACTGGGACGTCACGCGCTCGAAATGGGTCGTGGAATCCGGCACGTACGACGTCATGGCCGGAGCGTCGTCGGCCGACATCCGCACCCGTACGACCTGGCAGGTCCACGGGGAGACCATCCCGCCCCGGAACCTGTCCCGGACGACCCGCGCCGAGAACTTCGACGACTACTCCGCCGTCCACCTCGTCGACGAGTCCAAGGCGAGCGGCACCGCGGTGGGCGCGGCGGCGGACGGCGCGTGGCTGAAGTTCGCTGACACCCAACTGGGCGCGGGGGCAACGAAGTTCACGGCCCGGGTGGCGGGTACGGCCGCCGGCACGATCGAGGTCCGGCTCGGCTCCCCGACGGGAAGGCTCGTGGGGACGGTTCACACGACGGCGACTTCGTCGTCGTACGACTACGAGACGGTGACCGCGGATCTGTCGGGTGCGGCGAAGGGCCGTACGGACGTGTATCTGGTGCTCACCAACGGGTTGCGAATATCGAGCTTCACGGTGAGGTGACAGGAAAAAGCCCCCCACCGCCGAAGCGGTGAGGGGCTTTACCCACATGGGATGAGTGGAGATGGCGGGAATCGAACCCGCGTCCACCGGTGCAGAATCAGGGCTTCTCCGTGTGCAGTTCGCTGTGCTTTTCTCGGCCCCGGCAATCACGCGAACAAGTCGCCGACGGGCCCAGTCACTGTTTGATTTCCCACCGGACCCCGTGACCGGGCCCGATGGTTTAGTTCCCTAGATTATGCCAGGGTCCGGGTCGGGAACATCCCCGGTCTGACACCCTTTTAGGGTCCTTCAGTCGCTGTTATTAGGCAGCGAGGGCGAAGGACTGGGAATCGCTCTTGGAATTGGCGATTATTGGTTGCGACATATGGTTAACGAGATCATTGCCGCTTCCTCGACACGCTTCACCTGCTTCGACAGCCGCTGTCGAAACCGATCATCCCCATGTTGTTTTTTCAAGCCCCTCCGAGGAGGGTCACACACCCGCTGTGGGGTGCAGTAGCCATCGTACGTGACCAACGCACGCCGATGCCACCGTATTCCCCGTGGCTACTGGCCCCGCTGCTTCCGCTTCGCGGCGGCGATCGCGCGGTCCGACTCCCGGCGGTCCTGCTTCTCGCGCAGGGTCTGCCGCTTGTCGTACTCCTTCTTGCCTCGCGCGAGCGCGATCTCGGCCTTCGCCCGGCCGTCCTTGAAGTACAGGGCGAGGGGCACGATCGTGTGACCCGTCTCCTCCGACTTCGACGCCAACTTGTCGATCTCCTCGCGGTGCAGCAGCAGCTTGCGCTTGCGGCGGACCGTGTGGTTCGTCCAGGTGCCCTGGCTGTACTCGGGGATGTGGGCGTTGTGCAGCCACGCCTCACCCCCGTCGATCTGGACGAAGCCGTCCGTCAGCGAGGCGCGCCCCTGGCGCAGCGACTTGACCTCGGTGCCGGTCAGGACGAGCCCGGCCTCGTAGGTGTCGACGATCGCGTAGTCGTGCCGGGCCTTCTTGTTCTGCGCGACGATCTTGCGCTTGCCGTCCTTGGCCTTCGCGGCCCCGCCGCCCTGCTTGGGCTGGGACTCCTTGGGTACGTACATTCCCTTGCTCATAGTGCTGACCATTTTCGCACTACCAGGGGCCATGAGGGAAAGGCGATTACGAAGCGTCCCCGAGGCCGCTCAATACGGTCTCCGCGCGTTCTACGGCCGCCTGCCCCTGTGCGGTGACATCGAGGTCGGGGGTGATGCCCCGGCCGTCGACGGTGTGGCCGGAGGGGGTGCGGTAGTGGCCGACGGTGAGTTCGGCGACGACGCCGTCGGGGAGTCGGCTCGGCATCTGGACCGAGCCCTTGCCGAAGGTCCTGGAGCCCACGACCACCGCGCGGCCGCGGTCCTGGAGGGCGCCGGTGAGCATCTCGGCCGCGCTCATCGTGCCGCCGTCGACGAGCGCGACCAGCGGTCTGGTGGTGTCGCCGCCGGTCGCCGCGTGCAGGACCTGCTGCTCGCCGTCGACGTCGTACGTCGCGACGAGGCCGCCGTCCAGGAAGGCGGAGGCGGTGGTGACGGCCTCGGTGACCAGGCCGCCGGAGTTGCCGCGCAGGTCGAGGATGAACCCGGAGTCGGCGGGGGCCTGACGGACGGCGGTGCGGACGATGTCGCCGACGCCCTTGGTGAACGCGGAGATCTTGATGACGGTGACCTCGTCGTCCGGCCTGGTGACGGTCACGGAGTCGGTGGAGAGGCGGGCGCGCCGTACGGTCTCGCTCCACGCGTGCGTGCCGCGCTCCAGGCCGAGGGTGACGGTGGTGCCGGCGGCGGCGTCCTGGGCGTCGCCGCGCAGTAGGGCCACGACCTCGGTGACGGGCTGCCCGTCGACGTTCTCGCCGTCGACCGTGCGCAGCCGGTCGCCCCTGCGGACCCCGGCGGTGGCCGCGGGCGACCCGGACTGCACCTTGGTCACCTCGATCCGGCCGTCGCGCTCCCGGCGGGCCCAGAGCCCGACGCCGGTGTACTGGCCGTCGAGGGCCTCCTCGAACTCCTCGTACTCCCCCTGGGAGTACACGGCACCCCACCGGTCCCCGCTGCGGCTGACGGCGCGTTCGGCAGCCTCCATGGGCGACTTGCCGTCGGCCTTCGCCTCGGCGGCGGCCTTCGCGACGTCCTCGTGTTTGGCGACGGGCGCCGAACGGGCCGTACCGGACGCCGATTTGCGGTCCGCGCGGCCGGGTTCCTCGAACGAGCCGGTCGCCGCACCGGCGACGAGCACGCTCGCGAACACCAATGTCAGGGCGGCCCCGCGGCGGATGCGGCGGGGCTGACAGAACAGGTCACGGCCTGACATGGCGGTGAGTCTAGGACAACGGGAAGGGCCGCACGGGCGGTTGCCCGTACGGCCCTCTTGGCATGTGTCACACCTTCAGGTACTTGCGCAGCGCGAAGAACGCCGCAAGCGCGGGCATCAGGAGGCTCGTCGCGAGGATCAGTGGGAGCTTGGTGAGGACGGCGTCCCAGCCGATGAAGTTGATCAGATTGAGTTTGTGGGACAGGTCCAGGCCGTGGTCGATGATGAAGTACCGGCCGATCACCAGGAATCCGCAGGCGACCGTGCCGCCGATGAGGCCGGCGACGGCGGCCTCCATGATGAACGGGGCCTGGATGTAGAAGCCGGACGCGCCGACCAGCCGCATGATGCCGGTCTCACGGCGACGGCTGAACGCCGAGACGCGCACGGTGTTGACGATCAGCATCAGGGCGACGACGAGCATGAGGGCCATGACCGCGCGGGCGGCCCAGTTCATGCCGTTCAGCAGGCCGAAGAGGTTGTCCAGGATGCCCTTCTGGTCCTGCACCGACTGGACGCCGTCACGGCCGTCGAAGGCGGTCGCGATGACCTGGTACTTCTGCGGGTCCCTCAGCTTGATGCGGTACGACTCCTGCATCTGGTCCGGGGTGAGCGAACTGGCCAGCGGGGAGTCGCCGAACTGCTGCTTGTAGTGCTTGTACGCCTCGTCCTGGGACTCGTACGTGACCTTCTGGACGACCGACATCTTGTCGAGGTCGGACTTGATCTGCGCCTTCTGGTCGTCGGTCACCGCGCCCTTGGCGCAGTTGGGGTCGGACTCGGCGTCGCTCTTGTTGCAGAGGAAGATCGAGACGTTGACCTTGTCGTACCAGTAGCCCTTCATGGTGGTGACCTGGTCGCTCATCAGCAGCGAGCCGCCGAAGAGGGCCAGGGACAGGGCTACGGAGACGACGACCGCGAAGGTCATCGTCAGGTTGCGGCGGAGACCGACACCGATCTCGGACAGTACGAACTGGGCGCGCATGGCGGCTTCTTCAGGCCTTTCCGTGGACGGACATCAGACGGCGGTCGAACGGCGGTCAGTGCTGGTAGCCGTAGACGCCACGTGCCTGGTCACGGACGAGGCGGCCGCCCTCCAGTTCGATGACGCGCTTGCGCATCTGGTCCACGATGTTCTGGTCGTGCGTCGCCATCACCACGGTGGTGCCCGTCCGGTTGATCCGGTCGAGCAGCTTCATGATGCCGACGGAGGTCTGCGGGTCGAGGTTGCCGGTGGGCTCGTCCGCGATGAGGAGCTTGGGCCGGTTCACGAAGGCTCTCGCGATGGCCACGCGCTGCTGCTCACCACCGGAGAGCTCACCGGGGCGCCGGTCCTCCTTGCCGCCCAGCCCGACGAGGTCGAGCACCTGGGGCACGGACTTGCGGATCTCGCCCTTGGACTTGCCGATGACCTCCTGCGCGAAGGCCACGTTCTCGGCGACCGTCTTGTTGGGCAGCAGGCGGAAGTCCTGGAAGACGGTCCCCAGCTGGCGGCGCATCTGCGGCACCTTCCAGTTGGAGATGCGGGCGAGGTCCTTGCCCAGCACGTGCACCTGGCCCTGGCTGCACCGCTCCTCGCGGAGGACCAGCCTCAGGAAGGTGGACTTTCCGGAGCCGGAGGACCCCACGAGGAACACGAACTCGCCCTTCTCCACTTCCAGGGAGACGTCCCTGAGAGCGGGGCGGGTCTGCTTGGGGTAGACCTTGGAGACACTGTCGAATCGGATCACGGGAGCACCACGGGTAGCCGGGGGTAGGTGAGCGTGACCATACGCGACCCTGGTGTGCCCGCGCAGTCGCCCTCCGGGGTTGTGCGAGGCTTGCACGTTTTGTCGCGGATTTGAAGGGCTGGAACGCGCAAGGTCGGGGCAGGATAAGGCGAGCCGCGCCGAATCCCGCGGAACCTGGCACAGTGGAGGGGGAACGTTCTAGTTTCCCGAGGCGTTGTGTCTGTGGAAGCCGGTGCAAGGAGGGCGAGCGCATGACGTACGACCGGTTGGTGTGCGCGAACTGCGCGGCGCCCGTGAACGAGGGCCGCTGTCCCGTCTGCCGCGCGAACCGCGCGCGGCTGCAGCAGGAGAACCCGTGGGGCAATCTCAACCCCATGGCATTGATCGCCCTGCTCGCGGTGCTGATCGCGGCGCTGGCGCTGGTGGCGCACCAGACCGCGTAGGCGGCCTGGACAAGGACACACAGAAGGGCCCGGAGCGACAAGCTCCGGGCCCTTCGTGGTACGACGTGCGTACGGTCCGTACGGGGACGGCTACCGTCAGGCGATCGTGCCGCCGCGGTTGCTGCTCGCGAGGCGCGGGAGCACGCGGAAGGCGATGCCGCCGGCGATCATCGTGGCGGCGCCGATCAGCAGGAACGCGGTCTGGCCTGCACCGGTCTCGGCCAGCTCGTCACCGCTGCCCTGGGCCGAGGTGTCGGAACCGGTGTCGGTGAGGGCGGAGGTGCCGGCCTCCTGGGCCGAGGAGCCGCCGTCGGGGTCGGTGTTGTTGCCGCCGGTCGAGCCGGTGCCGGAGCCGCTGGTGCTGCCGTCCGACGGGCTGTCGGTCGTGGGCTCGTCCGTCGGCTCGGTCGGGTTGTCCGTGGGCTCGGTCGGCTCGTCGGTGGGAGGCGTCGAGACGGGCGTGGACGGCGGGGTGGCCGGCGGCGTGCTGTCCGGGGCGGTCGGGACGCCCGTGTCGGTCGGAGTCGCGGGCGGAGTCGAGACCGGGTCGGTCGTCGGGTCGTCGAGGTTGACGTCCGCGCTGACCCCGTTGCCGTCCACGGTCACGCCCAGGTCGAGCGCCGATGCGGCGCCCGCGGCGGTCAGCGAGGCGCCGGCGGCGATGATCGCGCCCGCCGCTATGCGCGCGACACGGATCCGCGTCTTCTTCGTCATTAGGTTGCTACCCCCATGTAGCTCGTCGTCAGTGGTGCGTCGGTGTCCGGGGCCGTGATCGACAGGGGTAGCGGCTGGCGAAAGCTCGACTCCCCCGGTTCACATGCGCCCCGGAGACACGCATGCCACGCTTCACCCTTCCCATTTTTCACAGCAACGTCAAGGCCGTTGCGAGCGCAATGTCCAACTAAGCGCTCTTTGCTGGGGGATGGAACCTGTGAGTGTGATGTAAAACCCAGACATCCGGATACGCGAAAGGCAACTGCCGCCCGGTGGACGGCAGTTGCCTTGTCGACAAAGTCACCCGGAAGCAACTCGCGGAGTTATTGGCGGAGTTACTTCTCCTGCTGCTTGCGCCAGCGAATTCCGGCCTCCAGGAAGCCGTCGATCTCGCCGTTGAACACGGCCTCGGGGTTACCGACCTCGTACTCCGTACGCAGGTCCTTGACCATCTGGTACGGGTGCAGGACGTACGAACGCATCTGGTTGCCCCAGGAGTTGCCGCCGTCGCCCTTGAGGGCGTCCATCCGGGCCTGCTCCTCCTGGCGGCGGCGCTCCAGCAGCTTGGCCTGGAGCACGTTCATCGCGCTGGCCTTGTTCTGGATCTGCGAGCGCTCGTTCTGGCAGGAGACGACGATGCCGGTGGGGAGGTGGGTGAGGCGGACCGCGGAGTCGGTGGTGTTGACGCCCTGACCACCTGGCCCGGAGGACCGGTAGACATCCACCCGCAGCTCGGACTCGTCGATCTCGATGTGGTCGGTCTGCTCGACGACCGGCAGGATCTCGACACCGGCGAAGGAGGTCTGACGGCGCCCCTGGTTGTCGAAGGGCGAGATCCGGACGAGCCGGTGGGTGCCCTGCTCGACCGAGAGCGTGCCGTAGGCGTACGGAACGTGCACGGCGAAGGTGGTCGACTTGATGCCGGCCTCTTCGGCGTACGACGTCTCGTAGAGCTCCGTCTTGTAGCCGTGGCGCTCGGCCCAGCGCAGGTACATGCGCTGGAGCTTCTCGGCGAAGTCCGAGGCGTCGACGCCGCCGGCCTCCGCGCGGATGGTGACGACGGCCTCGCGGGAGTCGTACTCGCCGGAGAGAAGGGTGCGGACCTCCATCTCGTCCAGCGCCTTCTTGACGGCGGTCAGCTCGTTCTCCGCCTCGGCGAGGGTGTCCGGGTCGTCCTCCTCCTCGGCCATCTCGAAGAGGACCGAGAGGTCGTCGATCCGGCCGCGCAGGGCCTCGGTCTTGCGGATCTCGGCCTGGAGGTGACTCAGCTTGCTGGTGACCTTCTGCGCCGCCTCCGGGTCGTCCCACAGGGAGGGCGCCGCGGCCTGCTCCTCAAGGACGACGACATCTGCCCTCAGCTTGTCCAGGTCCAGGACGGCCTCGATCGACTCCATGGTCGAGGAGAGGGACTTGAGCTCTTCGGAAACATCGACGACTGCCACGCCTCCAGCGTAACGGCTCCGCCAAGCGGGGAGTGCCGTGGCTGTGACCGGGGCTCCGACTCACCGGCGCCTGGTGCGGGCGTCCTGGGGGCTCCGCCCCCAGACCCTTCCCGGCCTGTGCCCACCCACCACCCGACTCGGTGGGACGAGAAGTGTTGAAACGCCGGTCCGCGTCCCTCAGCCCGTCCGGCGTTTGAGGACGAGGCCGTTCAGGCCGAAGCGGGGGGGCTGGGGGCGGCAGCCCCCAGGGACGGGACGGGCAGAGGCGGCGGGGGCGAGAACCCTCAAGGCGAAGCCGGTGACGAGTTCTTCGTGTCCGGGGAGTTCGCGCCCGAGTCGTCCCCCGACGTCGCCGCCCACGTACCGACCCCCACCGCCGCGACCAGCACCACCGCCGCCGCCCCGAGCGTCAGCCGCCGACGCCGCGTCGCCGCCCGGTGCCGGGCCGAACCGGGCCGCGGGGCGCCCGCCGCGCGCGGGGCACGGGCCGTGCCACGCGCCCCACCGGCGAGTTCGTCCGGCGCGGGCACCCGCATCGAGGTGTGCGTGTCCCGGTTGGAGTCGGCGGGCTTGGCCCCCGGCACCAGCGGTACGGCACCACGCCGTACCCGCTCGCCGCGCGCGGGCGTGGCCACCGGAGCCTCCTCCGGCTCCGCGTCCTCCTGCTCGGTGTCCGGCTCGTCGACGTCCAGCGGGGGCATCCCGGCGAGCAGCGGCAGCTGTTCGCGCAGCCGGGCCGCGAGTTCGGAGGCCCGCAGCCGGGACGCCGGGGCCTTCGCCAGGCACTGGACGAGCAGCGCCCACAGCTCCTCGGGGATTCCGGGCAGCGGTACGACGGTCTCGGTGACATGGCGTCGTAGCACCGCGCCGGGGTGGCCGCCGCCGAACGGCGTGAATCCGGCGAGGAGTTCGTAGAGGACGGTCGCCAGGGCGTAGATGTCGACGGCCGCGCGCGGGGGCAGGCCCTCGACGATCTCGGGGGCGAGATAGTCCGGCGTACCGATGATCTTCGTGGCGCGGGTGCGGCGCGGGGAGTCGATGAGTTTGGCGACCCCGAAGTCGGTCAGCAGGGCGGGGTGCGCGCCGCCGGGGCCGAGCGGGCCCTGCATGTCGAGGAGCACGTTCTCCGGCTTGACGTCCCGGTGCACGACGCCTGCCGCGTGGGCCGCCGCGAGCCCGTCCGCGATGTCGGCGACGATCGCGACCGCCGCCTCGGGGGCGAGCCGGCGTTCCCGGTCGAGGCGGGTGCGCAGGTCGGTGCCGCGGACCAGGTCCATGACGAGGGCGAGGTCGTTGCCGTCGACGACCAGGTCCCGTACGGACACGATGTTCGGGTGCTCCAGGCCGAGCAGGGCGGTGCGCTCCTGCACGAAGCGGCCGACGAGCTCCTGGTCGGACGCGAGGTCCTCGCGCAACAGCTTGACGGCGACGGGCCCATCGGGACCCTCGCCCAGCCACACCGTGCCGGCGCTGCCCCGCCCCAGGATCTGGTTGGCGGTGTACCGGCTGCCGATCTTCCGTGCCAAGACTGCTCCTACCGACGCGTGTGTCGCTAAAACTACGCGTCAGATGAGCCAACCTTCACCGCCAGGGCGGAAATCACCCACTGGGTGTCGACAAATCACCAACACGACGCCGGACTTGGGGCATTGCGCCGCCAATGGAGGGTCAGTTGTTCCCGCCGGAACTCAGATCCTTGACCCAGCCACTCACCTGTCCGACGACGTGGCTGATCTCCTGCCAGTAGCTCTTGCCGGTGCCGATCCAGTCCTGCAGCGGGGTCAGTTCCCAGACCAGCCAGCCCGCGACGAACAGCAGGATGATCGTGAAAAGGCAGCCCTTCAGGCAGCCGAGGCCGGGGATCTTCATCGGGTTGGCGCTGCGCTGCCGCGGCTGGCGGGGCTCGCGCGCCGGTTCCTGGGGCCGCTGCTGGGGCTGCTGGGGCCTCGGCGGGGCGTACTGCTGCGGCTGTTGCTGCTGCGGATAGCCGTAGCCCTGCTGCGGTTGCTGGCGCTGTGAGGGCCGCTGCTGCGGGCGCTGCTGGGCGGCCTGTCGGGGCTGCTGCGGCTGCTGCTGGGGGCGGGAGACCTGGCGCTGGGGGCGGCGGCGCAGCGGGTCCTCGCCCGGGTCGAGGTAGGGCTGGAACTGGGTCTGTTCGTTGCGGTCGCGGGCGGCGCGCAGCTGGTTCTGCCAGGGGTGCGGCTGCTCGGGACCGGGGCCACCGGGCTGGTTCTGCTGGCCCTGCCCGCCCTGCTGGCCGTACGGGTTCTGCGGCATGACCGTCGTCGGATCGGCCGCGCCCCGGTTCGGCATGACGGTGGTCGGGTCGGCGGCGCCCAGCGGGCCGCCGGTGTGCGGGAGGACGCTGGTCGCCGCGTTCGGGTCGAAGCCGCCCGCGCCGTGCGAGAGGACCTGCGTCGGGTCGGCGGCGCCGGGTACGCCCGGTACGGCCGCGGGGGCCGGGTCGGGGGCGAGCAGCCTGCCGACGTTCTCGGCGGCGGCGATCTGCGCGGAGTTGGCGTGCACGCCGATGCCCTCGGCGACGGTGCGCAGGCCGCGGGCGAGGTTCTCGGCGCTGGGCCGTTCGTCCGGGTTCTTGCGCAGGCAGCGCTCGATGACCGTCCACAGCGGGTCGGGGACCGTCGAGGGGCGGCGCGGTTCGGCGCTGAGGTGCTGGTGCAGGACTTCGAGGGCGGAGCCGCCGGAGAACGGCGGGTGTCCGGTGACCAGCTCGTACATCAGGATGCCGGCGCCGTAGATGTCCACGGCGGAGGTCTGCGGGCGGCCCTCGGCGGACTCCGGCGCGATGTACGCGGGCGTGCCGACGAACTCGTGGGTGCGGGTCAGGCCCGGGGAGTCGGCGAGGCGGGCGATGCCGAAGTCGGTGAGCATCGGGTGCATCTGGCCGCCGTCCTGCTTGAGCAGGACGTTCGCCGGCTTCAGGTCGCGGTGGACGACGCCGTCGGCGTGGCTGGCGGCGAGCGCGTCGGCGATCTGTGCGGTGAGCAGGGCGGCGCCGACGGGGCTGAAGGGGCCGTTCTCGCGCAGATAGCGGTGGAGATCGGGGCCTTCGACGATGTCCATGACGAGCGCCAGGAGATCGCCCTCGACGACCAGGTCGCGGACCCGGACGATGTTCGGGTGGGTCAGGCGCAGCAGCACCGACCGCTCGCGCAGGAACCGCATCACGATGTCGGGATCGCTCGCGAGTTCTTCCTTGAGGACCTTGATCGCGACGGTCTCACCGGGCTGACCCTGGACAGCCGCCTCGGCGCCCGCGGTCTCACGCTGGCGGGCCCGCCAGACGGTGCCCGTGGCGCCGCGTCCGAGCGGCTCCTCCAGGAGGTACTTGCTGCCTACCGGCCGCACGTCTGCGCTCCCTGCTGCTTGCCTGTGTTCCGGTCCACTGTAGTGCCGCCCCTCTTGCGGCTACCTACGTAAGCATCGCCGTACATGTTCGAAGGAAAGACGCTCACCCCGGTCTCCCGGTTGCCCCAATGGTCACCGAAGCCGGACATGACCGGTCTCACTCGATCACCGGCGCGGCACTGGTCAGGCACTTTTGGGGACAGAGCTGACCAATCAAGATCACTTGCTGCCGGGCCCCGGGCGCGTTGTCAGTGGCAGGTGCGAGGATGCGTGCAGAACTGGCCGATGTGCTCGCGCGGGGTGGGGGAATATTCCGCGCCCGGGGCAGAAGGGACCGCTGACGGCGATGCAGATCCGGCTGACCGTCGTAGACCCGCTGGGGCCGCCCGCGCAGCCGCGGGGCCGCTCCGCGAGCTGCGATGTGCTGGTCACCGCGCCCGCCGGCACGGCCCTGGCCGCGGTGGCCTCCGCGCTGGCCTCGGCGGTCTCCGCCGACCCGTCCGCGCCCGAGCGGAGCCGTGAGTCCGGCGCCCCGGTCGTGCTCTACGCGGGCGTGGAGCGCCTGGACACCCAGCGCTGCACGCTCGGCGAGCCGCCGCTGACGGACGGCGCGGTGCTGTCCCTGGGCGCCCCGGCCGAGCCCGAGGCGCATCCCGAGCTGGACGACGCCCCGACCCAGCTCCATGTGGTCGCGGGCCCGGACGCGGGCGGGGTGCACCTCCTGCACGGCGGCCAGATCCACATCGGCCGCTCCGCCGACGCCGACGTCCCGCTGGACGACCCGGACGTCTCCCGGCTGCACTGCGCGGTCACGGTCGACCCCGGCGGCCGGGTCTCGGTCGCCGACCTGGGCTCGACGAACGGCACCACACTGGCGGGCACGCGCGTGGGCACCCGCCCGGTCCGCTTCGCCCCGGGCGCGCTGCTGCGGATCGGCGAGTCGGCCCTGCGGCTGACCCCGTCCGGCGGCCCGGGAGCACGCACCGAGACGACCCCGGACGGCGAGGGGCACGTGCGCGTGTCCCCCGGCACCCCCGCGGTCCCCCGCGCGCAGCCTCCCGTGGTGCCCGGCCAGGGCACCGCCCCGAGCATCGAGCACCGCACGGTCCCCGACGGCGGGGACACCCACGCCGGCCGTTTCGGCGCGCTCGGCGAGGACCCCGAGGGCGAGCGCGCCGAAGAATCGTTCTCCGCGCGGACGACGACCTCGCACATCCCCGCGCGTGACGAACCCGGCGACGACGACGGCCGCAAGGGCACCCCCCTGCGGGGCACCGAGGTGCCGCAAGGCGTGCGCAGGCGCGGCGGCATCGGCAAGTGGGCCCGCCGTCTGACGGGCGGCCGCGGCGAGTCGGCCGGCGAGGACCCCGAGTCGCCGTACGACACCGCGTACGGCGATTCCCACGACTCCTACGACGGCGAGGGCGCCGGCAAGAACGCGCAGACCCCGCCCGTGCCCGCCCAGCAGCCGGACACCTGGCCCGATCCGGCCGCCCTGCTGCTCACCGCCCTGGGCCCGGGACCCCGGCTGTGGGAGCGCGGCCCCGGTCACCCCGAGGCGCTCACCGTGCGGCTCGGCACCGCCGACCGGGCGACACCGGACGGTTCGGCGCTGCTGCCCGCGGTGCCGGTGACCTCCGGGCTCCGCGAGGTCGGCGCGCTGGGCCTGGCCGGACCGCGCACGCGGCTGGCGGGGCTCGCCCGCGCGGTGGTGGCCCAGCTCGCCGCGCTGCACTCCCCGGACGCCCTGGAGATCGTGCTGATCAGCACGGACCGGGCGCGTCCGGTGGCCGAGCGCACGGCCGAGTGGTCCTGGCTCGGCTGGCTGCCCCATCTGCGTCCGGGGCACGGCCAGGACTGCCGCCTGCTGCTGGCCTACGACCGCGAACAGGCCACGGCCCGCACCGACGAACTCCTGCGGCGCCTGGAGGACCACACCACGGACCCGTACGGCGGAGCCGGGCCGAGGGCCGCCCACGGGAGCTCTCCCGACGCCGGCCGGCGGACTCCGGGGATCGGCGCGCAGCGCGGTCCGGCCGACGAGCGTCACCGGCCGGGCGCGGGTTCCCCGTCGAGCGCACCCATCGCGTACTCCACCGCCGACGAGGCCCATCACGACCGTTCCGGCGCACCCGGCCCGCACGCCCTCGACGACCCGGACTCCGGTGCCGCCCGGCCCCGTTCGTCCGACACCGCCGACCCCGTGCGCGGGGCCGTACACCGCCCCGCCTGGGCCCGCACCGACGACGGCGACGGCTCGGCGGACGGGTTCACGGGCCCGTACACCGTGCTGGTGGTGGACGGTGACCCGGGTGGCGCCGATGTGCGCGAGGCGGTGGCGCGGCTGGCCCACGACGGGCCCCGGGCCGGTATCCACGTCCTGTGCCTCGCCGAGACGGAGGCGGCCTCGCCCACGTCACCGGTGGCGCAGACCTACGAGGCGGCCTGCGCGGCGGCGCCGACCTTCCGGGAGTGCGGCGCGGTCGCGCTGCTCAGCGGTGACGTGGCGACGGCGCTGCGGCTGCTGCGGGTCGCGCACGACGGGGCCCGGCAGCCCGGTACGGCGGAGGGACGCCCCGGTACGCCCGCCTCGCGCGGGTCCGATCCCCGCTCGGCGGACTCCACTCCCGTGGGCCCCGTGGGCGAAGGCACCGTAGCCGCCGTGGACGCGGTCTCGCTCGCGTGGGCCGAGCGGTTCGCGCGGGCGCTGGCGCCGCTCAGGGCGGACGGCGCGACGGGTGAGCGGCACGTGCGCGTGTCGGCGCCGTTGCCCCAATCGGCGCGGCTGCTGGACGAGTTGGGGCTGGCGCGGGCCACCCCGGCGTCCCTGCTGGCGCGTTGGGCGGACGCGGGGGACGACAAGGACGCGCTCGGCGGGCGGGCCTGGGCGGTGCTCGGGGCCGGACCGCGCGGGCCGGTCAGCGCGGACCTCGCCGCCGAGGGGCCGCATCTGCTGATCGAGGGCCCGCCGGGCAGTGGGCGTACGGAGTCGCTGCGGGCGGTGGTCGCCTCGCTCGCGGCGGCCGAGCGTCCCGACCGGCTGGGCATCGTGCTGATCGACGGCCGGGACAGCGTCGGCGCGAGCAGCGGTCATGGCGAGGGCCTGCGGGTCTGCACGGACGTACCGCATGTCACCACCCATCTCACGGCCAACGATCCGGTGCGGATGCGGGAGTTCGCGCAGTCGCTGAGCGCGGAGCTGAAGCGGCGGGCCGAGTTGCTGGGCCGGATCGGGTTCGCCGAGTGGCACTCCCGGCACGAGGTGTCGGGCCGGATCGTCGCCCAGCGGGGTTCGTCCGCTGCCGGGGATCTGGAGAGTCCGACGAGTTCGACGATCCGGCTGCGCCCGGCGGCGGCCCGGCAGCAGACGGAGGCGGCACCGCCGCTGCCCCGGCTGGTGGTGGTCGTGGACGACCTGGACGCCCTGGTGAAGCCGCCGTTGGGCTCGCCCGGCCGCCCGGCCGCCGGTTCGGTCATACGCGCGCTGGAGGCGGTGGCCCGCGAGGGCGAGCGGCTCGGCGTGCACCTGGTGGCGGCCGCCGCGCTGGACGCCCGTACCGCCGAGACGGAACCCGCCCGGCACGCCACCCTCCGCGTCACCCTGGACCCGACGACCCAGGGCCCGGAGGAACCGGCGCCCGGCCGGGGCCGGCTGACCCTCGCGGACGGCCGGAGCACCCCGTTCCAGGGTGGTCGCGTGACGGGCCGTATCCCGCGCACGGCGACGCTCCGCCCCACGGTCGTCCCGCTGGAGTGGCAGCGCATGGGCGACCCCCCGGCCCGCCGCCCGGTCCGCGAACTGGGCAACGGACCCACGGACTTGGCGCTCCTGGCCAGCGCGCTGGAGCGGGCGACGCGTTCGGTGTCGGCGGCGGAGGTCCCGTCACTCCTCTGATCGTTCACAGATTGCCCACACAACCCCACGTCACGACCCAGTCACGATCCCGGTCTTGACAGCGGACGCCATCTTGCCGCGTTCAAGTACCGGGCGTAGACCAGTGCGCACGGAAGCGTTCGAGCGTTCGACGAGGAACGAAGAACGGGGCAGTGATGCGCAGCACGAGCAGCACAATCCGGACACGCACCACCGTACGTACAGCGGCAGTTGTCGCCGCGGGGGCACTGGCGCTCTCACTGACCGCCTGTGGAGGCAGCGGCAACAAGAGCGACAGCGGCAAGTCCAGCACCCCTTCGGAGAGCACCGGCACGGTGACCCTCCCCAAACTGAACGGCCAGAGCCTCGAAGTGGCCGCCGTGTGGACGGGTGCCGAGCAGAAGAACTTCAAGGCGGTCCTCGCGGAGTTCGAGAAGCGCACGGGTGCCAAGGTCACCTTCGTGCCCGCGCAGGACCCGATCATCAACTTCCTCGGCTCGAAGATCGCGGGCGGCCAGCCGCCGGACGTCGCGATGCTCCCGCAGCCCGGCGCGATCAAACAGGCCGTCGACAAGAAGTGGGCCAAGCCTCTGGGTGCCGAAGCGCTCGCGGAGTTGCAGAAGAACTACTCGCAGGGCTGGCAGGACATCGGCAAGGTCGGCGGCAAGCAGTACGGCGTGTACTACAAGGCCGCCAACAAGTCGCTGATCTGGTACAACGCCAAGGTCTTCGCGAACGCGGGCGCCAAGGAGCCCAAGACCTGGCAGGAGTTGCTGACCACCGCGCAGACGGTCTACGACTCCGGGGTCACCCCCTTCTCGATCGCGGGCGCGGACGGCTGGCCGCTCACCGACTGGTTCGAGAACGTGTATCTGTCGCAGGCGGGCCCGGAGAAGTACGACCAGCTCGCCCAGCACAAGATCAAGTGGACGGATCCCTCCGTGAAGGAGGCGCTGACCACGCTGGCACAGATCTGGGGCAAGAAGGCGTACATCGCGGGCGGCCAGAACGGCGCCCTGCAGACCGAGTTCCCCGCGTCCGTCACCCAGACCTTCACCGGCGGCGACCAGCCGAAGTCCGCGATGGTCTACGAGGGCGACTTCGTGCAGGTCAACATCGGTGAGACGAAGGCGAAGGTGGGCACCGACGCCAAGGTGTTCCCGTTCCCGTCGGTGGGCTCGACGGCGCCGGTGGTCTCCGGCGGCGACGCGGCCGTCATCCTGAAGGACTCCAAGGCGGCCCAGGCGCTGGCCACGTTCCTGGCCTCGCCGGACGCGGCGACGATCCAGGCGAAGCTCGGCGGCTATCTCTCCCCGAACAAGAACGTGCCGGACTCGGCCTACCCGAACGCGGTGCAGCGGACGATCGCCAAGTCGCTGATCGCGGCCGGTGACGACTTCCGCTTCGACATGTCCGACCAGGCCCCGCAGTCCTTCGGCGGTACCCCGGGCAAGGGCGAGTGGAAGGACCTCCAGGACTTCCTGAAGAACCCGACCAATATCGCGGGCACGCAGGCGCAGTTGGAGAAGGACGCGGCGGCGGCGTACGCGAGCGGGAGCTGAGCCCGAGATGGCATCGGCAGCGGCGGAGGCCCCCGGGGCCTCCGTCCCTCCCCGCAACCGCAAGAGCGTGACCGGCACCCGCAGGACCGTGGCAGTGCTGTTCCTGCTGCCCGCCCTGGTGCTGCTGGGCGCGCTCGTGGTCTACCCGATCGGGTACTCGCTGGTCCGCAGCTTCGGCAACCAGGCCGGCGACGGTTTCGCCGGATTCGACAACTACAAGGCCCTGTTCACCGACGACGGCATCCGCACCGCCCTGAAGAACAACGTCATCTGGGTGATCTTCGCGCCGACGGTCGCCACCGCCCTCGGCCTGATCTTCGCGGTGCTGACCGAACGGGTGCGCTGGGGAACGGCGTTCAAGCTGGTCGTCTTCATGCCGATGGCGATCTCCATGCTCGCCGCCGGCATCATCTTCCGGCTCGTCTACGACCAGGACCCGCACAAGGGTGTCGCCAACGCGGTCTGGGTCGGCATCCACGACACGTTCGTCTCGTCGTCGGCGTTCCCCAACGCCCACCCGGGCCGCCAGTCCCCGCTGAAGGCGGACCACGGCGGCTTCGTCACCAGTACGACGGTCCACACCGGCCAGACCGTCACGCTCCCGCTGGTCGGCGTCGCCCCCGACCAGATGCCGGACAGCGCGAAGAAGGCCGCGGCGGCGAAGCCGGAGCCGGGGAAGATCACCGGCACGACCTGGCAGGACTTCACCCGCGGCAAGGGCGTCGGCAAGCTCGGCGCGGTCGACCCCTCCGAGCTCGGCTACGGCGGGATGCGCGTCGAGGCCGTCAAGGACGGCAAGGTGGTCGCCTCGACGAAAGCCGCGGGGGACGGCACCTTCACGCTGCCCGCGAGCGCCGACGGGGCCCAACTCCGGCTCCCGGCAAGCAACTTCAAGCAGCCGTACAACGGCGTGGAGTGGCTGGGCCCGTCGCTCGTGACGCCGGCCATCATCGGGTCGTACGTGTGGATGTGGGCCGGGTTCGCGATGGTGCTGATCGCGGCCGGACTCGCGGGCGTGCCAAGGGAGTTGCTGGAGGCGGCTCGCGTCGACGGAGCCAACGAGTGGCAGGTGTTCCGGCGGGTCACGGTGCCGCTGCTGGCGCCGGTGCTCGCGGTCGTCGTCGTCACGCTGATGATCAATGTGCTGAAGATCTTCGACCTGGTCTTCATCATCGCCCCGGGCTCCTCCCAGGACGACGCCAACGTGCTCGCCCTGGAGCTGTACCGCAAGGGCTTCTCGGAGGGCCAGCCGGGGATCGCCAGCGCGATTTCGGTGTTCCTGCTCCTGCTGGTGATTCCGGTGATGCTCTTCAATGTGCGCCGGCTGCGGCGGGAGGTGCGGCGATGACGGCGGATGCCGGAACTCTGGGAAAGACAGGGCCTGTTGAGGTCGTGAAGGCGCGGGAGTCGCTCGGCTCGCGGCTCGCGGCGGCGGCGAGCGGAGGTCTCGTCCGCGTGTTCCTGATCCTCGTCGGCCTGTTCTGGCTGGTGCCGACGATCGGGCTGCTGCTGTCCTCGCTGCGCAGCCCGGAGGACATGAACGCGAGCGGCTGGTGGAAGGTCTTCAGCCAGCCCTCCCAACTCACCTTCCACAGCTACAAGACGCTCCTGGAGAACAGCGACATCACCAGCTCGCTGTGGAACACCGTCCTGATCACCGTCCCGGCGACGGTCCTGGTCGTGGTGATCGGCGCGCTCGCGGGCTACGCGTTCGCGTGGATGGAGTTCCCGGGCCGCGACTGGTGGTTCCTGGGCGTGGTCAGCCTGTTGGTCGTGCCGGTGCAGGTCGCGCTGATCCCGATCGCCGAACTCTTCGGAAAGATCGGCCTGTTCGGGACCATCTTCGGGGTGATCCTGTTCCATGTGGGGTACGGGCTGCCGTTCGCGGTGTTCCTGCTGCGGAACTTCTTCGCCGAGATCCCGCGCGAGTTGCTGGAGGCGGCACGGCTGGACGGCGCCGGTGAACTCCGGCTGTTCGCGCGAGTCGTGATGCCGCTCGGCGGGCCCGCGATCGCGAGCCTGGGCATCTTCCAGTTCCTGTGGGTGTGGAACGACATGCTGGTCGCGCTGGTGTTCACCAAGTCCAGCACGCAGCCGATCACGGTCGCACTGCAGACCCAGGTACGCCAGTTCGGCAACAACATCGACGTGCTGGCACCCGGCGCGTTCATCTCCATGGTGATCCCGCTGGCCGTGTTCTTCGCATTCCAGCGGCAGTTCGTGTCCGGTGTGATGGCGGGCGCGGTCAAATAGTAATAAACCGCACATAGTTCAAGGGGTGGGCCGTCACCGGCCCGCCCCTTCGCGTTCACCGTGCGTCCCCCGTATGCCGTACGCGGCGTAACCAAGTCACTCCATCGGCCGTTCCCGGGCAGAACGCCCGCGCCGACCGACCCATGGATGTCCCTTGCCCAGGTTCAGTGTCATTGTCCCCGCGTACAAGGTCCAGGCGTACCTGCACGAATGCCTGGAATCGGTGCTCTCCCAGTCGTATCCCGATCTGGAGCTGATCGCGGTCGACGACTGCTCGCCGGACGCCTGCGGCGCGATCATCGACGAGTTCGCGGCCCGCGACGCCCGCGTACGCGCCGTCCACCTCCCCGAGAACCAGGGCCTCGGCCGCGCCCGCAACGCCGGTCTGGAACAGGCGACCGGCGACTATCTGGTCTTCCTCGACAGCGACGACACACTCACGCCCGACGCGCTGCGCTCGATCGCCGACCGCCTCAAGGAGACCGGCGAACCCGACGTCCTCGTCTTCGACTACGCCCGCACCTACTGGTCCGGGGAGGTCCAACGCAACAAGGTCGCCGCCCAGTTGACCGAACAGGGACCGGCGCCGTTCCGGCTGGAGGACCGCCCCGGGCTGCTGCGGGTCATCATGGTCGCCTGGAACAAGGCGTACCGCCGGGAGTTCGTCGAGCGCGAGGGCTTCGCCTTCCCGCCCGGCTACTACGAGGACACGCCGTGGACCTACCCGGTGCTGATGGCGGCGGAGACGATCGCGACCCTCGACCGGGTCTGCGTCCACTACCGCCAGCGCCGCCAGGGCAACATCCTCGGCACCACCAGCCGTAAGCACTTCGACGTCTTCGACCAGTACGACCGGGTCTTCGCGTTCGTCGACGCGCGCCCCGAACTCGCCCAGTGGCGGCCGGTGTTGTTCCGCCGCATGGTCGACCACCTGGCGACGGTGTTCACCAAGCCGGACCGGCTGCCGCGCGGCACCCGCGCGGAGTTCCTGCGCAAGGCCCGTGCCCACTACCGCCGTTACCGCATCCCGGGCACCTCGGTCCCGCTGCGCACCCGGATGCGGCACACCTTCGTGCACTTCGGCGTGCACCGCACGTTCCGGGCTGTGCAGAAGGCGATGAGCTGGCGGCGCCGGGCGGTCAAGCTCACCGCCAAACTCCTGCGCAACCTCAAGGCGGCGGTCCTCCAGCTGCACTACAAGGTCCAACTCCGGCTCCCGCTACGGGATCGCGCGGTGTTCGCCGCCTACTGGGGGCGCGGCCACAGCTGCAACCCGGGCGCGCTGGAGACCGCGTTCCGCACCCACGCCCCGCACATCCGCACCGCGTGGATCGCCCGCCCCGAGCACCACCACACGATCCCGGCCGCCACCCGCAGGCTGCGCCCGAACACGGTCGCCTACTGGACGGCGCTGGCCCGCTCCAAGTACCTGGTGAACAACGTCAACTTCGACCGCCGGCTGGTCAAGCGCCCCGGCCAGGTGCTGATCCAGACCCAACACGGCACCCCGCTCAAGCACATGGGCCTCGACCTCCAGGAACGCCCGGCCGCCGCACGGGACATGGACTTCGGCGAACTCCTCAAGGGCGTCGACAAGTGGGACCACGTCCTGTCCCCCAACCGCCACACCACCCTGACCTGGGAGCGGGTCTACCCCGGCAGCTACACCACGCTCGCCTACGGCTATCCCCGCAACGACGTGTTCCAGCAGGCGACTTCGGCCGACGTGCACCGCCTGCGCGAGTCGCTCGGCATCCCGCAGGACGCGATCGCCCTGCTCTACGCCCCAACTCACCGCGACTACCGCCGCGTCCAGCGCGCCCACCTCGACCTCGACCGCGTACTGCGCCGCCTCGGCCCGCGCTTCGTGGTGCTGGCCCGCGCCCACTACTGGCACGAGGGCCCGCTCGCCACCGCCGCGTCCGGCCGGATCATCGACGTCACCGACCACCCCAGCGTCGAATCGCTCTGCCTGGCCTCGGACGCGCTGGTCACCGACTACTCGTCCCTGATGTTCGACTACGCCAACCTCGACCGCCCGATCGTCATCCACGCCGACGACTGGGAGGCCTACGAGGCGGCCCGCGGCACCTACTTCGACCTGCGGGCCTTCCCGCCGGGCGCGGTCGCTCGCAGCGAGGACGAGCTGATCGACATCTTCGCGACCGATCACTGGCGCGGCTCCCGCTCGACCCAGCTGCGCACCGCGTTCCGCGAGCGTTTCTGCCCCTACGACGACGGCCGCGCCGCCGAACGGGTCGTACGCCACGTGGTGTTGGGCGAAACCGACCTCCCCCCGGTCGTCCCGCTCGCCGACCGCCACCCGGTCCCCTCGGCCGCCGCGAGCCGCACACACGCCCCCCTCACCACCGTGCCGCAGCCCACGGCGTCCCGACCCGTCACCGACCGCCTCTGAACGCCGTTCCCACACCGGGGAGTTCGCATGCCATCAAGTCCCTCGCGGCCGACACCGACCCGGCCGTCGACCTGGCGTCCGACCGGGCGCCCCGGCCGCCGCGCGCACTGACCCGGAACCTCCCCTCCGGACCACTGGAGAAAGAACAGAATGCCCCGCTTCAGCATCATCGTCCCGTCCCACGGGGTCGCCGGCCGGCTCTCCCAGGCCCTGGACTCGGTCCTCGCGCAGTCCTACGGCGACTTCGAGCTGATCCCGGTCTGCGACGCCCCCGGCTCCCCGGCCGCCGAGGTCGCCGACGCCCACGCCGGACGGGACTCCCGGGTGGCCCCGGTCCACTCACCCCCCTCGGCAGGCCTGAGCGGGGCACGCAACACCGGCCTGCGGGCGGCGACCGGCGCCCACGTCCTGTTCCTGGACGGCGACGACATCCTCGCCCCGGGCGCGCTGGCCGCGCTGGACGCCCGCCTCACGGAGACCGGCGACGTCGACGTCCTGTACTTCGAGCACGAGCGCACCCCGTGGTGGGAGGGCGAGCCGACCAACCCGGCGGCCCCGCTGCTGGCGAAGACCCCGGCCGGTGCCTTCTCCCCCGCCCAGGCACCGCAGCTGACGGGTGTTCAGCTCCCGGCCTGGAGTGCGGCCTACCGCCGCGCCTTCCTCACCGACCACCAACTCACCTTCCCCGAGGGCCCGTTCACCGACCTCGGCTGGGGCGGCCTGGTCACCCTCGCCGCCGAGCGGGTGGCGGTGCTGCGCTCGGTGGTCGTACGGCATCTGCTGCGGCGGCAGGGCAGCCGGCTCAACCTGCCGGGCGCGCACCACCACCAACTCCTCGACCAGGTCGACATGGTGCTGACGCGTGCGGCCGACACCGCTCTGTCCGGCGCCCTGTTCGAGCAGCTCTTCGCGGTGGTGCTGAAGACGGCCTCCCGCCCCGAACGCCTCCCCTCCGGACACCGCGCCTTCTTCCGGCGGGCGGGGCGGCTGTACCGCACGCACCGGCCCGCCGGTTTCCGCGCGCCCGGCGGGAGTGTGGGGGTGCAGCACCGGCTGCTGGCGTCGGGCGCGTACTCGGCGTTCCGGGCGCTGCGCGGCGTCAACCGCTCGGCCTCGGAGGCGGCCGAGCGGGTCCCGCGCCCCCGGATGCTCCGCACCCGCCTGCGCTACGCCCGCGACCTGCGCCGCCCCCTCGACCCCAACCTGGCCGTCTACTGCGCCTATTGGGGCCGGGGCTACGCGTGCAGCCCGGCCGCGATCGAGGCCGAGGCGCGCCGACTCGCCCCGCACATCCGCTCGGTGTTCCTCGTCGAGCCGGACGCCGTGGACGCCGTACCGAAGGGCGTCGAGCACGCCGTCATCGGCAGCCGGAAGTACTGGGAGGTGCTGGCGCGGGCCAAGTACCTGGTGAACAACGCCAACTTCGCGGAGGGCGTCGTCAAACGCCGCGGCAGCGTGCACGTCCAGACGCAGCACGGGACCCCGCTGAAGAAGATGGGCGTCGACCAGTCGACGTACCCGGTGGTGGCCGCCGCGACCGGCAGCTTCGCCAAGTTGCTGGGCCGGGTGGACCGTTGGGACTACAACATCTCCTCCAACCGGCACTCCACCCAGATGTGGGAGCGCGCCTTCCCCGGCTCGTACGAGGCGCTGGAGTACGGCTATCCGCGCAACGACGTCTACTACACGGCGACCGCCGACGACGTGGCCCGTATCCGGCGGGAGTTGGGCGTCCCGGAGGGCAAGACGGCCGTCCTGTACGCGCCCACCCACCGCGACTACCGGACCGGCTTCGACACCGGGCTCGACCTGGAGGCCTTCTGCGCGGCGGCCGGCGAGGACGTGGTCGTGCTGCTGCGCGCCCACTACTTCTACGACCAGGGCCGCGCCAGGAGCGGCGGCCGGATCATCGACGTGACCGGGCACCGCTCCTCCGAGGACGTGTGCCTGGCCGCCGACGCGCTGGTCACGGACTACTCGTCGATCATGTTCGACTACGCCAACCTCGACCGGCCGATCGTCGTGTACGCCGACGACTGGGAGGTCTACCGGGAGACGCGGGGCGTCTACTTCGACCTGATGGAGGCCCCGCCGGGCCCGGTGACCCGCACGCCCGAGGAACTGGCCCAGGTGTTCCGCGACGGCTCGTACGCGAACCGGGCGTCCGCCGCCCTGCGGGCCGAATTCCGGTCCCGGTTCTGCGAGTTCGACGACGGACTGGCCGCCGAGCGGGTCGTACGCCGGGTGTTCCTCGGTGAGCCGCCGGAGGCGGTCCCGCCCGTGATCCCGCTCGCGGAGCGCGTCCCGGCCCCCGCCGCCACCCTCGTAAGGAGCTGAACCCGAAGTGCCCCGCTTCAGCGTCATCGTCCCCGTCTTCAAGGTGCAGGGCTTTCTGCGCGAGTGCCTCGACTCGGTCCTGGAGCAGTCCTACCGGGACATCGAGGTGATCGCCGTGAACGACCGCTCGCCGGACGGCTGCGGTGCGATCCTCGACGAGTACGCGGCCCGCGACCCACGCGTACAGGTGCTGCACCTGCCGGAGAACGTCGGCCTCGGCCGCGCCCGCAACGCCGGAATGCCCCTGGCCACCGGCGACTTCCTGTTCTTCCTCGACAGCGACGACACCCTCACCCCGGGCGCCCTGCGCGCGATGGCCGACCGGCTCGACGCGAGCCGCGACCCGGACGTCCTGGTCTTCGACTACGCGCGCACCTACTGGTGGGGCGGCACCCGGCGCAACGTCCTCGCGCACGTCCTGACGGAGGTCGACGACACCTTCACGGTCGCCGAACACCCGGAGATCCTCGACCTGTTGATGGTCGTGTGGAACAAGGTGTACCGCCGGGAGTTCGTGCACAAGCACGCCTTCGAGTTCCCGCCGGGCTACTACGAGGACACGCCCTGGACGTTCCCGGTGCTGCTCAGCGCCGAGCGGATCGCCACCCTCGACCGGATCTGCCTCAACTACCGGCAGCGGCGGCAGGGCAACATCCTGTCCACCACCAGCCGCAAGCACTTCGACATCCACGACCAGTACGACCGGGTCTTCGCGTTCGTCGACTCCCGCCCGGAGCTGGCGAGTTGGCGCCCCTACCTGCACCACAAGATGGGCGAGCACTGTCTCGACATCCTCGGCAAGCCGGACCGCCTGCCCCCGTCCGACAAGGCCGAGTTCTTCCGCCGTACGGCCGAACTGTTCGCCAAGCACAAACCGGCCGGCGTGACGGTGGACGCCGAAGTCCGTGTCCTGGAAGGGAGTTACGCGCGGTACCGGGTCCGGCGGCAGGCGGGAGGCGCCGGTCGGCTGCTCGGGCGACGGGCGTTGCAGGCGCGCAAGGCGGCGGCCGGGCGGGTCAAGAGCGGCTGGGGCGCCCTGCACGCCCGCCGCTCCCTGGACCCCAACCTCGTCGTGTACTCGGCCTTTTCGCATCGCGGGGTCCTCGGCGACCCGGCCGCCGTCTACTACAAGGCGCGGGAGATCGCCCCGCACCTCCGGGGCGTGTGGGTCGTCCAGGACGCCGAACAGGCCGCGCTGCTGCCGCCGGACGTCGACCACGTCCTCCTCAACACCCCGCGCTTCCACCAAGTCATCGCACGCGCCAAGTACTTCGTGAACAACGTCAACTGGCCCGGCACCCTCACCAAGCGGCCCGGCAGCGTCCACATCCACACCCACCAGGGCACCCCGCTCAAGTACATGGCGGCCGACCTGCTGGACAGGCCCGGCGCCCGCTACGGCGTCGACGTGCCGCAGATGCTGCGCCGCGCCGACCGCTGGGACCACAGCCTGGTCGCCAACCGGCACTCGGAGCTGGTGTGGGAGCGGGCGTACCCGTGCCACTTCGCGTCCGCGCGGACGGGCAGCCCGCGCAACGACGTCCTCGTCGGAGCAACTCCGGCAGCTGGTGCGGCGGTTCGGGAGCGGCTCGGCATCCCCGACGGGAACACCGTCGTGCTGTACGCGCCGACCCGCCGCGAGTACGTGCGGAGCGGCCACGTCGACCGCCTCGACCTGGCCCGGTTCGCGGAGGATCTCGGCCCGGACCACACCCTCGTCGTACGCCTGCATCCGTCGCTGGCCACCGGTCCCGCGCGGGGCATGGGTCTCGCGGATCTGCACCGGCGGGGTGTGCTGGTCGACGCGACCGACGAACCCTCCGTGGAAGACGTCATGGTGGCGTCCGACGCCCTGGTCACCGACTACTCGGCCCTGATGTTCGACTACGCCAACCTCGACCGCCCGATCGTCCTCCACGCCGACGACCGGGAGGCCTACGAGGCGAGCCGGGGCACGTACTTCGACGTCACCGCCGCGCCACCGGGCCATGTGTCCGGTTCCTACCGGGAGTTGGCGTGGCTGTTCGCCTCGGGCGCCTGGCGGGACGAGGACTCGACGCGGTTGCGGGCCGAATTCCGGTCGCGCTACTGCGAGTTCGACGACGGGAACGCCGCCGAGAGGGTCGTACGGACACTGCTGCTGGGTGAGGACGACTGGCGGCCGCCGGCCGGATCCGTCACGCGCGTGCCCTCCCCCGCCGCCGGTCACGACCAGTTGGCGTCCTCATGAGGCCCCGCACGTGGGTGCTGGTGCTGGCCGCCGTGTTCGCGGTGCTCCAACTCGCCAACGTCACCGGCCGGGACACCCCCGACACCAAGAACTACCTGTCGTACGCGCTGAGTCTGAGCGGTGAGAGCAAGCGCACGGCGGCGACCGTCACCATCGACTACTACTGCGCGAGCAGGGGGGACACCGCGCGGCGCGACCAGAGCGTGGACGTGCTGAACTTCCACGGCAAGGACCCGGCCGCGCGGGTCGCGAAGAAGTGCCGGGCCGACCAGTGGCGGGTGGTGGACGCGCAGGTGCGGGCCGGGAACAGCGGCGGGTTCATCACGCCGTTCATGCCCGAGCGGTTCATGCGGATCTTCGAAGTGCGGCCCGGGTACCCGGTGTTCCTGGTCCCGTTCGTCACGCTGCTGGGGCCGGTGTGGGGGCTGTGGACGTCGAGTGTCGCCCTCACGGTCGCGGGCGGGATCCTCGTGTTCCTGATCCTGCGCACGCTGTCCGTATCGGTACCGCTCGCGCTGACCGGACAGGCCCTCTACTACGTCCTGCCGTGCGGCACGACCGCGATGCGCCCGATGACCGAGGGCCTGATGATGGCCCTGACGCTGGCCGCGGTGTGGGGCTGCGCGCTGGTGTCGACGGGCCGCCGTACGCGCGCCGCTTTCGCTCTCGTCGGCGGTTCCCTGCTGCTCCTCTTCACGGTCAAGCACTCGCAGGCCCTGTTCCTCGGGCTGTGCCTGGCCGGGGCGGGCGCGCTGGTCGCCGTACGGCAGCGACAGCGGTGGCGGGCGTGGGCGGTGGTCGCGGGACTCGGCGGGGTGGCGGCCGTAGGAACTCTGCTGTTGGCGGGACTTCTGCACTACCCGTCACAGACCGACAGCCTCCAGGACCTGCTGACCGATCACTACGCGCGCCCCGACCGTGCCCGGCTGTACCCCGAATTCCTGCACCTGGAAGCCAATTTCTGGCTGGAGTGGACGCGGCAGCAGCTGTGGCAGCCGGTGCTCGCGGCGGCGCTCGGTGCCGGTGTGTGGGGTGCGCTGCGGCGGCCGGTGTTCGGGGCGTTCCTGATCGCGGCCGCGTTCACCGGGATCCTCACGCAGGCCGCGCACCCGGACATCAGTGTGTGGGGCGGGCGGCTGATCGTGCTGGTGTGGCTGTTGCCGGTGGTGGGGGTGCCGTTGCTGCTGGAGAGCGTGGTGCGGGGGAAGGCGGTCGTCGCGGTGCCGGTGCAGGCGCACGGGCAGCAGACGCAGCCGGTGCGGTGACGCGGGCGACCCCGGCGACGAGGTGATCAGCACTCGTCGCCGGGGTCGTGGAGGCGTCGTATCGACTAGTTCATGTTGACTAGTTCGTATTCACTACTCGATGACGAGGTCGACCTCGACGTTGCCGCGGGTGGCGTTCGAGTAGGGGCAGACCTGGTGGGCGGTCTCGACCAGCTTGCGGCCGGTCGCCTCGTCCACGGTGGCGGGGAGTTCGACGCGCAGCGTCACCTTGAGGCCGAAGCCCTCGCCCTGCTTGCCTATGCCGACCTCGGCGGTCACGGCGGCGTCGGTGACGTCGACCTTCGACTGCCGGCCGACGAGGCCGAGGGCACTGCCGAAACAGGCGGCGTAACCGGCGGCGAACAGCTGCTCAGGGTTGGTGCCCTGGCCGTTGCCGCCCATCTCGACCGGAATGCCGAGCTGAAGGTCGATCTTGCCGTCGTTGCTGACCGCGCGGCCGTCACGGCCGTGGGTGGCGGTGGCTACGGCGGTGTAGATCGCGTCCATTGGAAACCATCCCTCTCGGAAGTCTTGGTGGGGGGTGACCGGTCCGGGTGTCCGGACCGCCTCACGGCGACAAGTAGAGCACACAATTCAATTGCACACAACTAAATGGCCCGCTAGCGCTATCCTGGAACCATGACCACCACTCCCGCCGACACCCCCACCAGCGACTGGCTCCGCCTGGACCAGCAGATCTGCTTCTCCCTGAACGCCGCGTCCCGCGCCTTCGGCGGCGTCTACCGCGTGCTCCTCAAGGATCTCGGGCTCACCTACCCGCAGTACCTGGTGATGCTGGTGCTGTGGGAGCACGGCGAGCTGCCCGTCAAGAAGCTCGGCGAACACCTGCGGCTCGACTCCGGCACGCTGTCCCCGCTGCTCAAGCGGCTGGAGACGGCCGGTCTGGTACGGCGTGAGCGCAGCGCCCGCGACGAGCGCTCGGTGGAGGTACGGCTCACGGACGAGGGCGTCGCCCTGCGCGAACGCGCCCTAGACGTGCCGCGCCGCATCCTCGGCGCGACCGGCTTCGACGTCGACGAGATCCGCGCGCTGCGCGCCCGCCTCGACGAACTCACCGACGCGCTGGACTCGGCGGCACTGGAGCAGGCGTGACCATGTCCTGCGGGGGCGTTCGGCGGATGTAGAGGGCCAGCTTCACGCGTCCGCTCACAAACTGCCTCCGGCGCGCGAACTCCCCGTCCACGACGTCGAGTTTGACCCGGTCGACCGGATCGCCCGGCACCCACCGGGACGGCAGCAGATTCGACTGCGCGACGATCCACACCCGGTCCACCCCGGCGAGCCCGGCCTCCAGCTCGGCCGGCGCCACCTCACGCCCGCTCAGCGTCCCGGACCTCGCCCCCGACTCCGCCAGCGCCAGGTCCCGCACCCCGGCGAACGGCCCCGGATACGCCAACGCCGTCACCCGCCAGAACGACGGCAGGAAGAGGACCGGGTCGCCGGGGCGCAGTTCGCGACCGGCGAGTGCGGAGACCTCGGCGAGGTTCTCCGGGCGGTGGGCCGCCAGGCGGTCGTTGCGGTAGGCGGGGAGGCCGTGGAGGAAGGGGACGGCCAGGGCCAGCGCGCCGGCGAGGGTGACGAGGTGGGTGCGAGCGAGCCGTTTCGGGGGGCTCGGTGGGGGGCTCGCGGCTTCGGTAGTGCGGTCGATTCCGGCCAGCGGTGGGCGGGTTGCGGCTCCGGGGTGGTGGCCGCTCGCGGTCAGGGCGCCGACCAACTGGGGGCGGCGCTCGACCACAGCCGTCCGGCCCGCCTCATGGGCCGCGTCACGGCCCGCTTCATGGGCGACTTCCGGACTCAGGAGACTGCTCAGCCACAGCCGTCCCGCCATCCCCACCAGCCAGTCCGCCCCCGCCGCCACCAGCAACGGCGCCCCCGCCAGCGCGTACAGCACATACCGCTCGTGGAACAGCGGACGGAACTGCGAGACCGTCAGCAGGATCACCGGTGGCACCACCAGCAACGGCAGCGCGACCGACGCGAGCCGTCCCGCACCGAGTCCCAGCAGGATCAGCAGGACCGAGGTCCAGAAGACGACTCCGGTCGGGGTGACGGCCAGGAACCCCCGGGCCAGCCGCTCGGTGGTGTCCCGGTCCGGCACCCGCAGCCACGCCACCTGCCCCGACTGCCGCTGGGACACCCACGCCAACGGCAGCAGCACCCCCACCGCGGTGCCCGCCGCACGCGCCCAGCCGGCCCACACCGCCCTGGGCACCCGCGCCGCCAGCAGCGTCAACGCGTGCGCGCAGAGCACCAGTACGGCGAACTCGTGCAGCAGAAAGGTCACGGCGAGGACAGCGCCGTACGGCCACCACGAGCGCCCTTCCAGCGCCCGCACGAGGAGCAGCGTCGCCCCGGCGACTCCGGCCGCGACGATGGCGTACGACCGGCCCTCCTGCGCGTAGTGGCCGGTCAGCGGGGTGATCGCGTAGAGCAGGCCGGCCCAGAGGCCGACCCGGGGGCGGGCCAGGCGGACGCCGAGGGCCGCGACCAGGCCGGCCGTCGCCGCCGCGCCGCACACCGACGGCAGGCGGAGGGCGACCTCGCCGGGGTGGACGGCGAGGACGGCGTGCATGAGCAGGTAGTACAGGCCGTGCACCGCGTCGACGCCGTGCAGCAGGTGCCAGATCTGCGGCACCGTGCGCCGCGCCACCAGGAACGTGACGCCTTCGTCGCCCCACATGCCGCCGCGGTCGAGCCCCCACAGGCCCAGCGCGAGCATGACGGCCACCGGCACGACGACGGCCACGACCTCCGCACGCGTCCGTCGGCCGGGCCCGTACTCGCGCTCACCTTGGCTGTCCACGTGGCCGATTTTGTACTGTAAGCGGGCTCTTACCAACGATTGACGGTGTATTAGCATTCATGCGGCATTCACCCGGCTTACGATCCGCTGTGATGAACGCCGTCCGCAGACACCGCCTCCTCGCCCTCACGCTCGCCTGGCTCGCCACCCGCGCCGGAATGCTGCTCCTCCTCGCGTACAACGGCCTGCCCCTGCTCGGCCGGGGCGCGGTCGCCCGGGAGGTGTGGCGCCTCTACCACCACTGGTACGGGGTCCTGTCGCAGGGCGCGTTCCCGGCCAACGACCACCTGTGGCAGTACCCGCCGGGGGCAGGACCGATCCTGCTGGCCCCGGCTCTGCTGCCGGACCTGACGTACTTCCAGGCGTTCGTCGCCTTCACCCTCGCCGCCGACGCGCTGATCACCGCGGTCCTGGCCCGCGCGGGCACCCGCCCCGGCCACAGCCTGCGCGGCGCCGCCTACTGGATCGGCTGCCTCCCCCTCCTCCTGGACATGCCGCTCGTCCGCTACGACGTGCAGGTCACGGCGTTCGCCGTCATCTCCCTGTTGACGTTGTCGCGCTCCACGCGTGCGTGCGGCGCGTTCGCGGCACTGGGCGCGCTGGTGAAGGTGTGGCCGGCGCTGGTGCTGCTGGGGGCGCCGAGGGGGCGGGCGACACGGTCGGTGTGGTCGTGGGCGGTGGGGACGGGGGTCTTGTCGCTCATGATGCTCGTAGCCTTGTTCAACAATCCTTTCGCCTTCTTGCGCCAACAGGGCGGCAGAGGCGTACAGATCGAGTCACTGGGCGGCACGTTCCTCGGCCTGGCGACCCACGCCGGCTGGCCGGGCCGGGCGCGCTACCAGTACGGCGCGATGGAGTTCACGGGACCGCACGTCGCCGCCGTCGCCGACGCCTCCCTCGCGTTCACGGCGGTCGCCTTCGGGTTCCTGCTGCTGTGGCGGATCCGGGCCCGCCGCTGGACCGACGCGACCCCCTACGACGCCGCGCTGAGCGCCGTCCTGCTGTTCACCGTGACCAGCCGGGTGATCAGCCCCCAGTACATGATCTGGCTGCTCGGCCTGGCCGCCGTCTGCCTGACCTCCCGGCACACCGTGCAGCGCCCGGTGGCCGCGCTGATCGTGGCGGCGACCGCGATCAGCGCCGTCGAGTTCCCCGCCCTCTACGGAGACGTCATCCACAGCACGTGGACGGGCTGCGGCCTGATGGTCGTACGCAACGGTCTGCTGGCCGCCGCGGCCGTCCTCTCCTTCGTCCGGCTGTGGCGGTCGTCGCGGGCCGTTCCGGCGACGCCGCACGCGCGCGTGCGGCCCTCCGGCCCGCACGGGGAGTCCCAGCAGTTGACCGCGGCACACTCCGGCGCCTGATTGACTGAGGCCCGGGGAGCGTGAGGGACGCGCCTCCAGTGATCGAGTGACGGAGGGGACTGCCGCACATGACCTGGCTGATCACCGGCGGAGCCGGCTACATCGGGGCGCACGTCGTGAGGGCGATGACCGAGGCGGGCGAACAGACCGTCGTCTACGACGACCTGTCCACCGGCATCGCCGCGCGCGTGCCCGACGGCGTCCCCCTGGTGCAGGGTTCGGTCCTGGACGCGGAACTCGTGGCCCGCACCCTCGCCGACCAGGACGTCACCGGAGTCGTCCACCTCGCGGCGAAGAAGCAGATCGGCGAGTCGGTCGACCGGCCGCTGCACTACTACCGGGAGAACGTCGAGGGCCTGCGCGTCCTTCTGGAGGCGGTGACCACGGCCGGTGTCCCGTCCTTCGTGTTCTCGTCCTCGGCGGCCGTCTACGGCATGCCGGACGTGGAGGTGGTCACCGAGGAGACGCCGTGCGTGCCCATGTCGCCGTACGGCGAGACCAAGCTTGCGGGTGAGTGGCTGGTCCGCTCGACGGGCCGGGCGACCGGTCTGTCCACGGCCTCCCTGCGCTACTTCAACGTGGCCGGGGCCGCCGCCCCCGAACTCGCCGACGTCGGGGTCTTCAACCTCGTCCCCATGGTCTTCGAGAAGCTGACCGAGGACGCGCCCCCGCGCATCTTCGGCGACGACTACGCCACCCCGGACGGCACCTGCGTCCGCGACTACATCCACGTCGTCGACCTGGCCGAGGCCCACGTCGCCGCGGCCCGCGCCCTCCAGGCCTCCCCCGGCCGCGCCCTCACCCTCAACATCGGCCGCGGGGAAGGCGTTTCGGTCCGCGAGATGATCGACCGCATCAACGCGATCACCGGCTACGACCGTCCCCCGACCGTCCACCCCCGCCGCCCCGGCGACCCGGCCCGCGTCGTCGCCTCCGCCGACCGCATCACCACCGAACTGGGCTGGAAGGCCAAGCACGACGTCCAGGACATGATCACGTCGGCGTGGGAGGGGTGGGTACGGCTGCATCCGGGGGCGGCGCGGGCCTGATGGACCGTGGCTCCAGGGAGGAGCGCGCCGTGGGCGCCGTCCTCGGCTCCGCCGTCGGCGACGCGCTGGGCGCGCCCTTCGAGTTCGGACCCGAGGGCGCCTTCTCCGCCCGGTTTCCGGCGCCCGGCGACGGCGGCGAGATGTGCGGCGGCGGGGGCTGGGACCCGGGCGAGGCCACCGACGACACGCAGATGGCCGTGCTCGTCGCGGAGTCGCTGCTGGAGTGCGAGGGACTCCGACTCCCGGACATGTACGGGCGGTTCCGGCGCTGGGCAGCCGCCGATCCGAAGGACATCGGCCTGCAGACCGAGGCCGTGCTGAGCAGCGGCGACCCCTGGGACCTGGCCGCCGCGCTGCACTTCCAGACCAGTCAACGGGGTGCCGGGAACGGTGCGTTGATGCGTGCCGCGCCCTCGTCGGTGTACTTCGCCCGCGCGGGCCGTGACGCCACGATGGACGCCGCCCGCCGCATCTCCGCCCTCACCCACGGAGACCGCGCGGCCTGGGAAGGCACCGCCGTCCTCCACGAGGTGATGCGCGTCGCGCTGGACGGCGGCGACCCGCTCGGCGCCGTCGAGGCGACCCTCGGGTACGTCCACCCCGACCACCGGGAGCGGTACGCCGTCGTCCTCTCCCCCGACTGGCACCCCGATCTGGCAACGGAGTTCAACGGCGCCGTCTGGCCCTGCCTCGGCTCCGCCCTCTGGGCCGTACGCACCACGTCCTCCTACGAGGAGGCCCTGCGCGCCGCGATCGACCTCGGCGGCGACACGGACACCGTCGCCGCCGTGACGGGCGGGCTCGCCGGGGCGGTGTACGGGAGCGCGGCGATCCCCGAACGCTGGAGCGCGGCCCTGCGCGTACCGTTGCCGGGGTTCGGCGGGCGGGTGCTGCTGGCGGCCGAACTCGGTGAACTGGCGCGGCGGTTGGACCGGGCGGGAGGGTGACACGCCGGCCGGCCGGTGAGCCGTGCGCGATCGCCGTCGGCCGCGGGGCCGCAGAGCCCTACAGCGCCTTGAGCCCCTCTGTGGTGGCCCGGGCCAGCGCCCCCAGGTATCCCTTCGGCAGCTTCGGGCTGCGGATCACCACGGCACGCCAGTACAGGGGGCCGGAGATCAGGTCCAGGGCCAGGTCCTCGTCCATGCCGGGGCCGAGCTCACCACGGCGTTCCGCCGCCGCGAGGATCTTGCTGGCCACGCCCTCCTGACCCTCGCGCAACGCCTTCTGCATGGCGTCGGCGATCTCCGGGTTCCGGGCCGCCTCGGCCTGGAGGTCAGGGATGATCTGTGAGGCCACCGGGTGGCGCAGGGCCCGCGACGTCACCTCGTACAGCATCCGGAGGTCACCCTCCAGCGAACCGGTGTCCGGCGTCGGCAGTCCCATCACCGCGATCGCCGAGACGACGTCGAGCACCAGGTGCAGCTTCGAACGCCAGCGGCGGTACACCGCCGTCTTGCCCACCCCGGCGCGGCGCGCGATCCCCTCGATCGACATCCGGGCATACCCGACCGCCGCCAGCTCCTCGAAGACCGCCGCGCGGATGGCTTCGGTCACATCCTCGCGGAGTACGGCCGCCCCGGCGGGGGTTCGGCGGCGCTGACGTGTTGCGGGCTCGTCGGCGTTGGTCGTCATAGCTCAAGCATAGGGGCGTTGCGACGAAACGGTTGCGTTCCGACGCGGGTGGGGCGCGTCGCGACGAAACGGACCCGTCCCGCCCGGCACGTACCGACGCAACGGGCCCGCCCCGGCGCAAACCCGGCGACCCTAACGACCCGATCACATCCGTGACGACGAAACGGTTGCGTTCCGACGCCGAATCGGCCTACGCTCACGTTGCGACGATACGGTCCCGTCCCGACGTAAGAGAACGTAAAGAGAAGCGTAAGGAAACGCCGGGCAACGGGACACCGCAGCCGGACGCACGCATTCCCCTCCCCCCGAGCGAAAGCAGCGGATGTGAGCCAGGTCCTCCACACACCGCCCCATTCGCCGGCCCCGGCCGACGAAGACGACCTCGCGGCGCTCGCCGCCCGCCACGGCCTCACGGTCAGCGGCGCCCGCCCCTCCCTGCCCGAGTACGTCCGGCAGTTGTGGGAGCGGCGCCACTTCATCACCGCGTTCGCCACCGCCAAGCTGACCGCGCAGTACAGCCAGGCGAAGCTGGGTCAGATCTGGCAGGTGATGACGCCGCTGTTGAACGCGGCGGTGTACTACTTCATCTTCGGTGTGCTGCTGGGCACCAAGAAGCACGTGCCCGACTACATCCCGTTCCTGGTGACGGGCGTGTTCATCTGGACGTTCACGCAGAGCTCGATCATGGCGGGCACCCGGGCGATCTCCGGCAACCTCGGCCTGGTCCGGGCGCTGCACTTCCCCCGGGCCGCGCTGCCGATCTCGTTCGCGCTGCAGCAGCTCCAGCAGCTCCTGTTCTCGATGGCCGCCCTGGTCGTCATCCTGATCTGCTTCGGCGTGCCGATCAGCTTCTCCTGGCTGCTGGCGATCCCGGCGCTGATCCTGCAGTTCACGTTCAACGCGGGCGTCTCGATGGTCATGGCGCGGATGGGCGCGAAGACTCCGGACATCGCCCAGCTGATGCCGTTCATCCTGCGCACCTGGATGTACCTCTCCGGCGTCATGTGGAGCATCTCCAAGCTGACCAAGGGCGACAACCTGCCGCACGGGGTGACGATCGCCCTGGAGACCAACCCGGCGGCCGTCTACATCGACCTCATGCGCTACGCGCTGATCGACAGCTTCCACTCCAGCCAGCTCCCCCCGCACGTGTGGGCGGCCGCGACGGGCTGGGCGCTGGTCGCCGGCGTCGGCGGCTTCATCTACTTCTGGAAGGCTGAGGAGACGTACGGCCGTGGCTGAGCAGACCATCGAGTACCACACCGAGCGGACCCCCGTGGCCGCCGACAGCACCATCCCCACCGTCGTCTGCGACGGCGTCGACATCATCTACCGGGTCAACGGAACCGGCGCCGGACGTGGCTCCGCGACCGCCGCCCTCAACCGCATGCTGCGCCGCGAGAAGGCCGAGAAGGCGGCGGGCGTGCGCAAGGTGCACGCGGTCAAGAAGGTGTCGTTCGTCGCCTACAAGGGCGAGGCGATCGGCCTCATCGGTACGAACGGTTCCGGCAAGTCGACCCTGCTGAAGGCGGTCGCCGGCCTGCTCCCGGTCGAGAACGGCCGTATCTACACCCACGGCCAGCCCTCCCTCCTCGGCGTCAACGCGGCGCTGATGGGCGACCTGACCGGCGAGCGCAACGTCTACCTCGGCGGCCTGGCCATGGGCATGTCCCGGGAGCAGGTCAAGGAGCGCTACCAGGGCATCGTCGACTTCTCCGGGATCAACGAGAAGGGCGACTTCATCACGCTCCCCATGCGGACGTACTCCTCCGGCATGGGCGCCCGGCTGCGGTTCTCCATCGCCGCCGCCAAGGACCACGACGTACTGCTCATCGACGAGGCGCTGGCCACCGGCGACCGGTCGTTCCAGCGGCGTTCCGAGGAGCGGATCCGCGAGCTGCGGCAGCACGCGGGCACGGTCTTCCTGGTCAGCCACAACAACAAGTCGATCCGCGACACCTGCGACCGCGTGCTGTGGCTGGAGCGCGGCGAGCTGCGGATGGACGGGCCGACGGAGGAGGTCCTGGAGGCCTACGAGAACTTCACGGGCGGCGCCGACAAGCCCAAGGAGAAGGCCGCCTAGAAGTCCTTTTGGACGTCCTCGTCCTGGAACACCCAGGTGCGGTAGACCAGGAAGCGGAACGCGGACGCGAGCACGATCGACAGGGCCTTCACGAGATTCGCCCCGAGCGGACCGTGGAGGCCCAGCCCGTGGTACCCGACGTAGAAGAGCCCGCTCTCCATGAGGACGCCGATGCCGCTGAAGGCGAAGAACAGCGCGATACGGCGGGCGCCGGGGGCGTCGCGGTCGCGGTAGGTGTAGTAGCGGAAGCCGAGGTAGTTGGCGCCCATGGCCACGCAGCTGGCCAGGACGGTCGCGAGCATCGCGGGCCAGCGCAGGCCGTGCAGCAGGGCGTTGAAGACCGCGAAGTTGACGAGAACGCCGCTGCCGCCGACGATCCCGAATTTCACGACTTCCAGCACGACCTTCCGCACCGGCCGTACGGGGGCGGCGGTCGCGCGTTCCTCGGTGAGATTGAGAGTCACATCACCAGGCTTAGCGGGGCTGGGTAAGCGCTCCCCCTGATTACCCCTAAGGCACCCCGTGAAAAAGCGCCCCGAGCCATTGCGGCCCGGGGCGCCTGTGCCGTCGTAGGAACGGCGACGGCATGGTCGTACGTACTACGAATGCGTCCGCAGCAAGGTGCGCATCGTCCGCATCGCCACGGACAGGTTGGCGAGGTCGAACATCTCCGAGCCCTGGATCTCGTCCAGGGTGGTGCGGGCGCGGCCGAGGATCGCGGCGTTCTTCTTCTCCCAGGCGGTGAAGCGCTGCTCGGGGGTCGAGGTGCCGTTGCCCGCCGTGAGGATGTCGGCGGTCAGGGCGGCGTGGGCCGCGTACAGGTCCTCGCGGATGGAGGCGCGGGCCATGGACTGCCAGCGGTCCGCGCGGGGCAGCTCGATGATGCGGTCCATGAGCTGGGTGATGTGCAGGCGGTCGGCGAGGTCGTAGTAGACCTCGGCGACGTCCATCGGGTCCTTGCCCGTGCGGTCGGCCACCGAGACGATGTCGAGCGCCGGGAAGGCGGAGGAGAAGCCGGCCACGTGGGTGGCGAGTTCGGCGGGGACGCCGGCGCCGGTCAGCTCGTCGTAGATCTGCTGGTACCACTCCAGGTCCGCGCCGCGCAGCAGCTTGGGCAGCTGGGACCAGACCTGCTCGACGCGCTCGCCGAAGAACTCGACGGTCTCGGTGAGCTGGAGCGGCTGCGGCCGGTTGTTGAGCAGCCAGCGGGTGCCGCGCTCGCACAGGCGGCGCGAGTGCAGCCGGATGCGGGTCTGGACGGGTGCCTCGACGGTGTTGTCGAGGGCCTCGACGCCGTCCCACACCTCGGCCGCGTGGAAGATCGCGCGGGCCGCGGTCTGCGCCCGGACGATCTCCTCCAGGGAGGCTCCGGTCTCCTCGCGCAGGCGGTGCAGGAAGCTCGTACCGCCCGTGTTGACCGTGTCGTTGACGAGGACCGTGGTGACGATCTCGCGGTGCAGCGCGTGGGTGTCGATCTGCTCGGCGAACTTCTCGCGCAGCGCGCTCGGGAAGTAGGCGTGCAGCAGGGTGCGCAGGTAGGGGTCGTCGGGGAGCGTGGTGTGCAGCAGCTCGTCCGAGACCGTGATCTTCGTGTACGCCAGCAGGACGGCCGTCTCGGGGCCGGTCAGCCCCTGTCCCTGGGCGAGGCGTTCGCGGATCTGGCGGTCGGTGGGCAGGAACTCCAGGGCCCGGTCGAGGTGGCCCTCGCGGACCAGGGTGCGCATGAAGCGCTGCTGGGCGTGGAGCATGTCCTTGGACTGGGCCAGCGCGTTGGCGATCGCGGTGTTCTGCGCGTAGTTGTTGCGCAGGACGAGCGCGCCGACCTCGTCGGTCATCTCGGCGAGGATCTTGTTGCGCTGCTTGACGGTCATGTCGCCGTCGGTGACCAGGCCGTTGAGCAGGATCTTGATGTTCACCTCGTGGTCGGAGGTGTCCACGCCCGCGCTGTTGTCGATCGCGTCCGTGTTGATCTTGCCACCCTGCTGGGCGAACTCGATCCGGCCGAGCTGGGTCAGGCCCAGGTTGCCGCCTTCGCCGACGACCTTGACACGCAGGTCGGCGCCGTCGACGCGGATCGCGTCGTTGGCCTTGTCGCCGACGTCCGCGTGGGACTCGGTGCTGGCCTTGACGTACGTCCCGATGCCACCGTTCCACAACAGGTCGACCTGCGACTTGAGGATCGCCTTCATCAGGTCTGCCGGCGTCATCTTGGCGACCTTGTCCTCGATGCCGAGGGCCTCGCGGACGTGTGCGTTGACGGGGATCGCCTTGGCCGTACGGGGGTAGACGCCGCCGCCGGCCGACAGCAGGTCGGTGTTGTAGTCGGCCCAGCTGGAGCGCGGCAGCTCGAACATGCGGCGCCGCTCGGCGTACGAGACGGCCGCGTCCGGGGTGGGGTCGAGGAAGATGTGCCGGTGGTCGAAGGCGGCGACCAGGCGGATGTGCTCGCTGAGCAGCATGCCGTTGCCGAACACGTCACCGGACATGTCACCGACGCCGACGACCGTGAAGTCCTCGCTCTGGGTGTCGACGCCCAGCTCCCGGAAGTGCCGCTTGACGGACTCCCAGGCGCCGCGCGCGGTGATGCCCATCTTCTTGTGGTCGTAGCCCGCGCTGCCGCCGGAGGCGAAGGCGTCGCCGAGCCAGAAGTTGTAGCTCTCGGCGACCCCGTTGGCGATGTCCGAGAAGGTCGCGGTGCCCTTGTCGGCGGCGACCACCAGGTAGGTGTCGTCCTCGTCGTGCCGGACGACGTCCGCCGGGGGGACGACCTCGCCGGCCACCAGGTTGTCGGTGATGTCGAGCAGGGCCGAGATGAACATCTTGTAGCTGGCGATGCCCTCGGCCAGCCACGCGTCCCGGTCCACGCTCGGGTCCGGGAGCTGCTTGGCGACGAAGCCGCCCTTGGCGCCGACCGGCACGATGACGGTGTTCTTCACCATCTGCGCCTTGACCAGCCCGAGGATCTCCGTACGGAAGTCCTCCCGCCGGTCCGACCAGCGCAGCCCGCCGCGCGCGACCTTGCCGAAGCGCAGGTGCACGCCCTCGACGCGCGGCGAGTACACCCAGATCTCGTACGCCGGCCGCGGTGCGGGCAGGTCCGGGATGGCCTGCGGGTCGAACTTCATCGAGACGTACGCGTGCGCGTGCCCGCCGCGTGCCTCCTGGAAGAAGTTGGTGCGCAGGGTCGCCTTGATGACGGTCAGGAAGGAGCGCAGGATGCGGTCCTCGTCGAGGCTCGCCACCTGGTCGAGCGCCGCGTCGACCTCTTCGAGGAGGGCGTCCACGATCTCGCGTCCGGCGCGCTGCCGGTCCGGCGACATCCGCGCCTCGAACAGGGAGACGAGCAGCCGCGTGGTGTGGACGTTGTTGCGGAGGGTGTCCTCCATGTAGTCCTGGCTGAAGGTCGAACCGGCCTGCCGCAGGTACTTGGCGTACGCCCGCAGCACCATCGCCTGCCGCCAGTCGATCCCGGCGCTCAGCACCAGCGCGTTGAAGCCGTCGTTCTCCGCCTGCCCGGTCCAGGTCGCGGCGAACGCCTCCTGGAACCGCTCGCGGCCGTCGTCGCCGAGGTAGTCCCCGTTCCCGTTCTGCGACTTGGGCATCCGCAGCCCGAAGTCGTAGATCCACGCCGTCGTACGGTCCGAGCAGCGCAGTTCGTACGGCCGCTCGTCGACGACCTCGACGCCGAGGCGGCTGAGGACCGGCAGGACGGCGGAGAGGGAGACCGACTCGCCCTTGCGGTAGATCTTGAAGCGGCGCTCGTCGGGGGCGGCGCCCACCGGTTCGTAGAGGCTGAGCGCGAAGGCCTGCTCCTCGGTGAGCTGTTCCAGGTGGACCAGGTCGGCGACGGCGGCGCGCGGGTTGTGGTCGGCCTTGTAGCCCTCGGGGAAGGCGTTGCCGTAACGGCGGATGAGTTCGGCCGCGCGCTCCTCGCCGCACTCGGCGTTCAGCGCCTCGCCGAAACCGTCGGCCCAGGAGCGGGCGGCCTCCACGAGGCGGGCCTCGATGCGGTCCTTGTCGGCGTCGGACAGCTCGGGCAGTTCGGTGCCCTGCGGGACGCGGACCACGAAGTGCAGCCGGGAGAGGATCGACTCGGTGTTCCAGGCGGTGAAGTCGACGCTGGTGCCGTCGAGTTCCTCTTTGAGGATGTCGATGATTCGGAGGCGTACGCCCGTGGTGTAGCGGTCGCGCGGGAGGTATACGAGGGCCGAGTAGTAGCGGCCGTACTCGTCCTGGCGCAGGTAGAGGCGCAGCCGGCGGCGTTCCTGGAGGTAGAGCACGGACGTGACGATCGAGCGGAGTTCGTCGACCGGGGTCTGGAACAGCTCGTCGCGCGGGTACGTCTCCAGGATCTGCAGCAGGTCGCGCCCGTCGTGGCTGTTGGGCGAGAAGCCGGCGCCCTCCAGCACCTCGTCGACCGTGCGCCGGATCACCGGAACCCGGCGGACGGACTCGGTGTAGGCGGCGGAGGAGAACAGGCCCAGGAAGCGGCGCTCGCCGACGACCTCGCCGTTCTCGTCGAACTTCTTCACGCCCACGTAGTCGAGGTACGACGGCCGGTGCACCGTGGAACGGCTGTTGGCCTTGGTCAGGACGAGGAGCTTGTGCTCGCGGGCCTTGGCGCGGGCGTCGGCCGGGAGCCGCTCGAAGGACGGGCTCACCGGGTGGTGGTCCTCGCCGGCGTGGAGCGGGTCGGAGCGCAGGATGCCGAGGCCGGTGCCGGGGACCGCGGCCAGCGAGTCGTCCTGGCGGAGCTGGTACTCGCGGTAGCCGAGGAAGGTGAAGTGGTCGGCGGCCAGCCAGCGCAGCAACTCGCGGGCCTCGCCGACCTCGCTGGAGGGCAGGTCGGAGGCGGTCGGCTCGGCGGGCAGCTCGTCGGCCATCCGCAGCGCCAGGTCGCGCATCTTCTCCCAGTCCTCGACGGCCTCGCGGACGTCGGACAGGACGCGCAGCAGGTCGGCGGTGATCTGCTTCAGGTCGGCGCGATCGGTCTCGCGGTCGATCTGGACGTGGATCCAGGACTCGGTGTGCGTGTCGTGCGGCAGCTCGCCGGTGGGCGGAGCGGTGAGCACCTCGATGAGCTTGCCGGTGAGGTCGCGGCGGACGACGACCTGCGGGTGGATCACGACGTGGATGCCCCGGCCCTGGCGGGTCAGTTCGTTGGTCACGGAGTCGACGAGGAAGGGCATGTCGTCGGTGACGACCTCGACGACGGTGTGGCTGCACGTCCAGCCGTTCTCCTCGACCGTCGGGGTGTGCACCCGCACGTTCGCCGTGCCCTGGGGGCGGGTCTCGGCCAGCCGGTAGTGGGAGTAGGCGGCGCCGAAGACGTCGACCGGGTCGCGGTCGGCGAGGTCCTCCGGGGCGGTGTGCAGGTAGTAGCGCTGGAGGAACGCGAGCACGGTGTCCCGGTCCGGGGTGCCCTCGTCCGTCTTCCCGGTCGGTAGGTGCCCCCCGACCGGGCTGTTCTCAGCTACCCGGGCAGCCCGTTCGAGCAGCTCGGCCTTGGCTTCGTCCAGCTTGGTCTGCATTGTCCTCTGGCTCCTGTCGCGCGCCGTTGCGTGACGTAGAAGGAAGTTCGATGTCTTCCCCTGCGGCTCGACGCCACGGCCCGGGGTGTCCGGTCTGCTCAGACGCTATGCCGCAAGGTGAGATGAGCGGTGGGTTATCAGCCATTTTCGGCACGCCCGAAGGGTGTGACACTGCTCTCTGCAGCGCCGGTACCCGGGGTGTGCACGGCGTCCTGGGAGCCCTTGGAGCTCCGTCCCGCCCGCGCGGACCTGTGAGACAGGCCCTGGGACCAGCGACCGCCGCCCGGTCACGGATGTCGTCCGTGGTCGCCGGGCGCGGAGCAGGGGCGACGATGCCCCCGCGAAATATCGCGCTGATCACGCCACAAGGCTATCGCTCCTCACCGGGGGCTCGTCATGAGCCGGTTGTGTACAAAACAGAGGGTGGAACTTTGACGTTGTGCACAGGGGCGTAGAGAGTGAAATCGTCGTATTCACGGGCAGTCGGGACGGTGTCGGCGTCCGCGCGACGAGGGCCCTTGGCAAGCGCTCCGGCGCGCGGGACGTTGCTCATGAGCCGTTGGGCTCCAGAGCTTCCGGGCTCCTGGACCTCCGGGCTCTCGGGTCCACGGCGCCCGGCGAAGACACCCGCCACGGCCACGGAGGAGCGCACCGACATGACAGCGAAGATCCTCATCGTCACCGGCGACGCAGCGGAGTCGCTGGAGGTCCTCTACCCCTACCAGCGCCTGCGCGAGGAGGGCTACGACGTCCATATCGCGGCCCCCGAGCGCAAGCAGCTCCGTTTCGTCGTCCACGACTTCGAACCCGGCTTCGACACGTACACCGAGAAGCCCGGCTACACCTGGCCCGCCGATCTCGCCTTCTCCGAGGTCGACCCCGGCCAGTACGCGGCCCTCGTCATCCCGGGCGGCCGGGCCCCCGAGTACCTCCGCAACGATCCCGAACTCCGCAAGATCCTCAAGTCCTTCTTCGACACGGACAAGCCCGTGGCCCAGATCTGCCACGGCCCCCTGCTCACCGCCGCGATCGACGGCCTGCGCGGCCGGCGCGTCACGGCCTACCCCGCCCTCGAACTCGACATGCAGTCCGCCGGCGCGACCTTCCAGGACGCCGAGACCGTCGTCGACGGCACGCTGGTCTCCGCCCGTGCCTGGCCGGATCACTCCAGCTGGATGCGGGAGTTCCTCACGGTGCTGCGGGCGAAGGCGCCGGTGACGTGAGCTCGGGCGCGCGGCGGCCATTGAGGTACCGGTGTCCTTGAGCAGCGGTGTCCTTGAGCAGCGGTGGCCTGTGAGGCACCGTGCCCCCGTGAGGCGCGGTGCCCTCGGCCCCGTGAGGCAGCATGCACCGTGGGGCGTCGCGCCGTTCCCGGGCGTCGCGGCGTTCCGTCACACCGGCCGGCAGGTCACGGCTCAGGCCGCCGCCAGTCGCTCCGCCTCCGTGACGGCCTCCGCCAGCGAGTCCACCACGGGCACGCCGACCACTTCGAGGCTGGCCCGGCTGTGCGAACCGCCGGTGTACAGCACCGCCCGCGCCCCCACGTGCAGAGCGGCCACGGCGTCGTCGGCCGCGTCGCCGATCACCACCGTGCGCGCGGGGTCCACGTCGGCCAGCGCTTCGAGGTGCCGCACCATGTGCTCGGCCTTGCTACCGCCGGAGGGGCCGGTGCGCCCGTCGACCCGTATGAAGTGCGGCTCTATCCCGAACTCCCGCACCAGCGGGACGAGTTCGTCATGGACGTACATGCTCAGGATCGACTGGCTGCGCCCCGCCGTCCGCCAGCCCGCGAGCAGGTCTGCCGCGCCCTCGGTCAGCCCGCAGACGACCCGGTGCTCGGCGTAGTACCGGTGGAAGGTGTCGTCCATGACCTCCCACTCGGCGTCGGTGGGCAGCCGCCCCAGCAGCCGCTCGTAGAACTTCGGCACCGGCACGCAGTACAGCGTCCGGTACTCATCCATCGTGATCGCCCTGAGCCCCAGCTCGGCGAACGCGGCGTTCGTCGCCCCGATGATCGCGTCATTGTCGTGGAACAGCGTGCCGTTCCAGTCCCAGACGATGTGCGCGTTTGCTTGCATCCCCATGCCAAAAACGTACCCGCCGCCACTGACAATCAAGATAACCGCAGGTCAACAGCCATATGCGGCTGGCTGACCGCCCCTGGACGGACTCAGTCGGCGAGCCCGACGAGGTTCGGGATCTCCTGCGTCGCGTACCAGAGCAGCTCGTGGTCCTCGGCCCCGTCCACGACGAACTGCGCGTCGTCGTCCCCGCGATCCGCCGCCGCGAGCGCGTCGGCCGCGGCGCTCACGTCGTTCTCCGCGTCCCCCAGATCCACGTGCACGGCCGCCGCCTTGGCCAGCGCCACCGTTCCGCTCACCCGCACCTCGCCGAGCGCCGCCGGGTCGAGTCCGCGGTCGGGGTCGGCGTGCGCCGTGCCGTCGGGTACGTCGACGGCGACCACGACCCGCCGCCGCGGCGCGTGGGCGTCGGCCGCCAGCAGCCGCAGCGAGGCCAGCGCGGCCCGGTTCAGCGCCGCGTACTCCAACTCCTCGATGTCGTCGGAGAGATACCACTCGCGCAGCGCGGGTGTGACGGCGTACGCGACGAAGGGTCCCGTCCCCAGCTCACCCGTCTTGTACGCCTCGGCGAGACCGGGGAGGGTCAGGGGGACGTAGACACGCATGGCTGGCCGCTTTCGTAGTCGGAGAGTGCCTCGCGGAGGACGGTGCCCTGCCTCCGGAAGGGCCTCCAGGATACGTGCGCGCGTCCCCCATCGAGTCCCCACCCGCACCACTGGGGGCGTCCACCCCACGCCGGAAATTCACCCGGGGCGCCCCCGCGCTGACGGGCCCGGAGGCCCACTGATCACTCGGATAAGTGAACAATCCGGCCCCTCCGACCCGCCCCTCACCGTCCTTGCCACCCCCGTCCACGGCCCCGTACAAGATCCCCAAGCAGCAAGTTACTTCCCGGTACATACCGGGCCGACCACACGGGGACCCCCATGCACAAGGTCATGACCAGGACCGCCCAGCACACCCCGACCCGCCCCCCGACCCGCCGCGACCCACGCCGCCCGGGCACAGCTTCGCCGCGCGGACAGGGCGGGGGTGCGTCCCGTACGACGACCGGCGACGCCCTGACGATCGCGGCGGACACCGTCAGGGACCCACGTCTCGCGGCGCCCGGAACCGAGGCGGCCCACGACGCGACCCCGGTGGCCCGCACTGCCTCCTCCTCCGCGACGACAGGCCGGAGCGCGACCCGCACGCCCTCCGGGGACGGTCGCCCACCGGCCGCTCCGGGCCGCAGCCTCCGTACGTCGGCCGCGGGCTCAACAGGCCGGGGCGCAGCCCGTACGACACCCACAGCCACGTCCGACCGGGGCTCGGCCCCGACGGCTCTCGCACCGGCGCCAGGCCGCAGCACAGCCCCTGCCACGCCTCCCGCCGCAGGCCGCACCGTGCCCGCCCAGGCCGCACCCGGCCGCGTTCCGCAGCCCCGCCCCACCGATCTCTTCGCCGACCGCCTCCTCGCCGTGCTGAGCGGCCAGCGGCCCGTCCACTGGATGCTCCGGCACACCGCTGGCCGCGCCTACGACGAACTGATCCGGCTCGCCGAACACGGCCCCCTGCGTGCCACCCGGGGCACTCGCCCGGTGGTCCGCGACATCGGCTACTACGTAGCCCGCCCCGGCGCCGTGGAGGCCTTCGCCCGGATCAGCGCCGGTGACCAGGTGCGGGCGATGGCCTTCCGGCTGGAACGGGGCACGGACCTCCGCTGGCGCTGCACGGCGGTGGAACTGGGCGGACCTCGCGCTCCGCGCAGCCCGGACGAGGACTGAGGAGGGCTGACGGCGGACCGGGGCTTGCGGCAGCCGACGGCGACCCGGGGCCGAGGGCAGAGTGGCCGCCCGGGCCGGGAACAGGGCGACCGCCCGCCGGGCCGGTCGCACCCACCGCACCCGGCCCGGAGCCGAGGGCAGGGCAGCCACCCGCCGCACCGGTCGCACCCACCGCGCTCCCGCGCCCCCGCATCTCATCCGCCTGGCACGCACGCCGAAGGGCCGGGCACCTTTACGATGCCCGGCCCTTCAAGGTCTCTCCACGGGGAGCGGCCCCGACGGACTCCGCCCCTCGTTCAGGGGCGTCTGTCGCGCCTCGCCGCCCGCCCGCGCGGAGCGACCGTCACTTCTTGCGGCGGCTGCCCCGGCGCCCCTGCTTGCGGCGCTCCGCGCGCGTGAGGCCGTCCGCCTCGGAGCGCACCGGCTCGTCGTCGCTGGTGAAGTCGCCCTCGACGATGCCGCCCTCGCCGTCCACGCTGGGCGCGGAGAAGTGCAGCCGGTCCGGCCGCTGCGGAGCGTCGAGCCCCTTGGCGCGGATCTCGGGGCGGGCGCTCGCCTGCGCGGGAACCGTGTCCTCCTTGTCGAGGGAGGTCGGCTGCGCGTCCTCCACGGGGACCTCCTCGACCTGCTGCTCGACCTGGACCTCCAGGTTGAACAGGTAGCCGACGGACTCCTCCTTGATGCCGTCCATCATGGCGGTGAACATGTCGAAGCCCTCGCGCTGGTACTCGACCAGGGGGTCCTTCTGGGCCATCGCGCGCAGGCCGATGCCCTCCTGGAGGTAGTCCATCTCGTAGAGGTGCTCGCGCCACTTGCGGTCCAGGACCGAGAGCACGACCCGGCGCTCCAGCTCACGCATGATCTCGGAGCCGAGCTGCTCCTCGCGGCCCGAGTACTGCTCGTGGATGTCGTCCTTGATGGACTCGGAGATGAACTCGGCGGTCAGACCGGCCCGGTCCCCGGCCGCCTCCTCCAGCTCCTCCACGGTGACCTTCACCGGGTAGAGCTGCTTGAACGCGCCCCACAGCCGGTCGAGGTCCCAGTCCTCCGGGAAGCCCTCGGTGGTCTCCGCGGTGATGTACGCGTCGATCGTGTCGTCCATGAAGTGCACGACCTGGTCCTGGAGGTCCTCGCCCTCCAGGACGCGGCGGCGCTCGCCGTAGATGACCTCGCGCTGCCGGTTGAGGACCTCGTCGTACTTGAGGACGTTCTTGCGGGTCTCGAAGTTCTGCTGCTCGACCTGCGACTGGGCGGACGCGATCGCGCGCGTGACCATCTTGTTCTCGATCGGCACGTCGTCCGGGACGTTCGCCATGGACATCACGCGCTCGACCATCTGGGCCTTGAACAGCCGCATCAGGTCGTCGCCGAGGGAGAGGTAGAAACGGGACTCGCCCGGGTCGCCCTGACGGCCGGAACGACCGCGCAGCTGGTTGTCGATACGACGCGACTCGTGCCGCTCGGTGCCGAGGACGTAGAGGCCGCCGAGGTCCTTGACCTCCTCGAACTCGTCCTTGACCGCCTGCTCGGCGTTCTCCAGGGCGGCAGGCAGGGCCTGGGCCCACTCCTCGATGTGCTCCTCGGGGTCGAGGCCGCGCTGCCGCAGCTCCGCCTCGGCGAGGTCGTCGGGGTTGCCGCCGAGCTTGATGTCCGTACCGCGGCCGGCCATGTTGGTGGCGACCGTCACGGCGCCCTTGCGGCCGGCCTGGGCGATGATCGGCGCCTCACGGTCGTGCTGCTTGGCGTTCAGCACCTCGTGCTGGATGCCGCGCTTGGCGAGCTGCTGCGAGAGGTACTCGGACTTCTCGACCGACGTCGTACCGACGAGGATCGGCTGCCCCTTCTCGTGCTTCTCGGCGATGTCGTCGACGACCGCCTCGAACTTCGCGACCTCGGTGCGGTAGATCAGGTCGGACTGGTCCTTGCGGACCATCGGCCGGTTGGTCGGGATCGGGACGACGCCGAGCTTGTAGATCTGGTGGAACTCGGCGGCCTCGGTCATCGCCGTACCGGTCATGCCGGAGAGCTTGCTGTAGAGGCGGAAGAAGTTCTGCAGGGTGATCGTGGCGAGCGTCTGGTTCTCGTCCTTGATGTCCACCCCTTCCTTCGCCTCGATCGCCTGGTGCATGCCCTCGTTGTAGCGACGACCCGCGAGGATACGGCCGGTGTGCTCGTCGACGATCATGACCTCGCCGTCGATGACGACGTAGTCCTTGTCCTTCTTGAAGAGCTCCTTGGCCTTGATGGCGTTGTTCAGGTAGCCCACCAGAGGGGTGTTCACCGACTCGTAGAGGTTGTCGATGCCCAGCCAGTCCTCGACCTTGGAGACGCCGCCCTCGTGGATGGCGACCGTGCGCTTCTTCTCGTCGACGTCGTAGTCGCCCGTCTCCTCCAGGCCCTTGAGCGGGTTGCCGGCCTCGCCCTTCTTCAGGCGGGTGACCAGCTTGGCGAAGTCGCCGTACCACTTGGTGGCCTGGTCGGCCGGGCCGGAGATGATCAGCGGCGTACGGGCCTCGTCGATGAGGATCGAGTCGACCTCGTCGACGATCGCGAAGTTGTGGCCGCGCTGCACCAGTTCGTCCTTCGACCACGCCATGTTGTCGCGCAGGTAGTCGAAGCCGAACTCGTTGTTCGTGCCGTACGTGATGTCGCACGCGTACTGCTCGCGGCGCTGGGCCGGGGTCATGTTGGCCAGGATGCAGCCGACCTCCAGGCCCAGGAACTTGTGGACGCGCCCCATCATCTCGGAGTCGCGCTCGGCCAGGTAGTCGTTGACCGTGATGAGGTGGACGCCGTCCCCGGAGAGGGCGTTCAGATACGCGGGCAGGGTGCCGACCAGGGTCTTGCCCTCGCCGGTCTTCATCTCGGCGACGTAGCCGAGATGCAGGGCCGCGCCGCCCATCATCTGCACGTCGTAGTGGCGCTGGCCGAGGACGCGCTTGGCGGCCTCGCGCACGGTGGCGAACGCCTCGGGCAGCAGGTCGTCCAGGGTCTCACCATCGGCGTAGCGCTGCTTGTACTCCTCGGTGAGGGCCTTCAGCTCGGCGTCGGAGAGGTCGACGAAGTCCTCTTCGATGGAGTTGACCTGGTCCGCGATGCGGTGCAGCTTGCGCAGGATCTTGCCTTCGCCTGCACGCATGATCTTCGAGAGGACGGACACGGGGGTTGGTCTCCTTGCCGGTCGGGCCTGGGACGGTCGGTTTCCAATGACATGGCTGAGCAACGGCCATCGTATGCGAGGACCCCGCCACGCCGGGAGCCTGCCGGGGACGCCGACCGTCCACTACTTCAAAAACGCTTCAAAGGGGACAACGGCCGGGAGTCGCCGATGGTGCCGTGCCACTCCGAGGAATTGCGCGAAATGTGATCACCCGCTCACGCAGCGCAAAAGCATGGCGCCTTTGTGCGCCTCCGAGCAGAATCGGCCGATGGAACCCGTCACGCTCACGACCGACCGCCTCCTCCTGCGCAGCGTCGGCCCGCAGGACACCGATGTCGTGTACTCCGCGGCCCAGGATCCGGATATCCAGCGCTGGACGACGATCCCTTCGCCCTACCTCCCGGAGCACGCGCGGAGTTTCACCGAGCAGCTGGTCCCCGAGGGCTGGGCGAACTGTTCGATGTTCACCTTCGGTGTCTTTCTCCCCGAAGGGGAGCTCGTCGGCATGCTCGGCATCACGATGCGCTCCCTGGGCGTCGGCGAGGTCGGCTTCTGGGCCACCAAGCAGTACCGGGGCAACGGCTACATCACGGAGGCCACCGTCGCCGTCTCCCGCTGGGCCTTCACCCGGCTCTCGATCGACCGCGTGGAATGGCGCGCGGAGGTCGGCAACAAGGGCTCCCGCGCGGTCGCCGAACACGCCGGCTTCACCATCGAGGGCACGCTCCGCTCCGCGATCAACAACAAGGGCGTACGACGGGACTGCTGGGTCGCCTCCCTGCTCCCGTCGGACCTGGGCCTGCCCTCGACCGCGCCGTACCTGCCCGGCCAGTCGTAGAGCGGTAGATCCGCAGGTCAGCGCGGGCTGTCAGTGGCACCCTCTATCGTGCGGAGACATGACGAGTGCCCCGCGCCCCACGACCGACCTGTCGGCAGCCGACGCCCGCCGCATCGCCCTGCGCGCACAGGGTTTCCTCGGCGCCCCCGACCGCCGCGCGGGTGTGCGCGGCGTGCTCCGCCATCTCGGCGCGGTCCAGCTCGACACCATCTCGGTCCTCGCCCGCTCCCACGAACTCATCCCGTACGCCCGCCTCGGCGCCGTCCCCCGCAGGACTGTCGAGGACGCGTACTGGACCCAGACGCACGCCTTCGAGTACTGGTCCCACGCGGCCTGCATCCTCCCCGTCGAGGAGTGGCCCCACTTCGCCTTCCGCCGCCGCGCCTACCGCGGCCGGCCGCACTGGAACCACGACCTCCCGGACGGCACCTACGACCAGGTGATCAAGCAGCTCCGCGCCGAAGGCCCCCTCACCTCCACCGAGTTGGGCGGCGCCAAGCGCACCAGCGAGTGGTGGGACTGGTCCGGCGCCAAGGTCGCCGTGGAGCGCGCGCTCATGTACGGCGAGGTGGTGTGCGTGGAGCGCCGCGGCTGGAAGCGGGTGTACGACCTCGCGGAGCGCGCGATCCCGGATCGGCTGCTGCACGACGAGCTGGATGACACCGAGTGCCTCCGCCGTCTGGTCCGGCTGGCCGGCCAGTCACTGGGCGTCGGCACCCGCGCGGACATCGCCGACTACCACCGCCTCAAGGGCGAGCAGGTCGACGCGGTGATCGCCGACTCGGGCCTGGTCCCGGTCACGGTGGAGGGCTGGGGCAAGCCTGCCTGGGCCGACCCCGCGGCCCTGGAGACCGCCCCGCGCGGTCGCCACCGCACCACGCTCCTGTCCCCGTTCGACTCCCTGATCTGGGAGCGGGCACGCACGGAGCGGATCTTCGGCTTCACCCACCGCCTTGAGGCCTACGTCCCCAAACCGAAGCGGATCCACGGCTACTTCGCGATGCCGGTCCTCGCCGGCGGCCAGTTGGTCGGCCGCGTGGACCCGGCGCGGGAGGGCCGCACCCTGGTGGCCAAGCAGGTCACCCTGGACGGCGCGAAGGCCGTCCCGTCCGTGGCGCAGGCCCTGGTCGAAGCCGCGAGCTGGGTGGACTGCACGGACGTACGCGTGGAGCGGGTCGACGCCCCCGAACTGCGCGCGCCCCTCGCCGGAGAGCTCCTGCGCCTGCTGGCGTGAGGGTCACCGGATTTCGAGGATCTTCTCCCGCATCGCGTAGACGACGGCCTCCATCCTGGAGTGCAGCTGCAGCTTCTCCAGGATGTTGCGCACATGGTTCTTCACGGTGTTCTCGGAGATGAACAACTGCTTGGCGATATCGCGGTTGTTCATCCCGGTGGCGACGAGTTTGAGAACCTCCAGCTCACGATCGGTGAGCCGCGGCGCCGGCACCAATCGGCGCTCGTCGGTGCGCTGGATCATCGACTTGAACTCGGTGAGCAGCTTCGACGCCATGGAGGGGCTGATCTGCGACTGCCCGTCGGCCACTGCGCGAATGGCGGTGGCCACCTCGTCGGTCGAGATCTCCTTGAGGAGATATCCCGTCGCGCCCGCCTTGATCGCGTCGTAGAGATCGGCCTCTTCGTCGCTGATCGTCAGCATGATGATCTTCGCGCTGGGTGCCACCTCCTTGATGGAGGTGCATGCCTCGATCCCGCCCCGCTTCGGCATCCGTACGTCCATCAGGACGATGTCCGGCAGCAGGTCCGCGGCCTTGTCCACGGCCTCGGCGCCGTCGCCCGCCTCGCCGACGACCTGGATGTCCTCCTCGGCCGCCAGCACGATCTCCAGGCCTCGGCGGAAGAGGGCGTGGTCGTCCACGACAAGGACTCTGATCGGCTCCTTGCGTGTCGAGCCCGCTTCCGGGCCCATGGCGACGACGCCATCGGCATCCTCGACATGCATCGGTCCGAAGCTGTCCGCCATCGTTCCTCCCCCTGAAGGCTGTGGCCTGTGGTCCTGCGCCATCGCCAACCCAAGGCAGCGGCCCACCGGTTGGGCCCTGTGCGGCCATGATTCCATGCCCGGACGACAGTGCGGTCACGGAGCGGGGCGCGAAGTGGTCGCACACCGGTGCCCCTGGGGGCGCACACGCGCTCCAGGGGCACCGGCTCAGCTGTCGCCGGGTGGGTCAGCCGCCCAGCGTGCCGCCCGCCGCCGGCGGTTGCGCCTGGGTGACCATCGGGTCCGTGCTGAGGTGGATGACGCCGTAGTCGTAGGCGTGCCGTCGGTAGACGACACTCGGTTCCTTGGTCTCGGAGTCGACGAACAGGTAGAAGTCGTGTCCGACCAGTTCCATCTCGTAGAGGGCCTGGTCGAGGGACATCGGAGAGGCGACGTGGGTCTTCTCGCGGACGATGAGGGGGCCTTCGCCCTTCACTTCCAGCGAGCCGATCTTCTTGGTGGGCACACCGTCCGACTGCTCGTCGGGGGCGGCGTGGCCGTTGCCGTTGAGCGTCGCCGCGCCCGGGACGTGGTCGGGGACCTCGGCGGCAGTGAGGCGACGGGCACCACGGCGCGTGTGACGCTTGTCGTGCTGCTTGCGCAGCCGGGCATCCAGTTTCTCCGCCGCGAGGTCGAGCGCCGCGTACGGATCGTTGGCCGATGCCTCCGCCCGGATCACCGGACCGCGGGAGCGGAGCGTGATCTCCACCCGGTCGCAACGGTCGGCCTGTCGGGGGTTGGGCTCCTTGGACACCTCGACGTCGAGGCTGATCACCTTGCCGTCGAGCTTCTGGATCTTCTCCAGCTTCAGCTTCTCGGCCACGTGCTTGCGGAACCGCTCGGGCACCTCGGTCTTGCGGCCCTTGACGACGATGTCCACGCAGAACTCCGTTCCCGGATCACTCCGCTTCGCTGCGGAGCGTCTCCCTTTTGCACCAGGCCCCGGTCACCCCGGAACCTCGGACTCGGTGACTTCCACCTCCTCCTCCCCCATGGGCAAGATCTCCACCCCATGGCCACGGGTGATTGCAGAAAACCCGCAGCACGGCATTCGGATAGGAGAGGTGCGGCCTGCGCCTTTCTCTCACAACCGAACATATCTCGCCCGGACGGATGTCGTCACCCTCTACCGCGGCGTACCTCCGTTCAGGTGAATTGGTCCTGTCATTACCTGCAACGACGCAAGTTTGCAGTCAGTTCCGGTTTATTTCGAAGGAATCCGGCGACGCCGCGATCACGGCTGCACAGATCAGGTCACCGGGGCCGTTCACACCCACGATTCCCGGTGCACTGAGTGCCATGTGGCTCCCCTTCTCCTTTGCTGCCTGCATCTGTTCCCCTCTGCCTTCCCGGGACACACCCGCGTACACAGCCGTAGTTGCTCCAACTGCTCCTCCCCGTCCATCGCGGGTGATCCCCTCACGCACGGCACGCGCCGCCTCCCACAACGAGGCCCCCGTCGTCATCAGGTCGTCGACAAGCACGACCGGACCGCCGACCAGCAACCCGGCACCACCCGCGACCACCTCCAGGGCACCGGCGAGATTGTCCAGCCGCTGCCGGGAGTTGAGCCCCGACTGGTCGGCCACCCACCGCCGCTGCCGCAGCACGGCCACCACCCGGGCCGGCGTCCCGCTCCGCCGCAACTCCCCCGCCGCCGCGAGGGCGATCCGCCGCGCCGGATCATGACCACGGGCCCGCACCACACCCCGCGCGGAGGGCACGGGAACCAGCAACACCGGGGCCTGCACCCCGCTCCGGAACGGGGCATCCCCTACGCCCGGCCCGGGTGGCCCCGCAGGTGCCCGCCGTGCTCCCGCGGGTGCCTGCCGCGCCCTCGCTGCCGCCCCCTCGGCCCAGTCGTCCGATTCACCCTCGCTGCCCTCATCCCCCTCCTCTCTCAGCTCACCGAGTCCCGGCATCCAGTTCCCGTCCAGCCCCGCCGAACCTCCACCCTGTCCCGTCGAACTCCCGCACTGCCCCGCCAACACTCCGTCCTGCCCCGTCACGGCCCTGTGACCCCGCACCCGGCACTCCCGGAGCCCTGTCCGCACAGCGCCCGCGAGAGCGGCGCCCAGTGGCCCCGCGAGGGCCAGTGAGCCCCGCTCCTTGTGGGCGAGGAGCATCGCGCGCACCTCGTCCGCGTAAGGAGCCGCCGCATACGTCGCCGGCAGCCCTGACGGCTCGGGCACCGGTCGCACCCGGCTCGGTACGGCCCCGCTCAGGGCGGCACGGCACTCCGGGCAGAGCACCGTGCGAGGCGTCCCGCAGCCTCCGCACTCGGCCGGCAGCACCAGATCCGTGAGGTCCCGCCACCACCCCCGCATGGCCACCACTGTGCCAACGTCCTCGCCGACCGGCCACCCCTGTGGACAACCGGTGGACGCCTGCCTGTGGACAACCCCGCGCAACCGCCGACAGCCGTCCCCCACATGAGTGCCGCCCCACCCCGGAACATACGAACGGCCGCCTCCTGCCGAGCCTCAGCCCGACCGAAGACGGCCGTTCCCCGCTTCCTCACCCCAGGTCAACCGGCAAGCACCGCAACCCAGTTGGACCGATGATCACCCTCACCCCGGGTAAACCGGCGCCGACCCCGTCTTGACCACCTTCTGCCACTGCGCCCCCGTGGGCAGCCGCACGATCCCGTCCTCCGAGTAGGCCACCAGCGGCAGCTTGTCGTCCTCGGACGCGGCGATCTCCTTCACGCCGGTCAGGGCTGTGGGCGCCGGGCCCTCCGGAGTGGAGCCGTCGACCTGGACGTACCGCATCTGCTGCACGCCGCCCTGCGCGCGCCCGACCACCACGAGCCGACTGTCCCCGGCCCACGACATGGCCGTGATCTCCTCCAGGTCCGGGGTCGCGGAACGCAGTTCGAGGACCGAGACCACCGGCTGCTCCCCGGTCGCACCGCTCCGCTGGATCCGCCCGATCTGGAGGGAGCGCTTGCCGTTCTTCTCCACGACGAGCGCGATCCGCACCCCGTCGGCCGCCACCCGGACCGACTCGATCCTGCCGTCCAGCCCCAGGGTGTCGACCGCGATCGGCTGGCCGGCGCCCTTCTGCAGAAGGAGCAACCGGGGGTTCTTCGGATCCCGGTCGGCCACCCAGAGGTCGCCCTGCACGTCCCAGCTGGGAGCCGTCAGCCGGTCGTCCGCCGTTGTGCCCTGGCTGGTCAGCACGGGGTCCCCGAGCGACGCGCCCGACACCATCGATCCGACGTAGAGCGACTTCCCGTCGAGACTGACCCCGGCCCCGCTCTCCTCGTCACGCGACACCGCCACCGATCCCAGCGGCTTGATTCCCTCGCCCAGGGCACCCGGCACCGCCTCGGTGTGCGTGCCCCTGCTGCCGCCGGGTATCCGTACCAACCGGTGCTTGTCGTCGAGGAAGTACAGGTACACGGGGTGGTTCACGGGGCCGCGTGCCACGAGCGACTCCGCGCTGTTCTCGCGGTACACGCACAACTGTGCGCCGTTGGCGGCCTGCAGCTCGACCTCGTCCACCGTGGGCGTCATGGTCTGCAGCGTGTAGAGGATCTGGGTCGCCATCTCGTTGCACCGGGCCAGCCCCACCCGCGAGGCCTTCTGGTTCAACGGCACGGTCAGCTTGTTCTGGTCGTCCGGGGTCAGCGAGGTGACCCCCTTGCGCAGGGCCGTCCCGGTCGGGAAGCTCGACCTGACCACGGGCCCGAGCCAGCTGGTGGGCCCGTCGAGGAGCGAACGCACCATCTGCGTCATGGGGTCCACCCGCCGCCGTACGAACACGGGGTCCGCCACGGCGATCGGCTGCGAGGTCGTCCCGGCCGTCGTGTTCGACGCAAAGTAGTACTTGTTGACCGACATGTAGTTGCGCTGGAAGTCCGAGCTGCCCATGACGACGCCCTGGGGCAGCCCGTCGATGCGCCACTGCCCGCTCTTCGCGTCCTTGGTCAGGTGCACCCGCTGGCTGTACTTGCCGTCCGCCGGCGAGTACGCCTGCTGCGAGTCCACCGTGGCGACCCGGTCACCGGTCAGTGCGTACGTGAAGGCGTCGCTGTCCTCCCGGCCGCCGGCGGGACGGACGACCTCCGTGCTCGGCCCGTCGGCGAGCACCGTGGTGGACGCCTCCGGCTGCCAGTTCCGCGCCGCCTTGGCGGTCAGGTACAGGCGTGCCGTCTTGTAGTCCGGATCGTCGCTGGTCAGCGCCTCCAGGAAGCCCTGCACGATCTCCGCCTGCGTCGCGTCCTCCCGGGGAGGCATCGCGAAAACCCGCACCTGGGTGTCCTGCCGCGGCGTCGACTCGACACCCCGGAGGTCCCCGCTGTCCGGCATCGAGGCACATCCCGCCAGCACTACGACACCACACACGACGTACGCCGCCGCGCGTGCCGGCCTTCGCCGGGCGCCCCCCTCGCGGTCAGCGCCCACGAGATGCCTCCCCCTGCTTGTTCGATTCCTCCGGCACGACGCCCGGGTCCGTACCGCGCGCGGTGTCGCTCCGAGGCGCGTCCGCGCTCGACCGGTCCTCCTGACGCCGTGTGCCGCCGGTCGGCCGGGGCACCACGCGCGCGCCGTTGCCGGGCAGTGCCGTCGGGTCGGCTGTCGCGGTCGTGGCGGTCAGCCTCGGGGCGATCGGGGTCCTCGCGGGTATCGGCGGCCTCTGGTCACCCATCGGCTGCATCGGGACCGTCGCCCGCTTGTCGCCGCCCCCGCTCGGCAGACCGGCGTCATTGAGTCCACGATTACGGCGTGAGTCCTTGGGCTCCAGGGGTATCGGCGAGCCCCGCAGCGGTTCGTCGGCGGTCCTCGGCAGCGTCAGCCGGAACTGCGAACCGCCGCCCGGCTCACCCCACGCCTGCAGCCAGCCGCCGTGCAGCCGCGCGTCCTCCAGGGCGATGGACAGCCCCAGACCCGTACCACCGGTGGTACGCGCGCGTGCCGGGTCCGCCCGCCAGAAGCGGCTGAACACCCGGGTCGCCTCGCCGGGCTTGAGACCCACCCCGTAGTCGCGCACCGCGATGGCCACCGCCCCGCCCGCGGTGGCGAGCTTGACTATGACGTCCTTGCCCTCGCCGTGCTCCACGGCGTTGACGACGAGGTTGCGCAGCACCCGCTCCACCCTCCGGGCATCGGCCTCGGCGACCACGGGCTGCTGGTCGCCGACGACGCGTATCTGCGTGCCCTTGCGCTCGGCGAGCGGTTCGGCCCCGCTGATGACCCGCCGTACGACCTCCCTGAGGTCTATCGGCTCGGCCTCCAGGGCAGCTGCTCCCGCGTCGAAGCGGCTGATCTCCAGCAGGTCGGCGAGCAGCGTCTCGAACCGGTCCAGCTGGTCGGCCAGGAGTTCGGCCGACCGCGCGGTCATCGGATCGAAGTCCACGCGCGCGTCATGGATGACATCGGCCGCCATGCGTACGGTCGTCAGCGGCGTCCGCAGTTCGTGCGACACGTCGGACACGAACCGGCGCTGCATCCGCGACAGGTCCTCCAGCTGCTGGATCTTCAGCTGGAGGTTCTGCGCCATCTTGTTGAAGGCCTCGCCGAGCCGCGCGATGTCGTCCTCACCGGTGACCTTCATCCGCTCCTGGAGACGCCCGGCGGACAGCCGCTCGGCGATCCCGGCGGCCATCCGCACCGGCGTGACGACCTGCCGCACCACGAGCCAGGCGATGGCCCCGAGGAGTACGACGACGAAGAGCCCGGCCGTCGCCAGTGTCCCCTTGACCAGGCTGAGCGACTTCTCCTCCTGGGTGAGCGGGAAGAGGTAGTACAGCTGGTACGGGTTGTTGTTCGGGTCGTTGACCTGCTTGCCGACGACCAGCGCGGGCTGGGACTCCTTGCCGTTGCTGTAGATGATCCGGGTGTAGCTCTGGGCCGCCGACGTGTTGTCGTTGACGCGGGCGCGCAGGGCTTCGGGCACGCTGGCGGACGGGTCGACGTACCCGGAACCGCGCGGGCTGCGACCGGCGCCGCTCTCCGCGCCCGCCGGGAGTGTCACCACGTCGAAGGCTCCCTGACCACCGCTGGACAGCGACGACACGAGGTCGCTCATCCAGGAGATGACGTTCTGCGGGGAGCTGCCGCCGGTCGCGGAACCGTCGTCCGCGGTCCCGCTGGCCGCCTCGTCGGCCCGCTGCTTGGCCACGGCGAACCCGCCCGTGGCCTGGCTCTGCGAGGCCTTCACCTTGGCGTCCAGCAGCCCGTTGCGCACCTGGCCGATGACGACGAAGCCCAGCAGCAGGACGACGCCCAACGACATCAGCAGGGTGGTGACGACGACCTTGAGCTGGATGTTGCGCCGCCACAGCCGCATGACCGGCAGCAGCGGCCGGCGCACCCAGCGCATGAACAGGCGGAGGACCGGGCTGCCCTGGACCCCGCCCTGCAGCAGCCCGCCCTCCAACAGGCGTGCCCAGCGGGAGCCCGCCGCCGTCCGGCCGACAGGCCGCCCCGCGCGGGCCCCGGTCCCCCCGGGTGCCGAAGCGGCACTGTCCCTGGACATGTCAGCTCGGTCCCGCCTTGTAACCGACGCCACGGACGGTCACCACGATCTCCGGCCGCTCCGGGTCCTTCTCGACCTTGGAACGCAGCCGCTGGACATGCACGTTGACCAGACGGGTGTCCGCCGCGTGCCGGTAGCCCCAGACCTGCTCCAGGAGCACCTCACGCGTGAACACCTGCCACGGTTTACGGGCCAGCGCGACCAGCAGGTCGAACTCCAGCGGCGTCAGCGCGATCGACTGCCCGTCCCGCTTCACGGAGTGACCGGCCACATCGATGACCAGATCGCCTATGGCGAGCTGCTCGGGCGCCGGCTCCTCCGACCTCCGCAGCCGCGCCCGGATCCGGGCGACCAGCTCCTTCGGCTTGAACGGCTTCACGATGTAGTCGTCGGCGCCCGACTCCAGGCCCACCACGACATCGACGGTGTCGCTCTTCGCCGTGAGCATCACGATCGGCACCCCGGACTCCGCCCTGATCAGGCGGCACACCTCGATACCGTCCCGTCCGGGCAGCATCAGGTCCAGGAGCACCAGGTCGGGCTTGCTCTCACGGAAAGCGGCCAGCGCCTTGTCGCCGTCGGCTACGAAAGACGGCTCAAAACCTTCACCACGCAACACAATGCCGAGCATCTCGGCCAGTGCGGTGTCGTCATCGACGACAAGGACTCGTCCCTTCATAAACGACATCATCCCATTAACTAAATCGTTACCTGTCGTGACCTGTCACACAGCTCTGCCAACGCCTCCGCCGTCACAGGCGAAACAGCGCCTTCTTCGGTGACGATCGCCGTCACCAGCTCGGGAGGCGTCACGTCGAACGCCGGGTTGTAGGCCTGAGTCCCCAGGGGTGCCACCGGAATCCCGCCTCCCGCTCCCGACATCGTCACTTGAGGTGACGTGATCTCCGTCACTTCGAACCCGGGGCGTTGCTCCACCTCGATGGACGCACCGTCCGGTGTGTCCGGATCGACCGTCGTCACCGGCGCCACCACGATGAACGGCACATGGTGGTACCGGGCGAGCACGGCGAGCGGATAGCTCCCCACCTTGTTCGCCACCGAACCGTCGGCGGCGATCCGGTCAGCCCCGATCAGCACCGCATCCACCTCCCCGGCCGCGAACAAGGAGCCCGCCGCGTTGTCCGTGAGCAAGGTGTACGCCATACCGTTGCGCGCCGCCTCATAAGCCGTCAGGCGAGCACCTTGCAGCAATGGACGCGTTTCGTCCACCCAGAGCCGCCGCAGCCGCCCGTCCCGGTGGGCCGCGAGCGCCACCGCGAAGGCCGTGCCCTCACCGCCCGACACCAGCGCACCGGTGTTGCAGTGCGTCAGAATCCGGTGCCCTCCGCCGGGCAGCAGCTCGTCCAGCAGTGCCAGCCCGTGTGCGGCCATCCGTGCGCTGGCCTCGGCGTCCTCCCGGTGCAACCGCCGCGCCGCCGCCAGCGCGGCCCCGGCCGCCTGCTCGGGACCAGCCCCCTTGGCCACCGCGTCACGGTGCGCGGCCTGCGCCCTGCGCACGCCGACGGAGAGGTTCACGGCGGTCGGCCGGGCTCCCGCCAGCGCCACCGCGGCCTCGTCCACGTCGAAGCCCCGCGCGGCGGCGAGCGCGACGCCGTACGCCCCCGCGATGCCGAGCAGCGGCGCCCCGCGCACCGCCAGCGAGCGGATCGCGTCCACCAGCGCGGAGGCGTCCGTGCACACCAGCTCGACCTCCTCGGCCGGCAGTCTCGTCTGGTCGAGCAGGACCAGCACTGGCCCCTCGGGGGGCTCGTCCCAGCGGATCGCGGGTATCTCGGTCGGCCGGCCGTCCTCGCCGGATTGCGCGTACTGATCAGCCATGCGGTCAGTCTGCCCCGGATCCGGCGGACAATTGAAGGTGTCCAGCCCATACCGCGGCCGGTCACCGGCCGACCACCCCATGGCACGATGGCTGCCAACCTGCCACCGCGCCCGCGGACGGGCACCGTGAAGGAGCGACGATGAACGACACTCCGGGCTGGGCCTCGCCCGGATCCGCCCCGCCCGACGGGCCCGAGCCCGACGCCTCCGGTCCCACCGAGCCGACCGACGGCTCCGGCCCCGCACAGCCCGCGGACCAGCCCGGCACGGACCCGTCGGGCACCGGCCCGCAGTGGTCCAAGGAGCAGCCGCCACCCGCCCAGTGGTCTGCGCCCACCGGCGCCCCGGGCCAGGCACCGCCACCACCGCCCGGCCCGGGCTGGGGCGGAGGCCACCCCGGAGGCCCGGCAGGCCCAGGAGGCCCAGGAGGCCCAGGAGGCCCAGGAGGCCCAGGGGGATACGGCGGGCCCGGCGGCTACGGCGCTCCCGGCTGGGGAGTCGGCTGGGGCGGTCCCCCGCCCGCGGCCAAGCCCGGCGTGATCCCGCTCCGCCCGCTCGGCGTCGGCGAGATCCTCGACGGTGCCGTCTCCACCATGCGCACCTACTGGCGCACGGTCCTGGGCATCTCGCTCACCGTCGCGGTCGTCATGCAGACCATCGTCGTCCTCGTCCAGGGCTTCGCCTTCAGCGACTTCAGCAGCACCAGCGCCCTCGACGACCCGAACGCCAGCGCCTCCGAAGTGACCCGCGCGATGAGCGAGGCCATCCTCAGCACCGGCGTCGTCTACCTGGTCGCCCTCATCGGCACGGTGATCGCCACCGCCCTGCTCACGGCCGTCACCAGCCGCGCCGTCCTCGGCAAGCCGGTCACCGCCACGGAAGCCTGGCGTGACGCCCGCCCCCAGGTGCTCAAGCTGTTCGGCCTGATCTGCCTGCTGATCCTCATGGCCATCGTCCTGATCGGCGTCCCCACCGTGCCCGGCATCATCGTGGGCGTTACGGGATCCGTGGACGGGGGCATCGCACTCGCCGTCATCGGTGGCCTCATCGGCTGCGTCGTGACCCTCTGGCTGGCGATCCGCTTCTCCCTGGCCTCGCCCGCGCTGATGCTGGAGAAGCAGGGCATCGTGAAGTCGCTGAGCCGCTCCGCGAAGCTGGTGCGCGGCTCCTGGTGGCGGATCTTCGGCATCCAGCTGCTCGCGCAGATCATCGCGAGCATCCTGTCGTCCATCCTCGTGATCCCGTTCGCCTTCATCGCCGGTGTGCTGAGCGGCGACGGCCTCAGCGGCCTCGTCAACGGCACCGGCGACGTCGGCTGGACGTTCCTCATCATCAGTGGCCTCGGCTCGGTGATCGGCCGCATGATCTCGTTCCCGATCACTGCGGGCGTCACCGTGCTCCTGTACATCGACCAGCGCATCCGCCGCGAGGCCCTCGACCTCGACCTGGCCCGTGCCGCCGGCGTCCAGGACCAAGGCACCGCCGCCCCTGGCCCCACCCCGGGGAGCTGATGCGGTGAGCCTGGCGGGGGGAGTTCTCACAGCGGTGCCCGCGGCGCTGCCGCACACCGTCGAATCGGCCACGAGGGCACTGCTGCGCGCCCACGGCACAGTCGTACGGTCGTCGGCCCTCTCGGGAGACGAACCGCCGGTGACGATCCCGCGCGACCCCGCGCGGGAGGCGGCCCGGCGTGAACTGTCCAAGCAGATGTACCACGAGAACGACCCCAGCCTGGTGCAACGAGCCCTGGACGCCGTCTCCCGCTGGGTCGACAAACTGTTCAGCAGGGCATCGGAGGCAACCCCAGGCGGAACGCTCGGCCTGATCGTCGTTGTCCTGGTCGTCCTCGCGGTCGTGGCCGCCCTGTGGTGGCGCCTCGGCACTCCCCGCCGCGAACCCGCCTCCACCGCCGCCCTGTTCGACGACCGCCCCAGAAGCGCCGCCGAACACCGCTCGGCCGCCGAGGCACACGCCGCCCAGGGACACTGGAACCCGGCCGTGCAGGAACGCATGCGAGCCATCGTCCGCTCCCTGGAGGAACGCGCCCTGCTCGACGTCCGCCCCGGCCGCACCGCCGACGAGGCGGTCGCGGAAGCCAGCCGCGCACTCCCGTCGCACACGGACGAACTGCGCGCCGCCGCCGGGCACTTCGACGACGTGACGTACGGCGGACGCGGCGCCGGCGAGCAGTCGTACCGCCGCATCGCCGAACTCGACCGCGCCCTGGAACGGACCAGGCCCGTCCTCACGAGCAGCGCCCACAGCACGGCCCACCACACCACCCAGGGGGCCGCCGAATGACCACGGAGGCCACGCTTCCCGCCACCTCGGCCTCGCCCACCGTCCGCCAGGTGTGGACCCGCGCGCGTGGCATCGTCCTCGCGCTCGTGCTCCTCATGGCAGCCGCCGTCGCGATCGCCGCGATCCGCTCCGACGCCCGGCACGGCGACCTCGACCCGCGCTCCGCCGACCCCTACGGCAGCCGCGCCGTCGCCGAACTCCTCGGCGACCGGGGCGTGTCCACGCGCGTGGTCTCGACCCTGGCCCAGGCCCGCGCCGCAGCCGGCCCGGACACCACCCTCCTGGTCGCCGTCCCGGACCTGCTGACCAAGCCCCAACAGGCCGGCCTGCACGCGGCCTTCGCGAACTCCGGAAGCCGTACAGTCCTCGTCGCACCCGGCGCCGCGTCCCTGAACCGGCTCGCCCCCAAGGTCACCGTGGACTCGGGGCCCAGCTTCGACTCGCCGCTCTCCCCCGACTGTTCGATGCCCGCCGCCCAGCGCGCGGGCGACGCGGAAACCGGCGACTACCGGTACACGACCACGGCCACCGACGCCGACGAGTGCTACCCCAGCGACGGCCAAGCGACCCTGCTCAGGCTCCCGGACGCGTCCGGGGGCGGCGACACCGTCGTCATCGGCGCGCCCGACATCCTCTTCAACAAGCGTCTCGACAAGCAGGGCAACGCCTCGCTCGCCCTCCAACTCCTCGGCTCGCGCCCCCATCTGGTCTGGTACCTCCCCTCGCTGTCCGACACCTCGGCCACCGACTCCGGCAGCCAGAGCTTCTTCGACCTGCTCCCCTCGGGCTGGCTCTGGGGCACCCTGCAGCTGTTCATCGCCGCAGCCCTGGCCGCCCTCTGGCGGGCACGCCGACTCGGCCCCCTGGTGCCCGAAAGACTCCCCGTGGCGATCCGCGCCTCCGAAACCGTCGAAGGCCGCGCCCGCCTCTACCGCAAGGCCAACGCCCGCGACCGCGCGGCCACCGCTCTGCGCTCCACCACCCGCACTCGCCTCGCCCCCCTCGTAGGCGTCCCCGTCTCCCAGGCGCACGCGCCCGAAGCCCTGCTCCCCGCGCTCTCCGCCCACCTCCACGGCGACGGACAGACCCTGCACGCCCTCCTCTTCGGCCCGCCGCCCAGCGACGACGCGGCCCTCATCGCACTCGCCGACCAACTCGACGCCCTCGAAAGAGAGGTACGCCGTCCATGATGTACCCGACCACTGACAACGCCGGGCCTGCGGGGAATCCGGGCGCCGCCCGAGCCTCCCTCGAATCCCTGCGCGCCGAGATCGCCAAAGCCGTGGTCGGCCAGGACCCCGCCGTAACCGGCCTCGTCGTCGCCCTCCTCTGCCGCGGACACGTCCTACTGGAAGGAGTCCCCGGAGTCGCCAAAACGTTGCTCGTCCGCGCCCTCGCATCCGCACTCGAACTCGACACCAAGCGCATCCAGTTCACCCCGGACCTGATGCCCAGCGACGTCACCGGTTCCCTGGTCTACGACACCCGCTCCGCCGAGTTCCGCTTCCAGCCCGGCCCGGTCTTCACCAACCTCCTCCTCGCGGACGAGATCAACCGCACCCCGCCGAAGACCCAGTCGTCCCTCCTCGAAGCGATGGAGGAACGCCAGGTCACGGTCGACGGCACCCCGCGCCCCCTCCCCGACCCCTTCCTGGTCGCCGCGACGCAGAACCCCGTCGAGTACGAGGGCACGTACCCCCTCCCCGAAGCCCAACTCGACCGCTTCCTCCTCAAACTGACGATCCCGCTCCCCTCCCGCCAGGACGAGATCGACGTCCTCACCCGCCACGCCGAAGGCTTCAACCCGCGCGACCTGCACGCCGCAGGCCTGCGCCCCGTGGCGAACGCGGCCGACCTGGAAGCAGCCCGCGCGGCGGTCGCCAAGACGACGATCTCCCCCGAAATCACCGCCTACGTAGTCGACATCTGCCGCGCCACCCGCGAATCACCGTCCCTCGCCCTCGGCGTGTCCCCGCGCGGCGCCACCGCCCTCCTCGCCACCTCGCGCGCGTGGGCCTGGCTCACGGGCCGCGACTACGTCATCCCCGACGACGTGAAGGCCCTGGCACTCCCCACCCTCCGCCACCGCGTCCAACTGCGCCCCGAGGCCGAGATGGAGGGCGTGACGGCGGACTCCGTCATCAACGCGATCCTCGCCCACGTCCCGGTCCCCCGCTGATGGCCCTCACTGGCCGCGCCGCCCTCCTCGCAGCCCTGGGCTCCCTCCCCGTAGGCATCTGGGAACCCAGCTGGACGGGCATCCTGGCCGTCAACGCCCCCCTTGCAGTGGCCTGCGCCTGCGACTTCGCTCTGGCCGCCCCCGTACGCCGCCTGAGCCTTACCCGCTCGGGCGACACATCCGTACGCCTGGGCGAATCCGCCGACGTCACCCTGACCGTCACCAACCCCTCCCGCCGCCTGCTCCGAGCCCGCATCCGCGATGCCTGGCCCCCCAGCAGCTGGCTCCCCGGCACGGAAATCGCCGCCTCCCGCCATCGCCTTACGGTCCCACCCGGCGAACGCCGCCGCCTCACCACCCGCCTGCGCCCCACCCGCCGAGGCGACCGCCAAGCAGACCGGGTGACCATCCGTTCCTACGGTCCCCTCGGCCTCCTCACCCGCCAGGGCACCCACCTGGCCCCCTGGGCAGTACGCGTCCTGCCCCCGTTCACCAGCCGCAAGCACCTCCCCTCCAAGCTCGCCCGCCTGCGCGAACTCGACGGCCGCACCAGCGTGCTGACCCGCGGCGAGGGCACCGAATTCGACAGCCTGCGCGAATACGTCCCCGGCGACGACACCCGCTCCATCGACTGGCGGGCCACCGCCCGCCAAACGACGGTCGCGGTACGCACTTGGCGCCCGGAACGCGACCGCCACATCCTCCTGGTCCTCGACACCGGCCGCACCTCGGCCGGCCGCGTCGGCGACGCCCCCCGCCTCGACGCCTCGATGGACGCCGCCCTACTCCTGGCAGCCCTGGCATCCCGCGCCGGCGATCGCGTGGACCTCCTCGCCTACGACCGCCGGGTCCGAGCTCTCGTCCAGGGCCGCACGGCACGCGACGTACTCCCCTCGTTGGTCAACGCGATGGCGACCCTCGAACCGGAACTCGTCGAAACAGACGCCCGAGGCCTGGCTGCCACCGCGATCCGCACAGCACCCCGCCGTTCCCTGATCGTCCTGCTGACAAGCCTCGACGCGGCCCCCGTCGAAGAGGGCCTGCTTCCCGTACTCGCTCAACTCACCCAGCGCCATACGGTTCTGGTGGCGTCCGTAGCAGATCCGCACATCGCGCAAATGGCCACGGCTCGTGGAACCACGGAGTCGGTCTACGAGGCGGCAGCCGCGGCACGCGCCCAGACCGAACGCGACCGTACTGCGGAAAAACTCCGCCGGTATGGCGTCACCATCGTCGACGCGACACCGGACGACCTCGCACCGGCGTTGACGGACGCATATCTGGCTCTCAAGGCTGCGGGACGTCTGTAATACGGGGGTCTGCTTTACAAAGCAGACCTCTTCCCAAAGCCCCTTAAACGCAGAAAACCCCCGTACCGGATTCCGGTACAGGGGTTTTCGCAATATTTGTTCGGCGGCGTCCTACTCTCCCACAGGGTCCCCCCTGCAGTACCATCGGCGCTGTAAGGCTTAGCTTCCGGGTTCGGAATGTAACCGGGCGTTTCCCTCACGCTATGACCACCGAAACACTATGAAACACATCAACCGCACCACACCCGTGACCCGGGCATGGGGTTGTTCGTGGTTTCAGAACCAACACAGTGGACGCGAGCAACTGAGGACAAGCCCTCGGCCTATTAGTACCGGTCACCTCCAGCGGTTACCCGCCTTCCAGATCCGGCCTATCAACCCAGTCGTCTACTGGGAGCCTTAACCCCTCAAAGGGGGTGGGAACACTCATCTCGAAGCAGGCTTCCCGCTTAGATGCTTTCAGCGGTTAT